>JAXHTI010000028.1:0-26651 GCA_034190045.1 Pseudomonadota bacterium
ACCGAACACCCCGATCCCGCCGGCCAGGTAACTTTTCAGCGCGGCAGGCTCCCGGGGCAGCCCCCGGGACAACAGTGTCAGCAAGACGACACAGACCAGCGCCCCGAGCCACATACGCGCGGCCACGCCGAACAAAAAGCCGGCTCCTTCCCCACTCCATTTTATCGCCAGTGGCGTGGTCGACCAGATCAACACCACCCCAATATAGGCTGTCGGCACAGACATTCTTCTCTCCCTTGCAACGTCCAGAACGAAAAAAGCCACAGTTTTCAGGCTGTGGCTTTTGGAAAATCCGGTATTGTTTTATTTAACGACTGCTACAACACCCTCTCCCTCCGCCACGCACGGCCCATTGCCCAGACACGCAGGCGTACCGGGCAGGCAGAGATCTTGGCGAAATGAATGGTGTTAAACATACTATTGAGTTTGCGTCGAGAATCGACAGGTGTCAAGCAATGGGCTGTCACTCTTTTGATGGTCTGTGGAAGTAACGCGGAGTATGCGAAGAACGCGAAGAAATAATTTTATAAAATTGACTGTCCCGGCTCTTGCCGAAGGCTACACGATAAGGCCACACCTCTATGGAAAATTTTCCATACAATATTTTTACTTTGCGTCCTTTGCGTTATTTACAGCGATCTCAAAAAGAGACGAGACACAGGCGTTACCGCACGTAGATGTATTTCCAGTCGACGCCGGTGGCGTCGCGCAGGCGCTTGAGGATGCCGTCGGTGGGCACGGCCTCGTGGGGATAGATGTTGTACAGCTCGATGAACAGATGCGCAAAGGCACCGGTTTTACGCCAGTTGAGTTCGGTGGCGTGACTTTCTGCACCGCATTGGGGACAGCGATAACGGTGGTTTTGCGGATCGGCCTGCCAGCCGTCGATAATGCCGGCCCAGTTCGCTTCCCGATGACGGCACTGGCGACAGTGAACCTGCACCTGTTGCGGGCCGCCACGAAACTGCAACTGCTCGCTATAGCGGATTCCGGCATGGCAGAACTGTTCGGAATCGGGCGCCTCCGGTTCGAACTCCACCGCCGGTGAACAGCCGAGAAAACTGATGTGCTGTAAAAAAGTATGGCCCGCCTGATAACGTTCGCCGGGGAGTTCCTCGAGCGCCTCGCCAATCAGGCCGGCCTGCTGAAGGAGGTGGACCAGGGCGGACGGGTCGTCCGGGCGGTAATCGGGATCCACGGGATAGAGCAACAACGAGGGCAGGGAAGAAGACATCAACGTACCTGAATCAAACCGGGGCGCCAGTATACCAGCAGTGCCGGGGTGATTAACCCCATGAATTGTCATGTATACCCCCGGATTTGAGGGGCGATTCCGCGACCACAAAATGCTAGAATCCAATATTGAACTCGTAGTGACAACGAATGGTATTGGCGATGAGCGGTAAAGAGTATTCCAAAGAAGAGCAGATTCTGCAGACGATGCGCAAGGTGTTGACCGATGTGGCCAAGGACACCTACACCAAACCCGGACTCAAGCATCCGCTGTCGGAAGAGACGATCATTTCGATTCGCGACTGCCTGGGACTGATTTCCGCCCGCGAGAAGGAACTGGCCGAGGAAGCCGGACGCCCGAGCAAGATGCGCCCGCGCTATATCGACGAGCCGCAGGATTCGGTGGTCATTCCGCTGGATATGACCGGGCTGAAGAAAAACAAATCCTCCGATCCCGACGCCAGCTAAGGGCTACTCCAGCTCCTCCCAGCGCACAAAGCAGGCCTCCAGTTCGGCGTTGATCTGATCCAGCCGCTGCAGGGTAGTCGCAATCGTGTCTCGCTCCTGCTGATAGAAGGCCGGGTCACTGATCGCCTCCTGCAGCCGCTGCTGTTCCTGCTCCAGTTGTTCGATCTTCGCCGGCAGGGCCTTGAGTTCCTGCTGCTCCCTATAACCCAGTTTGCGTTTGCCGGCCTGCGTCGGCCGGGCAGCGGGAGTCTCCGGCACGGGGGTATCGCCGCTGTTGTCGGTCTCCTCCCCGGCAGGACTCCCCCCGGGGGTTAACGGGTGCTGCTGGCGATAGCGATACCAGTCGTGATAGCCGCCGACATATTCATTCACCACGCCTTCCTCCTCGAACACCAGCACGCTGGTCACCACGTTATCGAGGAAGGTCCGATCATGGCTGACCACGATCAGCGTCCCGTCGTAGTTGAGCAGCAGATCTTCGAGCAGCTCGAGGGTTTCCACATCGAGGTCATTGGTCGGTTCGTCCAGTACCAGCAGGTTGGCCGGCTGGGTGAACAGTTTGGCCAGTAACAGGCGGTTGCGTTCCCCGCCGGAGAGACTTCTGACCGGTGCATGAACCTGTTTGACAGGAAACAGAAATTCACGCAGATAACCAATGGCGTGACGCTTGCGCCCCTGCACCTCGACCATCTCGCTGCCTTCGTTGAGATTGTCCAGCACCGACTTTTGCGGATCGAGGATCGCCCGGTGCTGGTCGAAGTAGGCCGTTTCCAGTTTGGTTCCCAGGCGCACCCGGCCGCTATCCGGTTCGATCTCGCCGAGCAACACGCGGATCAGGGTACTTTTGCCGACGCCGTTGGGACCGATGATGCCGATACGATCGCCGCGCATGATGCGGGTGGAAAAGTCTTTGAGAATCGGCTTGCCGTCATAGGCAAAGTTGACATGCTCCGCCTCCGCCACCAGTTTGCCGGAGGTCTGTGCCTCGTCCAGGTTGAGCCGGACCTGCCCCTGGCGATCGCGACGCTGGCGGACCTCCTCGCGCATCTGCTGCAGGGCACGCACCCGGCCCATATTGCGGGTGCGCCGGGCCTTGATGCCCTTGCGGATCCAGGCTTCCTCTTCGGCCAGTTTCTTGTCCTGCCGGGCGCGCTGCTTTTCCTCGGCCTCCAGCAGCTGTTCTTTTTTCTCCAGGTAATGCTGGTAGTCGCCGGGCCAGGAGGTGAGCTGGCCGCGATCCAGCTGGATAATGCGGGTGGCCAGGTTCTGCAAAAAACTGCGGTCATGGGTGATAAAGACCAGACAGCCCGGATAGCCGAGCAGGAACTGTTCCAGCCAGGTGATACCTTCGATATCCAGGTGGTTGGTCGGCTCATCCAGCAATAACAGATCCGGTTCACTGACCAGCGCACGGGCCATCAGGACACGCCGCTTCATCCCGCCGGATAACGTCGCCAGCGGCGCATCCTCGGGCAGCTCCATCTTGCTGATCGCGGTGGCGACCCGCTGCTCCAGGCGCCAGCCGTCCACCGCTTCGAGCTGATGTTGCAGCTCGCTCAACCGCTCCACCTGGCGGGGGGAATCATCGAACTGTTGCAGCGCCTGATGATAGGCGGTCAGTAACGCCCCCGCTTCCTGCAGGCCGCCGGCCACCACCTCGAAGACCGTCTGCCCGGCCTCCTGCGGCACATCCTGATGCAGATGGGCGATGCGCAATGTCTCCGGGTACCAGATTTCACCGTCGTCAGGCTGGATATCGCCGTTAAGCAGGTGCATGAGGGTCGACTTGCCCGAGCCGTTACGCCCGACCAGACAGACCCGCTCGCCCCGTTCAAGCTGCAGCTCGACCTGATCCAGCAGCGGCTGCTCACCGAAGCTGAGGCTCACATTCTTGAAGGTCAAAATAGGCGGCATCGACATCAATCACCGGTTGGAAGGGCGGGCAGTATAACGTATTCGCCGGTGCCGATCAGGGCGCTTCCGCCCTCTGCGCGTTTGGGCTAGAATTGCCCTTCCTTTGTAACCGGTTCCACTGCTATGGATGAACACGAGGCTGCACAATTACGTGACAAGCTGCAGACCCTGGTGTCCGAACATCGGGATCTCGACGATGTTATCAATCGCCTGGCGCAGGATCCCACTATCGATCAGCTGCAACTGACCCGCATGAAAAAACGCAAGCTGCAGCTCAAGGACATGATCGCCCGGGTACGCAGTCGTCTGATTCCCGATATGGAAGCCTGATTGGCGTATCACCAGCTTGCACCGGCTGATCCGGCAGGATAAAGTTGTTTGCAGGTATTCAGCCCCGGACCCCAGCATGGCCAGCGAGCCGGAGAGTGACAAACGCCATCATGCCCGTTTTGCCCTGGCACTGGATGTCAGTGTGACCTTCGAGCAAGACAGTTTCATTCTCAAAACCCGCGATATCAGCGACGGTGGCGTGTTCCTGGCGGTCGAAGCGGAGGCGATCACATTGCCACCGCTGGGCAGCCGGGTCAGTCTGCAGGTCCAGACCCCGTTGCAGGATGATGAACCCCCGCCGGTGGTCGAGGGCGAAGTCGTTCGCCGCACCGATGAGGGCATCGGCATCCGCTTCCTGGGAGACGAGTAACCGGCACCGCCCGCCTGTTTGAACCCGTTATTTTCGAGTAAATCTGTCATGGCCCAAACACCCCCTGATGCTGAAGTTCTGATCGCCACCGGCTGTGCCCACTGCCCTGCCGTGTTACAGGCACTGAGCGATCTGATCAAAGAAGGCGTGATACGTGAGTTGCGGGTCAGCAATATCGTGAGCGATCCCTCACGGGCCCAGGAGCTGGGGGTACGCACGACGCCGTGGACCCGCATCGGTCCTTTTACCCTGGCCGGCAACTACTCCCCCAAGGAGTTGCGTCACTGGGCCGAGCAGGCCGGCAGTGAATCGGGCATCGCCGATTACATTCGCAGCCACCTCAAAGAGGGGGAATTGCAGACGATCGAAACGTTTCTGCGCCAGCAGCCCGAATGGCTCAAGGTGATCATCGGTCTGCTGGAACTGGACGACCTGGAGATTCAGGTCCGCCTGGGGCTGGACGCGGTACTCGAGTCACTGGCCGGCAGCGAGGAATTGAAACAACTGGCGCCGGAATTTGCCCGCCTGTCGGAAAACGACAATGCCCAGATCCGGGGCGACGCCACCCATTACCTGGCCCTGACCGGTGACCCCGCCGTCCGCCCCCAGCTGGAAAAACGGCTGGAAGACGACTCTCCCGATATTCGCGAGATTGCCCGCGAGGGCCTGGATCAGCTAGCTCAGGGGCAAACCTAATCGAGATCGCCGCGCAATAACTGGTACATCTCGTTGAGCTGCGCATCGGCCTCGTGTCGCACTTCTTCGGCTTGCTCCGGCGATAAACCGACGACCGACCAGATTGTCGGATCCAGACGCTGGTCCTGTTCCTCTGTTGAGCGACGCTCCTCTTCGGTCGGTGTGGAGAGGCCGTTGGCCAGATGCACGATGGCCGCCTGCTGCGGGTATTGTTGCGCGTGACGGGGCTGATGGTGGTGGGCGATACATTCGACCAGTAGTAACGGCAACTGCCAGTGGTCGGCCAGCGCGCCACCCAGTTCGGCATGATCGAAACCGAATTCGCGACGCTCGCCCAGATAAAACGGTGTGGCCCCGTTCTGGCTGTGAGTATGCTCCAGTGCCCGGCGCGCGTACTCGGGATAGCGGCTGAACATGACCAGCCGGCCGATATCGTGCAGCAGCCCGGCCACGAACAGGCTGTCCGGCTCGCGCATCCGGGCCAGGCCCGCAAGGTGCCGGGCCAGCAATCCGCAATGAATACTGTGTCGCCAGAAGGCCTCCAGCGAACCCAGCTCCTCCGGGATGCCCTCGAACGCCTGTACCACCGAGGTGGCCAGAATCAGATCCCGCACGCGACGTGTCCCGATCACCGTGACCGCCCGCGCGACCGTGTCGATCTCGTGACTCAAACCGTAATAGACACTATTGGCCATGCGCAGCAGGCGTACGGTCAGACCGGGATCCTGGGCGATGACCTCGCCAATCGCCTGCATCGGACAGCTGGGATCATCTACCATGCGATTGACGCGCACGAAGACCCCCGGCAATGTCACCACCTCATTGGTCTGCCGGACGACCTCGTTGAGGGTAAGTGTATCTGTCATGACAACAACAAATTACCATATAAACGACGGGGAAATAAACCAGACTTATTCCTGACTCTGGAGCTCCTGGAGCGCCGCCTCCAGATCGGCCTGCTCGATAGGAAACGGTAAGGCGGCGTGAATCGGAAAACGCGACGCCACCCGCTCGAACTGGTGCAGATATTCCTTTTCGTAAAATACGATCACCCGGGTCTCGGGCATGCGCTGAACAACCGCCATCAGGGTCTCCAGGCTACTGGTCCGATCCCGAAAATCCGACTGAAAATTGAACTCGGTGACAATCACCTGGGGCTGCTGTTTTTTTAACACCTTGGCTGCCTTGCGCACCGAATCGGTGGTCTCCACCTGATAACCGTACTGGCGGTACAGCGGCGCAAAATCGGGATAACCGCCCAGCTCGACGATCGCCAGCAGTTCACGTGAATTCTGTGTGGAAATGGCAGGACTCCCTTGAAATACAGGCCAATAACCGCATCTATACTAGCATACTGCCTATGAGTTATTGAGCCATTGCCGCTCAGCCAGTATGCTTGACGACCTTTCACAATTGCCGTGCAGCGGCCCTGTAAGCCGGCTGCGTGTCATTCAATTATAACGATGCACGAGGTGGGGACTATGCCGTATTACGTATACAAAATGAACGAAGGACTCAATTCGATGGTCAAGAACCTTGAATGTCTGGACGAGTTTGAATCCTTCAAGGAAGCCAAGAACCTTGCCCGCACCCGGCGCAGCGAGCAGAGCGAGGGGGATGAGGCTATCTACAAGGTCATTTTTGCCGCCAACCAGCTTGCCGCCGAAGAGATGCTCACCGAAAAGCGGGAAGAGCCGATCCTGCGCGAGTGGGAAAAATAACGATCTGATTCTCTGGACTTCGCGTGGAAGAAGACGAATACAGATCCACTTACCACGAGATCAACGAGCGCCGTTGTATCTTCGAAAAGTCCATTAACTCCCGACGCAGTACCTGCGAGCATGGACGCCGCTTTAACCTCGCCGATCGCGAAGGGGTTGCCTGCAGTTCCGAAGCCGGCAACGCCCGTTGCCAGGCCTTTCTCGAACTGATGCGAAAAAACGCCAGCTTCGCCCTGCAACAGCTGCACATCGATGGCCCCCTGCCCCATGCCAAGGAAGTGAAGGTGCAAACCGGCGGGCTGCTGGGATTACAGGCCCAGCTGTATCCCGAAAAAGAGCAAGCCGGACAAGTGGAGAACATCGCCGGAATCCTGCGTGACGCGCAGGATCGTTACGGCGAGTTCGGGCATCTGCCGTTTACGGAACTGGTCAAGACCATCGTCCGCTTCGAAGGTCGCAACAAACGCCGGCGTGGCCGCCGTTAACGCTGAACAGAATCTCCGCATATCCGCCGGGCAGGAGAACCACCGAAAACACCGGGCACACCGAATATCACCGAAAGGCGATTGCCCCTCCGGTGAGAGCTATATCTTGTGACATCTCGGGAAGATTTATTACAACACCCCATTGCATGTCGCGCAGGCATGCGGGGCACAGAGCCGGAGCAATCCCCCGGGTTCAGTCGTCGTCGCTGGCGGACTTGCTGTCGTTAAACCAGTCGTAAGCACAATCGAGATGTGCGCGAATGCGCATGATGCCATCAATACCATCGTCGACCATGACTTTCAGGGGACTGCGGTTCTGGAACTGCTTGTTGCGCTGCTTCATCCACAAAGCGCCCATCGACGGATTGTGCGGATAGGTCGTACGTAAAGCATCGACGATACCCACGATGTGTTCGAGCCGTTCGTCCACTTCGTTGGTCTGCGGAAACGGCGTATCTTCGCGATAACGACGCAGTGCCCGGGTCGGTGTTTTCGGCGGCAGATTCAGCAGGTCCACCTGTTGCTGGGCGGACATCCCCCAGCTGTCGAGAATCGACATAATAACGCGGGTCAGCTCGACCCGTTCCGTGGAACTCAGCTTGCCTGTGTGAATTTCACTCATGATAACCCTGTCTGGTATACCGGATTACGTATTATCCAGTTTAATTTGTCATCCGCCATTGTACAATAAACCGCATTCGCAGTGGTGCCCTGGAACAACGTGATCCAGTGATAATCATATATAAAAAGCGAATCCGGCCTGAAAGACCGGAAGGTTGGCGCGGGTAATGACCTGAACCGGTTAACGCTTCTCCGTCATGTCAGAATTTGATAAACGCTAACGAATAATCGAAGTTCATCATCTGCTGCTCACCCAGGGCGTTATACAACACCTGCAGGAATGGCAGGTTCTGATCCACATCCCGGCAAAAGCGATACGTGGTATTCACCGCCAGCTCGAAAAAACGTTGCTCCAGCACCTTTTCATCGAACTCGCCGCGGGCGAACTCCTCAAGTAACCGGTTAACCTCTGGATCGGCGATCAGCAAGAAACGCAGCATGGCAGTGCGTACCAGCAGCATCTGGATATAGGTAAAACTGTCCGGCATGGTATAAAACCATTCCCTGAACAGGCAGTTGTAAAGATAGCGGGTTATATAGCGGTCGAGCAGCCTGGATAAAGTCTGCTCGACCAGTTGCTCACGCTCGGCAAACAGTTCTGTCCAGTTACTCCGGAGCGCTTCGCTCGCCCAGGCATCAAATATCCGCTTTGCCAGTTGACTGGTTTGCTCCTGCGGGAACTGTTCCTGCTTTAACTGCAGAATCGACTGGATCACAAGCAGGGCCACCGGCTCATCAGACTGGTATTGTTCCAGGTAATCGCCCCAATAGGTAAAAGCCTCTTCTGAACATGCCCTTTGCAGCTCTTTATCCAGCAATGAGGCATCAAACGCTTCACACCCCCGGTGATAAAACCGGGATATCCGGTTAGCGACGCTGGCCAGCGCGTAAAGACGCACCGCAAGCGGCTTTTCTTCACGCGCCACAATAGCCAAAAAACTGTCCCGGACCTGTGAAAAATAATGGGCGTAATAATCAGACTCGCTGCGTGGCAGCTCACGCGTAATCGGATATTCGGCACGCGGCAGCTCCGCGGGACTGAAACGAACCAGCGACGGCAGAGACTCCCGGGACAGGCAACGCCGAACCACCTCCGGACAGGAAAGTGCCCCCGACATTTCCACGTTATCTCCCCGGCGCACGATCACACGGGGGAAAAACGTACAGATATTCCCCAGTGGTTCGACTCCGTGGGCACGATGTATATCGCATAACCCGTCGCCCCCCAGCATCGGACAATAACCATTATCGGCCATATTGATATGGGCATAGTCATAATCGCCCAGAACAGGTTTGTCATTGATCCGGATATAGGTTTCGAACAGGGCGCTTTGCCGGGGATCTTCGGACATGCGTGCCTGCAACAGTTCATAATGCTGGCGATCCAGTTTGATCTCCCAGCGCTGGCAACAGGTATCCGGGCAATCCCCACCGAGGCATTGAAAGTCGCGAAAATAATCCTGGGTTTTATATTTCAGTGACATTAATACATACCGCGCGGGGAATCAGTCAGCTTGTCGTGGATAATACGCCAGATCGACAGCGGACTCGACCGGAGGCTTTTGTGTGAAATTAGCCAGAATCATGCCGCTGAATTTATCGCCACGATAGACTTCCACCCGAAACTTTTTCGCCTGTCTGTCAATGGAAAACCGTGGCATGAAGTTTCCATGCGAAACAAATACTCCGGCCTCATCGTCCACCCCATCGTGTACGAAACCGATAATATTGACCCGATACTCCGCCTGGGGAATCACCATGAAGTTATTGCGAACTTTGATTGTTTCACCCGGCCTGACCAGCTGATAGCGATCATCCACCAGCACCGGTATATATTTCAGGCTGTCATCAAACTCCATAAACTGGGGATGCAGATTGGTCACTCCCCGATTTCCATAACGCACCTTGTAATGCCGGCCCTCTCCGACGACGGCAAGCAACGGATTACTCGTTTCCACCTGCATGGGTTGTTGCGGCGTCATTGGGACGTATCGCAACCAGTCCCGGGCATTTGTCATATCCAGGAAAAGTCGTTTATTGAACATGGCAAGATACAATTCTTTTTCGATCGCCTGTTTGACATGGGTCGGCTCAAGTGCAAAATCGCGCCGATACTCAATACCCATTTCCTGCATAAAGGCTTCGATCACATTCAAATGATAAAAAGCCCGGAATGCCGTGTTCATGGACTTGCTGGCCTCGACACCGAAGGCGGCCTTGTCATTACGTACCGCAAAATACGTCAGGGTTTTTTCCATTTCCCTGTCGCCTTCGCGAGTTCGGGTATTCTTGAGATGATAACGGTGCTCGGGATCAAGCAGCCGCTGATTAACACGTCGAATCACCCGTTCGCCCGTGTCATACAGGTTTCCATGACGGGCATTGGGTAACTCTGCCTGGTCAATAATCAGGCTCTGTCCCCAGCGGTGAGGGCCACGTAACGAATCCTGGTGCCGGGGTCGGTAATAGCCGCTGCCATCATGAAGGTTGAGGACAACATCAACCTGTTTGCTCAAAATAATATCTTTTATTTTCTTTACTGTGTCATATTCGGGATCATCTTTGGCCAGATCCAGAAACTTGCGATTCATATCGCCATGCACGCCACGTGAGCGCTGAACAATACTTTCGAAATTCAGATTGGGCACCACCCAGACATTGCCATAATCAATCTGATAATCGGTCACCAGCAGGGAGGCGGCATTGAACCCACCGGGTTCATCCCCCTGGATGCCCCCGATAATCAGCAATGTCGGTGCCGCTGGAGTGGAACCCTGTTTATGCAGCGTAAAATCAAGTTTCGCCGTCGCCGCCTGCGTTTCACCGAAAGGCAACAGCGTCACCAGGCACAACAGCACCCCGCAATAGAACCTCATGCGGCGGTATCGCCTGTCGTTGGCGACAGCAGCATCGTCCGGTTGTATCGTTATCGCCTGTCGTTGATTCAACATCGCAATACCCGGTAAGAGGACACCAGCTCAGATAACCTTGATATGCCAGGGCTCGTAACGAACTCCCAGGGTATTCCCGTCGGTATAACGGATATCGACATACCCCAGCTGAACCAGCCGTTGGAAAACATCGGTATCGGCAAATTCGGCGGTGAAATTGGCGTAGCCCAGGTTGCGCTTGCCGACATCGAAATCGCCGATACCATGAAAGGAGTAACCTGGCGGTGCCAGGGAATGGGAGGCCAGTGCCAGATCACCGCCTGTCTCAACCGCTTTTGCCAGAAACAGGTACAGCTGCTTGACCACACCGCGGATGCCGGAGGTCAGCACCAGATCCTCCCCTACATCCTTTTTCAGGCGACGATAAAGATGCAATGACTCATCCCGATACAGGTAATTGCCGGTATAGGGCACCTTGATCGTGGTGTTATCCCTGATGCTTTCATTCAGGCGGGAAATAACTTTTTCCCCCATGAAGCCATATTGACGGGCGTCTGTTTCGAAGATCCGCTCGAAGAAGTCGAGTTCCGCCCGGCTGAACTCGCCGACTGACGAATAGTTACGCGCATAGCGCAGCATCTGTTCAAAGCCGAGCAAGGCAAAATTACCATGCCCCACCAGTCGCTGGACTTTTTCCAGATGCGCCACGCTTTGTTTCAGCAATGCCATCTGCCCGGCGTCGAGCTGTACCTCAGTCGCTTTGACCGGCGCCGGTTTGACCGCCTGTTCCAGCTGATCGCGTATCGCTTCATCATCCAGCCCCGCCAGCGGGTTGCTGTAGGTAAATACCTCATTCCCGGGTTCCGCCAGCCCGGCCGCCCCGGCCTGGTTTGACGGTTGATAGGCGGTGCGACATCCCCCCAGGAGCAAGCCGGTGGCCGAGAGGACAGAAAGGAATTTACGTCGATGCAGATTCATGGTTTTATGGTTAAACTCACAGTGTCAGTGGCGGGCATTGCTCCCGGCAACTTCCCGTCCGGCGTGACCGCTGCCGGACAGGTCCAATATAATGTTGTTTTAGCGACTACAGAACCCGTTTTTTTAATATTTCAGAGTCACAACCCATGGATGAGGCACCCGCCAGGCTTCGTGAGCTGCACCAGCAACTGGCGCAACAGGGAAATCGTTATCTGGCGCTCTCCCCGATCGACCAGCCGCGAGTCCGGATCTGTTTTCCCGGTCAGTTCGAAGGCCGGGAGATCATCTGGGATGCCGATTTACGGACCCTGCGCTATGAATATGAACAGGTTCGCGCAGAAAATCCCGCCCCTGCCAGCGCGATTCGTCAGTATATCCACATTCACCCGGCACAGGGCGAACGCGTTCCGATTATCGTCGCATTAAATGTGCCACAATTTGACGAACCGGCAATACTCAAAACCTTGATCATGATCCATAATTATAAAAGGCTCCGGTTGGGCCGGCATGAATTCGGGCAACCGGCGCATTTTTCCGATTAAACAGGCGGCTGGAAGATGGATCGACTGCTGACAGTATCTCGTGCGGCGCGCCTGGTCGGTGTCTCGCGTGGCACCTTGCAAAAACAGATCCAGGATGGTGACCTGCCCAGTTTCGAAGGCATGGTCCGACTGGACGATCTGAACCAGGCCTACCCCAACGTCGAAGTTGAAGACAACACCATGCTCGAGAAGATCGAGCATATTATCGACAATGCCCTGCAACGCGCCCGGGGCGACAAGCTGCGCAAGTTGCTCACCCCCGATCTGGGAACCCTGGCGGCCCGCGTCTCCCAGTTGAGCAAGGAACTGGCGGCCGCCCGTTACACCTCGGAGCGGCTCCAGCACTTGCTGGAAGAGACCCGACAGCGTCTGGATGAACTTCAGCAGCAGCCGGCGCCACAGCAGGAATTGCAACAACTGACCCACTGGCTGGATACCTCCCTGGCCGAAGCCGCCGAAAACCCGAGCCCCGACCAGTTATTGACGCAGGATACCCTGCTTCGCGTGATTCTTGCCCAGGTTCATATCATGCCCAGCGGCCATGAGTTTTTTGTCGAAGGCAACAACTCCATTCTGGATGCGGCGCTCAGTGCCGGGGTTGCTCTCAATTACGGCTGCAGCAACGGTAACTGCGGCAAATGCAAGGCCCGTCTGATTTCCGGTGAGGTACGCAAAATTCGCGATCATGACTACCGGCTCAGCGAAGCGGAACAGAACCAGGGATACCTGCTGGCCTGCTCCAACACCGCCGTCACCGATATTGTTCTGGCCGCCGAAGAGGCACTCGATGAAGAAGATATCGAGACACAGACAGTCCCGGCCTATATTAAAAAGATCACCCACATATCTGATGACCTGGCCATACTGCATCTCAATACAGTACGCCGTCAGCGTCTGCGGTTTCTTTCAGGCCAGAAAGCCCGCCTGAGCAACGAGGCAGGAGAAGGCAACCGTTATCACATCGCCAGTTGTCCGTGTGACGATCGCAGCCTGCAGTTTCATGTCACCCGCGATGACACGCCTTTCGCTGAATATGTCTTTCAGCAGGCCAAATCTAATGACGCGATTGAGATTACCGGTCCGGAGGGGCATTTTGTATTACGCCGGAACCTCGACAAACCCGTGCTCTTCTTTGCCGTGGATAACGGCTTTGCACCGGTCAAGAGCCTTATCGAACACGCGCTGACACTGGAACTGGCCGACCATGTCCATCTTTACTGGATTACCACCGGTCACCGTTCCCATTACCAGCATAATCTCTGTCGCGCCTGGATGGATGCATTCGACCACTTCCACTATACAACCTGGTCACTCGATGACGCGGGAGACCTCAATTCGTGGCAGGCACAGCTGAAGCAGATCGATACGGACTACCCGGATTTGTCCGAATACGTGGTCTATTTCTGTGGGCCAAAAGATCTGGCCAAAACCGCGCGCCAGCATTTCACTGCGCACGGACTGCCAGGCAAGATGATGTTTACAGAAGTAGCCCCGGAATAGGCAAGAATGAATGCGGGGCAACCCGGGTTAATCTGAGTCCTTGAGCCAGGTCTGCAGGGCGTCGATGATCTTCTGGGCCTGATCCCGACTGGAAATGTTGAACTTGGATTTTTGCTGATACTGGCCGTTACGTTTCTGGTAGCGACGAATGGTAAACTTGTCAGGACCAAATTCACCGGTCTTCCGATCCAGATCCTGGTAACGGAAAATAATGGTCGACCAGGCTCCCTTGGTCAGAATCACCTTGTCCAGTTGCTTGGAGACCAGATTACCATCTTCATGATAATCCACGGTCAATTCATCAATCTCTGCCGACATGGCGGGTTCCTCGTCTTTCGTCTGTCAAATTATGGCGCCTAGAATATCACAACAACCCCCCGGGCGTTCCAGCAGCGGAAACAAAAACCGGCTCCACTGGCCGTGATATTGCGCCCTGCTCTAGAATAGCCGGGTTACCTGGCCATGATCCCGGAGTCCGTTCTGTTCACCCTCAATCAACAGCATTTGCGCCTGCTGGCGATTTCACTGGTACTGGCCGCGGGCGTGTATCTGGGCTTTGCCCTGATCGGCGGCCTGCCGGCGCTGGGGCAGCTCATCAACCGGCTGGGAATCAGTGGTGTGGCAACCCTGCTGGCCTGCTCGCTGGCCAACTACCTGTTACGTTTTGCGCGCTGGGCCTTTTATTTGCATAGCCTGCAACACCGGCTGCCCGGCCTGCGACACCTGGGGTATTACCTTTCCGGGTTCGCCCTGACAACCTCGCCAGGTAAAGCCGGTGAAACCATCCGTTCTTTCTATCTGAAACGCCATGGCGTTGCGTATACCGACAGCCTGGCCAGTTTTTTTGTCGAACGTTTTCTGGATGTAATCATCATCACCTTGCTGGCGACACTGATTTTTGTCTCCCATCGCGATTACCAGCTGTTTGTCATCCTGGTGCTGATTACCCTGCTGCTTCTGTTGCCCCTGCTGCAAAGCCGTCTGCCATTACGACTGTTTCACTTTCTCGCCCGAAAGCTGGCTGGCTCGCGCCTGTCGCGATTGTTCATGCATACCGCCACTTTGCTGCAGCAGGCACACCGCTTGCTTTTGCTGCGGCGACTCTATCCGGGTCTGTTACTCGGAGCGTTGGCCTGGCTGATTCAGGGAATGGCGTTTTATTATTTGTTACAGATCAGCGGTAGCAGTTTGTCGGTTAACGCGGCACTGGGAATCTATGCCCTGAGCCTGCTGGCCGGCGCGCTCTCCTTTATCCCCGGGGGAATCGGTGCCACCGAAGGGGCAATGGCGTTGTTATTACTCGCCCACGGCGTCGAGCGTGAAATTGCCTTCAGCCTGCCGATCATCAATCGTGTCACGACGTTGTGGTTTGCCGTTGCTCTGGGACTGCTCGCCAATACGCTGCTGGCATGGCGCGGCATTCCCGCGCCCGATGAGAACACCGGTGTTAAACCGGCAACCAGCCATACCACAGAGGCAGGGAAAGCAGACTGAGCAGGGTGCTCACCGTCACGGCCGCGGCATACACCGTGGTATCCAGGCCATAGCGATCGCAGATCACCACGCCGATCACCATGCTGGGCATAGCCGCCTCCAGCACCACCGGCGCCAGCAGACGGGCATCCAGGTTCAGCACCCCGGCGCCACCCCATACTACCAGCGGCATGATGATTAACTGACTGATCACCACCACAACCACCGACGGCAAACGTTGCCAGCGCAACACTTCCCAGCGCAGACTCATGCCCAGCACCAGCAACATCAACGGAATCACACTCTCGCCCAGCAGTGACAGGGTATTCTGCAGCAGGGCGGGAACCGGAACTCCGGTCAGGTTCAACACCACGGCCAGCAATGCGGCCCACAGGGGCGGAATGCGCAACAGGCGATGACCGATGGACTCGCGGGCATCGACCTGCCCGAACTGCTGGGCCAGCAAAATCCCCAGCGTGAACAGTAACGGTGTCGAGGCGAACAGATCATACTGGATAGCAATACTGGCTGACCATTCGCCAAACACCGAGACCAGTACCGGCAAACCGAGATAGTTGGCATTGGGAAAAGCCGCGGCCAGCATGACCGCCCCGGTGACCGGGCGCGGCATCCGGCAACCCCGGCAGGCCAGCCACGCAAACAGCAGTCCAACAAGAATCCCCAGCGCGGCCAGCACACTGATCTTGATCGAGGAAAGTCCCAGCGGCGCTTCCCACAAAATGGACAGAATCAGGGCCGGCAACAACAGGTTATAAACCAGGCCGGTAATCACCTGGCGCGCCTTGTCGCCATCGACGCCCCCGGGCGCGAAATAACGCCACAACGCACCACAAGCGATGATAACCATCATTGAGAACAGGATATTAAGCATTCGTTTGCATCACCCGGGAACTGAACAACCAACCTGTCACCACAGTCTGGCACAGGCTGACAGGCTCCATGTTATACTTTTTTGAAAGTTTGTTGAGGAGAAACTGCATGCGAATTTTGCATACCATGTTGCGCGTTGGTGACCTGCAACGTTCGATCGATTTCTACACCAGTGTGCTGGGCATGAAACTGCTGCGGCAAAAAGATTATCCCGAGGGGGAGTTCACACTGGCCTTTGTCGGCTACCAGCCCGAGTCCGAGGGAGCGGTGATCGAGCTGACCTATAACTGGGACACGGACAAATACAACCTGGGTGACGGTTATGGCCATATTGCCCTGGAAGTGGATGACGTCTACCAGGCCACCGACGACATCCGCCAGCGCGGCGGCAAAATCCTGCGCGACGCCGGGCCCATGAACGCCGGCACCACCATCATCGCCTTCGTCGAAGATCCGGATGGCTACCCGATCGAACTGATCGGCAAGAAAAGCTAATCCAATCTTACTCTCGCAAAGACGCCAGGGCGCAGAGTTCGATTTTTATTTCATTGCGCCTCAGCGCCTCTGCGAGAGACCAATAAAGATACTCAACAGAAACTATTTCGTTTTGTATTCGGTATATTTCTTGTAGCTGCCGCGAACCTGCTCGGCGGGATACTTGTCGGCGTTGATTTGCATTTTCTGCTGCACGGCGTCCAGCAGGTCGATATCCAGCCGCTCGGCCAGGCGTAACAGATAGACCAGGATATCGGCCATCTCGTAGGCCACTTCCTGGTGTTTTTCCGCCGGCAGGTTTTCGCTCTCGGATTGCTTGAGCCACTGAAAGTGTTCCACCAGCTCGGCGGCTTCGACGATCAGGGCCATGGCCAGGTTCTTGGGCGAATGAAACTGTTCCCAGTCGCGTTCCTCGGCGAACATTTTGAGTTGCAGCTTGAGCTGCTGTAAGTCGGTATCACTCATTGGTAACTCAGGTATTGGCCTGGCGTTGGGACACACTCAGCATATCGCGATGCAATTCCATGCAATACCAGTCGCCAATGGCGATGATCTGACGATGCCCGTCGAGATACTCCAGTAACAACGCCGACAGGTATTCATGGCGATAGACCGCCAGGCGCACGCGCAATAACTCTCCCTCGCGGGTGGTGTACCAGTTGCCCACCACCGGATCTTCAGTCAATGACATACTATTTTCCCCTTGCTGTGCGGTTGTTCACTCATCAGTAACGCAACCGTGTGAGGCATCCTTAACGGTCTTGACATACTTGAACAGGGTGCCGCGCTTGGCGACATAGGGCGGCATCACCCAGTTCTTGCGCCGGCGCTCCATCTCTTCGTCGGAGACATCCACATCCAGGCGACGGGTTTCGGCATCGATGGTGATGACATCGCCGTCTTCAATCAATCCGAGCGGCCCGCCTTCCTGCGCTTCAGGTACCACGTGACCGATGATAAAGCCGTGCGACCCGCCGGAGAAACGCCCATCGGTAATCAGGGCCACATCGCCACCCAGTCCGGCGCCCATGATAGCCGAGGTCGGGGTCAACATCTCCGGCATGCCCGGACCGCCTTTGGGCCCTTCGTAACGGATTACGACCACGTCGCCTTTTTGAATCTCGTTGTTTTCCAGCCCGGCCAGCATCGACTCCTCGCGATCATAAACCCGCGCCGGACCGGAAAAGTGTAACCCTTCCTTGCCGGTGATCTTGGCCACCGAGCCACCCGGCGCCAGGTTCCCCTTGAGGATCTGGATATGGCCGGTCTGCTTGATCGGTTTATCCAGCGGCATAAATACCTGCTGACCCTCTTTGAGCCCCGGAACATCGGCCAGATTCTCGGCCATCGTCTTGCCGGTGACGGTCAGACAATTTCCGTTGAGCAGATCGTGTTCGAGCAGGTATTTCATTACCGCCGGCGTGCCACCGACGTTGTGCAGATCTTCCATCACGTACTTGCCACTGGGTTTGAGATCGGCCAGGAACGGCACCTTGTCGCTGATGGTCTGAAAATCATCGACCGTCAGCGGTACCTCCACCGCGCGGGCCATGGCAATCAGATGCAGTACCGCGTTGGTCGAGCCGCCCAGCGCCATCACCATCACGATCGCGTTCTCGAACGCTTCACGGGTCATGATGTCACTTGGCTTGATATCCTGTTCCAGCAGATGCCGGATCGCATGCCCGGCCTGCAGACACTCATCCAGCTTGCCCGAATCCACGGCAGGAATCGACGAGCTGTAGGGCAGGCTCATACCCAGCGCCTCGATGGCCGAGGCCATGGTGTTGGCAGTATACATTCCGCCACAGGAGCCCGGCCCGGGACAGGCGTGTTCAACCACCCCTTCACGCTCCTGCTCATTGATGCGGCCGCTGATGAATTCGCCGTAACTTTGAAATGCCGAGACAATATCCAGCGTCTTGTCATGCCAGTGACCCGGTTTGATAGTGCCGCCATAGACCATCAGTGACGGGCGGTTGATCCGTCCCATGGCAATCAACACGCCGGGCATGTTCTTGTCACAGCCCGGCAGGGAAATATTTGCGTCGTACCACTGGGCGTTCATCACGGTTTCGACCGAATCGGCAATGATGTCGCGCGATTGCAGCGAATAACTCATGCCGTCGGTGCCCATGGAGATACCATCCGACACGCCGATGGTATTGAAACGCATACCGACCAGACCGGCGGCCTCGACGCCTTCTTTCACCTTCGCAGCCAGATCGTTGAGATGCATGTTGCAGGTATTGCCTTCCCACCAGACGCTGGAGATGCCGACCTCGGCCTTGTCCATGTCCTCACGGGTCAGGCCGGTGCCATAGAGCATGGCCTGCGAGGCACCCTGGGATTTGGATTGGGTGATACGGGAACTGTATTTATTCAACTTGTCTGACATGCAAGGGCTCCTGAACCTGAACGATAACCCGGCCACAACAGCGCGGGGTCACGCAGTATAAAACAATCCGCACGGCGACGACGAATCCAGTGAGACAACGGGCCTGTGACACAAATCCGGCAAAAAACCATCAACCCGGCGGCCCGCCGGTCGATACAAACCGAAGAAGCAATCGACAATCGGGATAGCCAAACCGTTTACCGTGCCATACACTGTGTTTACAAATACTTAGCCCCAAAAGCTTGAAACAGGTTTAAAAACAGAGGCCTCAGCATGGCGAGCACACGGAGAATCGGTCAGCGCATGATTACCCTGTTACTGGGGCTTGGCCTGCTGGGCAGTGTCCAGGCCCTGCCCGACGACGACCGTTTGCCGCAGCGTTACCAGTTCCAGGAAGCCCTGCAGGCGCTGGAGTCCGGCAACCGGGCCCGCTACCGGGCTCTGGCTGACCAACTGCGGGACTATCCGCTCTATCCGTATCTCGAATATGCCGATTTGCGCCGTCGCCTGTCGCGCGCCAGTGCGCAGGAACTCCGGGATTTCGTCCACAACCATGCTGACACCCCGATCGCCGGACTGCTCCACAGACGCTGGTTATACCGCCTGGCGCGCCACGGCCGCTGGCAACAGCTGGTGGATAACTACCAGATTACCAATGACAAAACCCTGCGCTGTCACTACACCCGGGCCCTCTATCAGGTCGGCCAGGCGCAACGGGCCCACGCGGCGATGGAAAATCTCTGGCTGACCGGTCACTCCCTGCCTTCGGCCTGCGATCCCGCGATCGAGACCTGGCGCAAGGCCGATCGGCTCAGCAACGAACTGGTCTGGCAGCGTATCCAGCTGGCCATCGGCGCCGGCGAGATTCGCCTGGCCCTGTTCCTGGCCGATTACCTGCCCGAGTCGGAGCGCTTCTGGGTCAATATCTGGTCCAAGATCCGCCGCAATCCGGAGTATTTACGCGAAGTAACCAATCACTTTAACGATGTCGAGCAGCCCGTGTTGCGCTGGATCACGGTCTATGGCCTGCGCCGGCTGGCCGGGCGCGACCCGGTCCAGGCCGCCCGTTACTGGCAGGAACTCAAACCGGACTACCAGTTCAGCGATCAGGAACAGGAGCGCATCGAGCGGCGCCTGTCACTGGCGCTGGTACACAGCGAGGATCCGCAGGCCCCGCAATGGCTGGCGCGACTGAAACTGGGCAACGAGCGCACCGAAGTCAAAACCGCGCACATTCTCTCGGCTCTGCAGGACCGCGACTGGTCGGCGGCGCTCGACTGGCTCAACCAGTTGCCGCCCGCCGCCGCCCATTCGACGCGCTGGCGTTACTGGCGCGCCCGCTCCCTGGAGGAGCTGGGACGCGCCACGGAGGCCCGTTCCCTGTACCAGCTCACCGCCGGGGATCGCAGCTATTACGGCTTTATGGCCGCCGACCGGGGCGGCAATCCCTATCATTTTGACCACCGTCCGTTGCTCTTCGGCCAGGACGATCTGCGCCCCCTGCACGACATCCCGGCCCTGCAACGGGCGGCCGAACTCTACGCCCTGGGCCGCATTGCCGATGCCCGTCGCGAGTGGAACCACCTGCTGCCCCGGCTGAACGAGGACCAGCTGCTGCGCGCCGCCAAGCTGGCCGAAGAATGGGGCTGGCACGACCGGGTCATCATGACCCTGGCCCGGGCCCGTTACTGGGACGATCTGGAGATGCGCTTTCCCCTCGCGCATCAGCAGACTGTGCTGAGCCAGGCCCGCGATCAGCAGATCGACCCGGCCTGGGCCTTCGCGGTCATTCGCCAGGAAAGCGCCTTTACCCGCGACGCCCGTTCCCATGCCGGCGCCCTGGGCCTGATGCAGCTGTTACCGCGCACCGCCCGCAGTGTCGCCCGAACCCTGCGCATGCCCATGCGAGGTCAGCACGACATCCTGGATGTGAATAACAACATCACCCTGGGCGTCCGCTATCTGCGCAAGGTCAAGGATCGCTTTCACGGCCACCCGGTCCTGGCCACCGCCGCCTACAATGCCGGCGGGCGCAACGTGCGTCGCTGGCTGCCCGACGGCCAGGTACAACCGGCCGATCTCTGGATCGAAGCGGTCCCCTTCGGTGAAACCCGCAAATACCTGCAGCGAGTCCTCACCTACACTGTCATCTATGAACAGCGCCTGGGCCGCCAGCCGGCACCGATGCTCGAACGGATGCCGCCGATTTCCGCCAACCCCGAGGTGACGCTCTCCAAAACGGCCCCGGCCAAGCGCGATTCCTGATCCGGTAACCGGTCACGCTTTTACCCCTCAAGCCGCCAGCGGCCAGCGCCGATAGGTCCTGGAAGAGAACACAAGGGGGATATCATGATCGAGACGATTTTGCTGCTGGGCCTGGTTGCCCTTCTCACCTTTCGGCTGGGCTACTACATTGGTCACCAGATTGGCCGCACCGAGCACCTGCGCAATTACCTCGCCGAGACCCGTAACACCTCCCGGCAATAACCCGCCAGCGGTGGCGTCCGGCCATCCGGGCCGCCCTCAAAAAGGCAATAACTCGATAAAATTCATTGAGTTATTGCCAACTCTTGATATTTTTTCTAAATATAGGTATATCTTGGCTGTCGGCCGCGCTCGCCGACGTGGTCGGTACCGCGGTATGGCCCGTGATCGAGCCGGGCTACCAGCACACTCCCAATAAATATCAATAAGTTAAAAGATATACTTGATATTTTACTTTAAGTATGTAAACTATCCCTATGATAGTACTTGGGAGGAAAGACCATGCACGAAGAGACTATCCCGCTGTACGAGGTTGAAGAGCTGAGCCTGGAAGAAGCCATCCTGGCGCTGGCCTCGGACCAGGAAAAACAACAAACGATCTACACCCGGGCCTCCGAACGGCTGCTCGGGCTGGTGGCCTGAGCCACGCATTAACGTTTTACCCCTTGGGACAGGGATGTCCCAGCCTATTACGCAAAAGACCGACAGGCCCGCGGGCCTGTCGGTCTTTTGCTTTCACTCCTGCCAGAATCTCAATCAGCGCGTCGACATGGCGCGGATAATCTTGTCCTCGTACTGAATCCGCTCGGCCAGGGCCTCGCCCAGCACGGTCAGATCCCGATCCAGGTTGGCCAGATCACCGCTGCGCTCCTCGGACTCGTATTTTTCGTTGAACTCGAGAATCAGGCGGGTGGTTTCGGCGATACGCGGATAATACTGTCCGGCCAGCTCGAGGACCGTGGTGCGGCGCTCCTGATCGGATTCAATATAGGAATAGAGCTGGAAGTGCGCGCTGGCGGAATAATCCACCAGTGACTCGCAAAACTCCTGCAAGACCATTTGCACGTCGGTTTCCGGCTTGAACGGCCGCATACCAATCAGCGAACTGAACAGGGCGAGGGTTTCGGTGCGGGTTTCCAGCAGGGTATGAAACTTGTTGCGCACCGTTTGACGGCGTTCTTCGAGTTGTTCAACGCTCACCATTTGAGCCTCATCCTTGCCAATGTGTCAGTTAATATGCCCTTTGCCAGAGTCCGGTTCAAGCGTGAATTGGACCACTCGGGCATCTCAGGCACCCGGGCGCGCCCACAACGGCACCTGCTCCACCGCCGCGCGCAGTGCCCGGTCCCGCTGACGATAATCAGGCAACACCTTTTCCACCTGTTGCCAGTAGCGCGGCGAGTGATTCGGCTCGCACAAATGACACAGCTCGTGCACCAGCAGGTATTCCACCAGCGACGGCGGTAAAAACAACAGATTGCGATTGAGATTAATGCGCCCGTTCGATGAACAGCTGCCCCAGCGGGTTTTCTGGGCCCGCACGCTCACGCCGGTACAGATCAAACCGAGCCGGTCGGCCAGTTCCTGCAGCCAGGGCGGAAGAACCTGTTTGGCCTGCTGCTGCAACCAGCCCTGCAAGGCCTCGCGCGCGGCCGCGTCCTGTTCCCCGGCACGCAGCTGCAGGCGGCGCGGGTTGTGCCGCTCGCGCCAGCGCCGCTGCCCTTCCAGCACCCCGTATTCCACCGTCCAGTGCTGCTCGATGGCCTGCAGATCAACGCTTTGCGGCTGTAGCCCGAGCTGCCCGGGCAGTTGCGCCAGGCGCGTTTCCAGCTCCGCCAGCCGGGCACAGACCCAGTCCTGATGCTGACTCACCAGTTGCTCGATTTCGTCGCCGGCCAGCGGCCGCGGCAAGACCACGACGACCTCGCCGTGCGCCTCGACGCTGATCCTGGCACGCCGGGCACGACGGTTGACCCGCACCCGGTAAGTAAACGGCACTGTTGCCGGTTCTGTCATCGATTGTTCAATCCCCATGATTTTCGCGCCATTGTACGCCATTGAATCGGTTATAATTGACCCTCATACACGGTTTTCCATTTTCTGCGGAACAACATCATGCCAGCACGCCCCGAACTGCTCCTGCCCGCCGGTACCCTGCGCAACATGCGCTACGCTTTCGCGTTTGGCGCCGACGCGGTCTACGCCGGCCAGCCGCGCTACAGCCTGCGGGTGCGCAACAACGACTTCACGCTGGCGAATCTGGCCACCGGGATCGGCGAGGCCCATGCCCAGGGCAAGAAATTCTTCGTCGCCAGCAACCTGATGCCGCACAACAGCAAGATCAAAACCTACCTCAAGGATATGGAGCCCGTCATCGAGCTGGGCCCCGATGCACTGATCATGGCCGACCCGGGATTGATCATGATGGTGCGCGAGCGCTGGCCCGAGGTCCCCGTGCATCTGTCGGTGCAGGCCAACACGGTCAACTACGCGGCGGTGAAGTTCTGGCAGTCACTGGGCCTGTCGCGCATCATCCTCTCGCGCGAGCTGTCGATCAACGAGATCGAAGAGATCCGCCAGCAGTGCCCGGACATGGAACTGGAGGTGTTCGTACATGGCGCGCTGTGCATCGCCTACTCCGGCCGCTGCCTGCTGTCCGGCTATTTCAACCACCGCGATCCCAACCAGGGCACCTGCACCAACTCCTGTCGCTGGAGTTACGGCATGCATAACGCCGAGGAGGATGTCAGCGGCGATATCCAGAAGATCGAGTTCGATGCCATGGCGGCCATCAACGACCCGGAGCTGTTCCCCGAAGAGAAGACCGAACGCCATCCGCTGGCCGACCGGGTCTATCTGATCGAAGAGGGCAACCGTCCCGGCGAGCTGATGCCGATCCTCGAGGACGAGCACGGCACCTACATCATGAACTCCAAGGACCTGCGCGCCATCCAGCATATTGAACGCCTGACACGGATCGGCATCGACTCGTTCAAGGTCGAAGGCCGCACCAAGTCCCATTATTACGTGGCGCGCACCGCCCAGCTCTATCGCCAGGCCATCGACGATGCCATCGCCGGGCGCCCCTTCGATCCGAGTCTGTACGGGAAGCTGGAAGGGCTGGCCAACCGCGGCTATACCGACGGTTTCTACGTGCGCCATCCGGATCAGGCCTATCAGAATTACCTGTCGGGTTATTCGACCAGCGAGCAGCAGCGCTTTGTCGGCGAAATCACCGACTTCGATGCCGAGCGGGGACTGGCCAGTGTGGATGTAAAAAACAAGTTCGGTTGCGGCGATCAACTGGAAGTGATTGCGCCCGACGGCAACCGCACCCTGACCCTGGAATACATGGAAAGCCTCAAGGGCGAGCCAATGGACGAGGCGCCCGGTGGCGGCTATCAGGTCCGCATCGCCCTGCCGGCGGGCAATTACCACAAGGCCCTGCTGGCCCGCTATAACAACGCCGCCTGAAGCAGCGTCCTCAGGGTTGGGGTAACGTCTCGACTCGTCCTTCGAGCAAATCCCGATATAACGGTTTGTCAGCCACGATCCGCGCCGCCCGACTCAGAACCGGATCCTTGCCTGCCGTGATCGGCGTCGCCTCCTGCGGGCAGTCCGGGGCGCCGGCGCGGCCGCTGAGGAAAGCCGCCCCGTCGGACACACAAACGTCCGGTACGACCCCGCCGGGGGCAATCGCGCCCCCGGCAGGACGGTACAGATGACCGATGGCAAGCTTGAGTCCGCGCTGATCAGGCAGCTTGAAGACGGAATAGAGCCGGCCCGCGCCGCGACTGCGCTGCCCGACCAGTAACGCCCGGCGGTGATCCTGCAAGGCGGCGGCGATACTCTCGGCGCCGGCGGTCGTCTCGCCATTGATCAGTACCACCAGGGGCAGATCCTGTTCCAGAATTTGCGAGCGTGGTTGCGCCATATACCGGGTCTGCTCCGATTCCACCCGCCCGCGCAGGCTCAACAGCGTTCCCTCGGCCACGAACAGGTCCGCCAGTTGCACCGCGGCATCGAGCACGCCGCCGTGGTTATCGCGTAAATCGAGAATCAGGGCCCGCGGCGCCCGCTGTTTGCGAATCAGGCCCAGAAACGTTTCATTGAACTGCGCCACCGTGGTTTCGGACAGGGTGCGCAAACGGACATGGGCGATCGCTCCCGGCAGCCAGCGCCCCTCCACCAGGGGCCGATCCACAAATTCACGGCGCAGTTCGATGTCGCGCGTATCGCCCTCGGCAAAGCGAATCCGCAATGCCAGGCGGGAACCGGGCCGCCCCAGCAGGCGGGTCATCACCTGGTCCCGGGATTGCCCGGCCACCGCTTCCCCGTCGATGGCGATCAGCGCGTCACCTGGCCCGAGCCCCGCCCGGTCGGCCGGTGATCCGGCCAGCACTTCGCGAATGACCACCTGTTGATCGCGATGTCCGGTCAACAGCCCGACCCCGGCGCGTTCATCGGCGGGACGCTGCAACAGTTCGAACTGGCGACGATCGAAATAGAGACTGCCATCCCCCAGGCTGCGCACGACCTTATCGAGCGCCGCCTCCACCGCCGGCAGGATCGGCTGCGCCGGATAGCGCCGGTGCAGGCTGTTGATAACCTCGGCCAGGCGCGTCTCGCGCAGTGATGGCCGGGGCTCACGCCACGGGCTCTGGCTCAGTTGAGCGGCAAGCTGCTCGGTGAAACGGGCATCCAGCTCCCCGGCCGGGATCGAGGTAATGTGCTGGTGCACGATGCGCGCCAGCGTCGCCTCCGCCAGACGGGTAGCGATCCCCAGTTGCGGATCGAGGCGCGCTGCCGGTTCGGCCGGCGCCGCTGGCGGCGCCTCCGGGGTCGGCGGTTTAGGGGCCTGTGCACAGGCGCCAAGCCAGGCCGCCATCAACAGAGCCGGGATCAGCGCTCGCCATTGTCCATGTTCCCGTTTTGTCACGCCGTGCACTCTCCCTGAAAAACCGCTAGCCTAGCACAATCCCCAGGTTCGCAGCCCCGCCACTGCGGGTCTGCCCATGGTCAAGCGGAGTGTCCAACCCCCATGAACCCCGGCAACAACGCGCCGCTCTATCTCTGCCTGGATCAGGGCGGGCATGCCAGTCGTGCCCTGGTATTCGACGCCCACGGCCGGCAACGCTGTCACGCCCGCCAGCCGCTGGTAGCGAAACAATCCGCCAGCGGACACATCGAATACCCGGCCGACGCACTGCTCGATTCCCTGCGCGCCTGCATCGACGACATCCTGCAACAGCTTGGTAGTCAACGTCAGCAACTGACCGCCGCGGCGCTGGCCACCCAGCGCTCCAACATTGTCTGCTGGGATCATGACAGTGGTGCGGCACTCAGCCCGATCATCAGCTGGCAGGATCGGCGCAACGCC
>JAXHTI010000280.1:0-2109 GCA_034190045.1 Pseudomonadota bacterium
GACACCACCGGGGCACAACCCAGCCCGCCGGTGATCAGTACCACGTCCTTGCCCTCGGCCTGCTGTACCGGCCAGCCACGCCCGTAGGCACCGCGCACGCCGATGCGATCGCCTTCTTTTAACCCGGCCAGTACATTGGTGACCCGGCCGAGGCGACGGATCGTATGATCATAGGCGTGTTCGTCTTCGGGGTCGGAGACGATCGAAATCGGCACCTCGCCCACGCCGTAGACATACAGCATGTTGAACTGACCGGGTTCGAAGCGATACTGCTCATGGATGTCGGGATCGGTAAAGCGCAGACGCAGGGTAAAGATATGCGGGGTCTCTTCCAGGCGCTGGAAGATTTCCGCTTCGTGGGGCAGATAGGGCGAGCTCATGCTTCATCACTCCCGCATATCACCTGCAGCTCCTCGGTGACATCGATCCCCACCGGGCACCAGGTGATACAGCGCCCGCAACCGACACAACCGCTGCGACCGTACTGATCGTGCCAGCTGCCGAACTTGTGGGTCAGCCACTGGCGATAACGCTCGCGCGTCTGCTGGCGAACCGTCAGGCCATGGATATAACTGTGACCGGCGGTAAAACAGGAATCCCACTGGCGCACGTGTTCCGAACTGCCCCCGTCCAGTGGCGCCAGCTCTTCCTCGCTGTGACAGAAACAGGTCGGACACACTGACGTGCAGTTACCGCAGGACAGACAGCGCCCTGCCACTTCGTCCCAGCGTTCATGATCGAGATTGGCAAACAGCGCATCGCGCAGCTGTTTGCCCGGAACCTTCCTCAACTGTTCATGCGCTTTTTCCTGCTGTATCTCGATCGCTTCACGGTGGCCGTCGGTCAGCGGTATCAGGTTGAGCCGCGCCATGATCGCCTCGCCTTCCCCGGTAGCGGCCTGCACCCGGAAGCCGTCGTCGAGTTCATCGAGCACCAGGTCATAACCCGCGTGGGCTACCGGCCCGTCACCGGTGGAGGCACAAAAACAGGTTGAAGCCGGATGCGAACAGTTGACGGCAATCAGCAGAAGATTTTCGCGGCGTGCGGCATAGGCCGGGTCGGGATAGTCGCCCTCGAGAAAATGGCGATCCTGCAGGGCAAGGGCGGCCAGATCGCAGGCCCGGACACCGAAAATGGCCCGTTTGGAAGACTCCGGTGTCGTCGGTTCAAATTGCAATCGCCCTTCGTTATCGCGGCTGACGCGCCACAAGGTCTCGCGCGGTGCGAACAGAAACGGTTTCAGGGCCTGGGGGCCATTGGCCCAGGCAAAATAACGAACATTGTGCTCCTGCACCTCGCCACAATATTCACCGGGATACTGGTTCACCTGTACGCCGCGGGGCAGCTGGTCGACCTGGCTCAGGGTGTCATACACAATGGCATCGTCTTGCCATTGCGGGCCGATGCACTCATAGCCTTCGGCCTGGACGGCTTCCAGCAGCAGCGGCAGGCGCTCGCGCAGTAAAAAAGCGTCCTTATCCCCCATCCCTTGACCCTGGCCAGTATTGAGTCTTCAAGCGTAGCCAGCGGGGGTGGCCGGCGTCAAACCATTCCTCTGCCATTTTAGGAATAAACCCGCGACGCCCTGCAAATCAGATAGCATGATGAGCGCCTCGCCGGAGCGATGTCAGGGACACAGTCCGTTTCCCGGTCGGGAGATTGTGCGCTTAACCCGCGATAATACTCTCGCAAAGACGCAGAGCCGCGGAGAGTGATCAATATCAGCTCGCTTTGCGCCGTGGCGTCTCTGCGAGAGATATGCTTTTCCCTTCTGCTGCATCCCGGGCCAGAACAGCCAGTTCAGGTGGAACCGCTTCGCTTGTTCCACCCTACAGGGGGTGAGCGGGTAGTAGTGGGAACGTTTATTTATCCGCGTACTGCCTGTTCCATGCGGGCCATGGCCGACTGCCAGGGCTCATCATGAATCCGGTTATCGGCCATCAGTTCCATTAACCCGTAAGCCAGCTGCCGGTTTTCGGGTGTAAACTCCTTGAGCTTGCCGAGCATGTACATATGCCCGGTCTTCTCCACGTTCAGCGTCGATCATCGAGGCGGATCCCCGTTCGGGGCAATCGTTATTGTTGTTCGCGCTGGTCTCGACGCTGAACG
>JAXHTI010000281.1:0-2092 GCA_034190045.1 Pseudomonadota bacterium
GCATATTCTTGCCCTGGCGGGCGGGTTGCTGGTGTGCGCGTCACTGCCGGTTCAGGCGGTGGAAGTCACCGTCAGCGGCTATGCCTCCTTCGCCGGCACCTATAGCGACAGCGAAGATGCCTCCGGCGCTTCGGTTCCCTATTACTTCGAACTGGCGGACGACACCGCCCGGTTCGATACCGAAGATAACGATATCGGCCTGCAGTTTTCCGCGTCGGTCTCAGAGAAAGTCGATATGACCGTGGTCCTGCACGCCCAGGGCGGCGCCGATAACTACGATATCGATACCCAGTGGGCCTACGCCTCCTACCATTTCAATAACGAACTCGAGCTGCGAATGGGCAAATACAAGGGCCCGTTCTACATGATCTCCGACTATAAAGATGTCGGTTACGCCTATCCCTGGGTGCGGCCGCCGCTGGAAGTCTACAGCACCAACCCCATCGAGGCGTTGAGCGGGCTGGATCTGATCTGGCAGAAAAACGTGGGCGATCTGCGCTACCTGTTTGAGGTCTATGTCGGTAACGGCACGCACGGAGCACGGGTGTTGCCCCAGGTAGCGGATAATTGGACAGGCCCGCCAAGCTTGAGCGCAGGCGATCCGATCGAATTCGAAACCCCGAAGTCGCGCGGGATCAATGCCTCGGTCTCCGGCGACATCGGCACGTTCCGCCTGGGTTATTACGAAACGGACGTGAACGCTGCGTCTTTTGGTCTGAACGAGGAGTCAGGCTCTTTCGGCTCGGTCGGCTTTACCATCGACTGGAACGACATGGTGGTCTATAGCGAATACATCGTACGCGATACCCAGGACACCTCAACCATGCAGTCCGCCTTTCCCGATCAGGAAGCCTATTATCTCACCCTGGGTTACCGGGTGGATCGCTTCCTGCCTTATGTAACTTACGCAAAAATTGACGAAGGGGATTTCAAATCGCCGGTCGCCCAGGTCCAGGAGTCCATGGCCCTGGGGATGCGCACCGAAATCGGTGACGCTTCCGCGATCAAATTTGAAATCATGAACGTGGAGCCGCAAGCGAACTCGGCCGGGGGAACCTATGGCCTGTTCAATGCCGGCACCGTGGAAGACGGCAATATCTATACCGTTACCTTCGATACAATTTTTTAAGAGAGAGTCCAATGCGTAAGTTACAGAATGTCTTGAGCAAGACGGCGGTAATGGTGCTGTTGCTGGCCGGTATTCAGACCGTCCAGGCAGAGATTGCTGTCATCACCCACCCCGACCTCAAGGAGATCGGGGTCTCCCGTGAACAGGTCGCCGATATCTACATGGGAAACAGTAAAAGTTTTCCCAACGGCGTGTCGGCCAAACCGGTGGATCAGTCCACCAACAGCCCGGTCCGCGAGAAGTTCTACAGGGCCGTGGTCAGAAAGTCGGCCAGCGAGGTCAACCGCCACTGGTCCAAACTCAAGTTTACCGGCAAGGGCAAACCGCCCCGGGTGATTGCAGGTGACGAGGCCGTGAAAAACTGGGTGGCCCGCAATCCGGGGGCCATCGGTTATATCGATGGCAAGTACCTCGACAAGAGTGTCAAGGTGGTTCTGATCATACCCTGATCGTTGTCTCGGCCCTCTACGGAGGGCCGATGCTATTCTGCAATCGGTTATTTAACTTAACTGGCGAAGTAATTCGAGAATGAAAAAGTATCTTTCAATTGTGCTGCTGGGACTGATGCTCGGTGGTGTTGCCATGGCGCAGGACGATCCGCTGAAAAGCCTGTTTTCGTTCCAGCAAAAGATGGCGAACAACGGCAGTGCCGGCGCCATGATGAAGCTGGGCGAAATGTACGAACAGGGCCAGGGCACCGAGCAGAGTTACGATAAGGCGCTCGAAATGTATCAAAAAGCCCGTGAAGCCGGGCATAGCGATGCCCAGGCGGCCATCGCGCGGGTGAAGCGCGCCCAACAGGCGCAAAGTCAGGCTGCCAGCCAGGAGGCCGAGCGGGCGCGTGAAGCCAGGCGTCGGGCCGAGGAGGCAAAACGTCGTGCCGAGGCTGAACGCAAGGCGGAGGAAGCCCGTAAAGCGCGTGAAGCCGCCCGGCAAAAAGCCCGCCAGGAAGCCCAGGCCAAG
>JAXHTI010000282.1:0-2022 GCA_034190045.1 Pseudomonadota bacterium
GCCAGATTGCCGAGATGAGCCAGCAAATATCGCATGCCGCCAAAGATCAGAGTACGGTTATCGAAGAGGTCAACCAGCAAATCGTGCAAATCAACGATGCCAGCGTGCACAGCAGCGAACGCACCGCACAACTGAGCGGTGTCAGCCAGGAAGTCTCGCGCATGGCCGACAGCCTCCACCAGCTGGTCAGCGATTTCCGACTGCAATAATGTATAACTGAGCGCTCGAAAAGTAGATGACTATAGGTCTCTGAGCAGCTTTCAGATTTGCTCTCTTTCTTGAAGCGTGGGCGTTAGATTACCGACTTGAAAGCGGCATCGCTTTCAGTGGCGCGGTGCGAGAAGGTTTTCCAGGACACGCCGTGAATACATCCCTGTAGGCTCGACGGCCGCATCCCTGCGGCCGACGGTCCTGGAAAGTCCTTTCGCACCACTCAAACTGTCGGGGAACTCAAATGATAGTATCCAGAACCTGGTGTCTAGCTCCTAGCTTCTAGTCCCTAGTCCCTAGCCCCTAGCCCCTAGCCCCTTGATAAGGAGGGGTTCCCTGCCCGCCTGATGTTGATATGATTATCGCATCGATTTTACTGCGAGGAGCAGCCCATGCGGTCCGCATTGTCCCAATCTGTCCTGATCATGAGTCTGGTTATCGGCGGGCTTTGTGCAGCCGGCGCGGCGCAGCTGGATTTTGCGGCGGCATCACTGCAGACCCGTCCCCTGGAGCGGGTCCTGGATGGCGAGGTCGAGGCGGTGCACGAGGCGACGGTCTCCGCCCAGACCTCCGGCCGCGTGGTGGAGATCAATTACGACGTCGACGACTACGTGGAAAAGGATGCGATCCTGCTGCGCTTCCGCGACCGGGATCAGCGAGCCCGCTATAACGCGGCCAAGGCCAATTACGACGAAGCCCGCGCCGAATTCGAACGGGTCAAGGATATCTACGAGAAAAAGCTGGTGGCCAAGTCGGCGCTCGACAAGGCCGAGGCCCGCCTCAAATCGACAAAGGCAGCTTTCGAACAGGCCACCGAGGAGCTGGAAAATACCCGCGTGCGGGCGCCCTACAGCGGTATCGTGGTACGCCGGCATGTGGAAGTGGGCGAGCTGGCCAATGTCGGACAGCCGCTGTTCACCGGCATTTCGCTGGAACGCCTGCGCGTTTCGGTGGATATTCCGCAGGAGATGGTGCGTGTGGTGCGCGAGCGCCAGCAGGCCCGGGTGTTACTCGACACCAATGGTCAGACCAGCGTCCCGGGCGATTCTTTACGTATATCCCCGTATGCCAATCCGCAAAGTCATACCTTCAATGTACGAGTGCTGTTGCCCGAGGGCGATCATGGTATTTATCCCGGGATGTTTGCCAAAGTCGCTTTCGTCGTGGATGAGACCCAGCGGCTGGTTATCCCGGCTGGGGCGATTGTGCATCGCAGTGAAGTGACCGGGGTCTATGTGCGCAATGACCAGAAACAGTTGCAATTGCGTCAGATTCGAACCGGCGAGCACTTCGTGGACGGGATGGTCGAGGTACTCGCCGGCCTCGAAGAAGGCGAGGAGGTGGCACTGGATCCGATCCGGGCCACGACGGTCTACAAGGAACAGTGGACGGGTGACGCACAATGAGCGATAAGCTGGGTGTCTCGGGCTCGCTGGCCCGGAAATTTCTGACCTCGGAAATTACCCCGCTGCTGGCGCTGGTCGGCTTTTTGCTCGGGGTGTTCGCGGTGATGGTCACGCCGCGCGAGGAAGAGCCGCAGATCAATGTCACCTTCGCCAATGTCTTTATCGGATTTCCCGGCGCCTCGGCCAAGGAGGTCGAGGAACTGGTCAGCACCCCGGCGGAACAGATCCTCTCCGAGCTGGAAGGGCTCAAGCATGTCTATTCGGTCTCGCGCCCCGGCATGTCGACCATTACCGTGCAGTTTAAAGTAGGCGAGGATCGCACCCAGGCGATCGTGCGCCTGTATAACGCCCTGTATTCCAAGCAGGACTGGCTGCCGCCGGGCCTTGGCGTGGCCCAGCCGATCAT
>JAXHTI010000283.1:0-2014 GCA_034190045.1 Pseudomonadota bacterium
GGACAACGCCCCCTACAAGGCAGTGCTGACCCACGGCTTTACGGTCGACGCCAAAGGCCAGAAGATGTCCAAGTCGAAAGGCAACGTGGTGGCGCCGCAAAAGGTAATCAATAACCTGGGAGCGGACATTCTGCGCCTGTGGGTGGCGTCCACCGATTACAGCGGCGAGATACGCGTCTCCGATGAGATTCTCAAACGCACCGCCGATGCCTATCGGCGCATGCGCAATACCGCGCGCTATCTGCTGGCCAACCTGGGTGACTTTGACCCGGCACAACATGCTGTCGCACCGGACCAGATGCTCAGCCTGGACAAATGGGCGGTGGAACGTACCCGCGAGGTTCAGCAACAGATCGTGGCCGCGTATGACGGTTACGAGTTCCATACGCTCTATCAATTGATGCATAACTTCTGCGCGGTGGATCTGAGCAGCTTTTATCTGGATGTGATCAAGGACCGCCAGTACACCATGCCGACAGAAAGCGTGGCCCGGCGCTCGGCGCAGACCGCAGCGTTTTATATTGCCGAGGCGATGGTACGCTGGATGGCGCCGGTGCTGAGTTTTACCGCCGAGGATATCTGGGAAAACATTCCCGGCGAGCGCAGCGCGTCGGTATTGCTCAATACCTGGTACGAACTGCCCCGCATGTTCGGGGAGGAGCAGAATGCGGCCGGGGAGCTGGCGTACTGGCAACGTATCATGCAGGTGCGCGACGCGGTGAACAAGGAACTGGAAAATCTGCGTGTCGCCGGTGGCATCGGTGCCAACCTCGATGCCGAAGTGGGCATCTATGCCGGGCGGGAAATTCACGATGCCCTGGCGCAACTGGGCGAGGAACTGCGGTTTGTCCTGATTACGTCGGATGCACGTCTCTACCTGGCCGGCGATCCGCCCACCGAAGCCCAGCACTACACCCTGACAGGCGATGATGAGATCTGGGTATCGGTCTCCGCGTCACCGCATGCCAAGTGTGTGCGTTGCTGGCATCATCGCGAGGATGTGGGCAGCCATGCCGAGCATCCCGAGCTGTGCGGGCGCTGTGTAGAGAATGTGGACGGTGCCGGTGAAGAGCGGTTGCACGCGTAAGAACAGGGGCGAGTTACGAGGTACGAGTGACGAGGAAATCTTTGAACAAGTCATTCCGGTGTAAGCCGGAATCCAGTGCGGGCTGACAGATCCGGACTCTGATTTTCACCCTGACGGGGACAGGCGCCGGGATAACGAAAAAATAATCTTTTTGGACCTGTGCCCGAAAGGGTGAAGAGGATTTAACATGTTAAGGTGGTTGTGGTTAACGGCGGCGGTCGTGGTGCTCGATCAGGTAAGCAAGCTGGTCGCCAGTGCCTCTCTGGTGCTGCACCAGCCGGTTGAATTGCTGCCGATGTTTAACCTGACCCTGATGCATAACCGCGGCGCGGCGTTCAGTTTTCTGAGCGACGCCGGTGGCTGGCAGCGCTGGTTCTTTACGCTGGTGGCGATGGTCATCAGTGTGGTGATTTTTGTCTGGATCAAGCGACTCAGGCACGAACATCTGCAGGCGGCTTCCCTGGCATTGATCCTGGGCGGCGCCGTGGGCAACTTGATCGATCGACTGCTGCACGGCTATGTGGTCGATTTTCTCGATGTCTATTATCGTGGCGCCCAGTGTCTGCCCATGTTTTTCAGCTGGCGTCGTAGCGGCCAGCCCGAATGTCACTGGCCGGCTTTCAATCTGGCCGATGCGGCCATTACCCTGGGCGTGGTACTGATTCTGATCGATACGCTGCGTCAGTACCGGGCCGACCGGCGACTGGCGGCCAAGTACAAAGACGGATAAAACGAGCGGATTATTATGGCGGACATTGAAGCGTTGACCATTGGCCCGGGATCACAGGTGACCATGCACTTTACCCTGAGCCTCACCGATGGCACGGTGGCGGACAGTACCGAGGAAGGGGAACCGATGACTTTTAACATGGGCGACGGTACCCTGATCGAGGGACTGGAGATGGTGCTGTACGGTCTCAAGGTGGG
>JAXHTI010000284.1:0-2010 GCA_034190045.1 Pseudomonadota bacterium
CTGTTTTACCGCCGGCCACAGTTATATCCATGGTTTGACGGTTCGCCAGCAGACCCGCGAGCGTTATCGGCAGTGGCTGACCCACAAGTTCGGCAGCTGGCACGATCAGTACGGTCGCAGCGGTTGTGTCGGTTGCGGGCGCTGTATCACCTGGTGCCCGGTGGGGATCGATGTCACCGAAGAGTTGCAGGTGATATGCGGGAGTGATGAAGCATGAGCTCGCCCTATCTGCCCCACGAAGCGGAAATCTTCCAGCGTCTGGAAGAAACCCCGCATATCTTTACCCTGCGCCTGCGTTTTACCGATCCCGACATCCATGAGCAGTATCGCTTCGAGCCCGGCCAGTTCAACATGCTGTATGTCTACGGCGTGGGCGAAGTGCCGATTTCGATCGTCTCCGACCCCGAAGATGAACACGCCTATGATCATACGATCCGTCGCCTCGGCCGGGTCACCAACGTGCTGGCCGGATTACAGGAAGGCGATCGCATCGGGGTGCGCGGTGCCTACGGGCGTGGCTGGCCGGTGCAACAGGCCGAGGGCAAGGACGTGGTGCTGATCACCGGCGGGCTGGGCTGTGCCCCGGTGGTGTCGGTCATCAATTACGTGCTCAAGCGCCGGGATCGGTTTCGCCGCCTGATCATCATGCAGGGCGTCAAACATTCCGACGATCTAATCTGGCGCGAGAAATACGAAACCTGGAGCAAACAGGACGATACCCAGGTGGTCCTGGCGGCCAGCCAGGGCGGCGCCGGCTGGCCCTGGGCCACCGGCCGCATCACCGAACTGGTCAGCGAGATCGATTTCGATCCGCAAAACTGCACGGTCATGATGTGCGGCCCGGAAGGGATGATGATCGCGGCGATCAGGGAACTGTTACCCCGTAATGTGCCCGAGTCATCCATCTGGCTGAGCATGGAGCGCAACATGCAGTGCGCGATCGGCCATTGCGGGCATTGCCAGCATGGCCCCAACTTTGTCTGCAAGGACGGCCCGGTGTTCAGTTACCCGGAACTCAAACCGCTGCTGGGGATAAAGGGCTTCTGAATAATAAGTAGGGTGGAACAAGCGAAGCGGTTCCACCAGAACCACGGCAAAACCTGGATCCGTCGCCTTGCTCCTTGATCCAGGCTACGGCGTAAAATGGACTGCTGTTCGGAACACGTATTTGGAAGGGTGCTAGAAGGATTATGGGATGAGTGATAAACACACTGTCAAACCCCGCGTTGCCGTCCACAAGTTCGCCTCCTGCGACGGTTGCCAGCTGGCCTTTCTCAATGCCGGTGAAGCATTGCTGACGTTGTCGCAACAGGTGGAACTGGTGCACTTTGCCGAGGCCGGCCCGATGAACCCGGAGGCACAAGTCGATATCGCCTTTGTCGAAGGCAGTATCTGCACACCGCACGATGAACAGCGCATTCAGCGTATTCGTAACAACAGCGGTTACCTGATTACTATTGGCGCCTGTGCCACCGCCGGAGGCCTGCAGGCCCTGCGTAACCTGGCCGATGGCAAACAGTGGCTGGCCGATGTCTATGCCACGCCGGAGTACGTCAACAGCCTGGCGACCTGTACACCGATCTCACAACACATCAAGGTGGATATAGAGTTGTGGGGCTGCCCGGTCAATGGCCGGCAGGTGATGGCGGCGATCCGTTCGCTGTTACACGGCGCGGTCCCGGTGGTGGAACAGGACAAGGTCTGCCTGGAATGCAAGCGGCAACAGAATGTCTGCGTCATGGTCACCAAGGGCGAACCGTGCATGGGACCGGTCACCCGCACCGGCTGCGGGGCGATCTGTCCGTCGCTGGGGCGTGACTGCTATGCCTGTTACGGGCCGGCGGAGAACATCAACCCCGAAGCGCTGGGCGAGGAGTTTCGTCAGCTGGGCCTGTTACCGGCGACCGTCGGGCGCCGTTTTCATTTTATCAACAGCGGCGTGGAGCCGTTTACCAGCGCCGGCCTGCGCTGGAAGCGGGATGAGTCATGAGCGAGCGACGCGATATCAAC
>JAXHTI010000285.1:0-1997 GCA_034190045.1 Pseudomonadota bacterium
GCAGTTATCTCACACACTGCACTGGCCGCCGGCGATGTCGAAACCGGCAAGCGCCTCGCCCTGCAGGGCAACAACCAGGGCGCCACGGCATGTGTCGCCTGTCACGGTGCCAGTGGCGAGGGCAATGCCGCAGCGGGGTTTCCGCGTCTGGCCGGTTTGAATGCCAACTACCTTGCCAAACAACTGCGGGATTATCGTCAAGGTTCGCGTACCAATCCGACGATGCAGCCGATTGCTGCCGCACTGGATGAGGCCGCGAGTCAGGATGTGGCCGCCTATTACGCCAGCCTTGATCCCGCCGGCAATACGGCAAAGGGGAAAGACAACGCCGCTGGACGGAGCCTGGCGCTGCGGGGTGACTGGGATAACACGATTCCCGCCTGTGTCAGCTGTCACGGACCGGGCGGGCGCGGTGTCGACCCGGCCTTTCCAACCCTGGCCGGCCAGCATGCCAGTTACATCAAGGCGCAACTGCAGGCCTGGCGCAAGGGTCAGCGGCATAACGACGCCAACGATCTGATGAAGGTCGTGGCCGATCGTATGAGTGATGAACAAATCCAGGCGGTCGCCGAGTATTTCGCCGCCGCGCCCGTTCAACCTGACGCCGGAGCCGACCAATGAAATACATGTTTCTATTGCTGGGCAGCCTGCTGCTGGTGGTATCCGGGACCCATGCCGAACAGGAGCGCGATTACCAGTTCGAGCTGCCCGACACCCCGGGGGAAGCCCCGCGGTTCACCCCGCCGCCCGAATCGGCCATCCCCGACGATCAGTTTGGCGAGATGGTACGCCGCGGGCGCGATCTGTTTATCAACACCCAGCAGTTGCGCGGCAAGTATGTGGGGAACGGCATGAACTGCGTTAACTGTCACGTGGATGCGGGCCGGCGGGCCGACTCGGCACCACTGTGGGCCGCCTATACCATGTATCCCGCTTACCGGGGCAAGAACGATCGGGTCAACACCATGGAAGAGCGCATCCAGGGCTGCTTTCGCTACAGTATGAACGGCAAGCCGCCGCCGTCCGGCAGCGAGGAACTCACCGCCATTTTGACCTACCATTACTGGCTGGCCAAAGGGGCGCCCACCGGCATCGCGCTGGCCGGCCGCGGTTATCCGAAGCTCGATCCGCCGGACAAGAGCGCGGACATCCGCCGCGGCCGGCAGGTCTACCAGGCCCAGTGTGCCATTTGCCATGCCGACGACGGTCAGGGGCGTCAAGCCGAAGGCCGATACGTCTTTCCCCCGCTGTGGGGCAAGGACTCGTTCAACTGGGGCGCCGGCATGCACCGCATCAATACCGCGGCCAATTTCATTCATGCCAACATGCCGCTGGGCAAACCCTATACCCTGAGTGAGCAGGAGGCCTGGGATGTGGCCGCCTATATCAACAGCCACGAACGCCCCCAGGATCCGCGCAACGAAGGTGATCTCAAGGCGACCGACAAAACCTATCACAATCACCAGTGTTATTACGGGGATAAAATCGACGAGGCGGTGCTGGGCAGCCAGGCCTACCCCAACCCGTTTGAATAACCGGCTACCGGCTTGCCGAACCTGTCGGGCGAACACGCTGGCATAAACCGGTTTGCCGACGTTCCATGGCGACATAAAAAAAGGGCGACATCCTGTCGCCCTTTTTCTGTTTCGTTAAACGGTTTGTTTAACTGGCCTGCGCCGCGCCTTCCAGTACGGCTTTGGCCGCCGGTACGGCCACGCCGCTTTTGATCGGCGCGTTCATCTTGCTCAGCACCTCATCCAGCGAATTGAGGCAGTACTCGATGTTGGCCGGGTTGCTGGCGTGGCCCATCAGGCCGATACGCCAGACCTTGCCGGCAAGGTTACCGAGCCCGGCGCCGATTTCCAGGTTGTAGTCGTTCAGCAAAATGGAACGTACTTCGGCATCGTCCACGCCTTCGGGAATGGTCACGGCGTTGAGCTGCGGCAGGCGATCGCCTTCTTTGACCACGAAGGTGATACCCATCGCTTCCAGGCCAG
>JAXHTI010000286.1:0-1949 GCA_034190045.1 Pseudomonadota bacterium
TGTGTATCGCGGGGATCGCCCATACCGCCTTTGACTCCCAGGTGAACCAGTAATACATTGACCGGGTAGGCTGCGGCAAGTCCGATACTGAGAGAAAATACCAGCGAACCCCAGAACAGTGGTTCCGCCATGGTGGCATCGGCAGCCAGCCAGAGATCCAGCGAAATTGCGGTCACTTCCATCACGGCAATCGTCAATGTGTCCGAATAAAACGTATCTATCAGGGCGCGTTTGACGGGCATGCCGCCCTGCACCAGCGGGCCGAAAGTCAGCCCATAGCCAAAGGTATAGGCCAGGGCAAAGGTAATCAACGCGACGGCCTTGTTTTCCAGCGCTAGCAGACCTGCGGCTATGACAATCCCGGTAACTTCTCCGGCGCCGCAGCCCGAGTAGCAGTGAGCGACTGAACGAACTCCTTTTCGCCAAATCGAGTCACGCCGTATCTGTTTACGACCGCTCGCATAATACAGCCACAACCCGATAGGGCCTGAGTAGGTGATAGTCAAAAACCAGACGACCTTCATTAAAGAGTCGATATGGTCGTTGTGGTATATGAAATCTCTGATCAGAACGACCAGTGATAAAACGACTAAAACGAGCCAGCCTGATAAAAAGCGGCTGTCGGCAAGTACCTCTCTTAACAGGTCTTCAATCATGGATTGTCGTCTCCTGCGTATGAATTTTAGTCATTTATGGACGATGCAGTGTCGCGACTACCGGGTAATGATCGGAAGCTTTGCGTGTCTGGGGGTTACGCAGGATTTCTATCTGTTGTAATCGGCTGCCCGGATACACCCAGATACGATCCAGTGCAAAGAGTGGCCAGCGAGTATGAAATGTTGCAGGAAATGACGTTGTGCCGAAATAGTTGCGTAACCATCTTAATGGCCGCCCCCATAAAAACCACTCATTGAGATCACCAAGTAGTACTGTGGTCAGGGCGGGATCCTCGCGTGGCGGTCCAATCCAGCGAAGCAGTTTTCGCACCTGTTCACGACGCTCCGCCGGGCGCAGGCCGAGGTGGGTGGCAATCACGCGCAAAATGCCCTGATCTGTTTGCAACCGTACATCGATAGCCCCGCGCGGTTCACGCTGCCGGTAACTTAAATCCAGCCGGTACTCGGCAAGCACCGGCAGGCAGGTCAGCAGGGCATTGCCATAACTGCCCTGTTCCAGCTGCAACGTCGGCCCATCGATATACTGCCAGGCAGGATTACGGGTGAGAAATTGCATTAACTCGTGGTGAGCCGGTCCGGTCTCGACTTCCTGCAATCCGATGACCTGTGCCTCAAGCTGCTGCAGTACCTGGTGAATACGCCCGGGTGCATACAAACCATCCGCACCAATGCAACGATGAATGTTGTAACTGGCTATGCGCATCGATGGGGGATGAGTTCAGCTCTCGGTGTGGTGGCGGCGCATCAGGCGTGTTAACAGATAGCCCAGCCCCAGCATACCGGCAATGACCAGCAACAGTAACAAAATGGTCGAGGGCTCCGGATCGTTGATCGTGGCCTGGATGCGATCGGTCAACAGGGCAATGGCGGTGACACCCGGCGTCAGGCCAAGCACGGTGCCGAGCATAAAGTCGCGTAGACGGATATGTGATGCGCCGGCGATCAGGTTGATTACCGTGAACGGGGCGACAGGCACAATCCGTACGAACATGATGGTCATCACCCCGTGACGGGCCAGGCGCTGGCTAATGCGATTCACCCGGCCACCGGCCAGTCCCTTGAGTGCATCCCGTCCCATCAAACTTCCCAGCAAATAGGTCAATATGGCGCTGACAAAGGCACCCAGCAGGGCATAGACTGCTCCCCACCAGGCACCAAACACAATGATACAGGCGACGATTAACATTGTTACCGGTACCATCATAATTGCTGCAATGGCAAAACCAGCGATGGTGATTGGCACCGCAAAGGGGTAGTTACGTAATGTCTCGA
>JAXHTI010000287.1:0-1941 GCA_034190045.1 Pseudomonadota bacterium
CTCAAGTTTGTGGGAGCGGGCTTCGACCGCGACGGTGCCAGCTCCGACAGTCGCGCCCGTGGGGCGCTCCCACAACAGACAGACTATTCAGCACCTACATAAATACCAACACCACCACCGCATAGCGAGCTGTCTTGCCGATCCCGATCAATATCAGACTCAGCAGCCAGTGAACCCGCAGCCACCCGGCGGCAACGCACAGGGGATCGCCGATCACCGGCAGCCAGGACAACAACAGAACCGGTGTCCCCCAGCGGCGAAGCCGTTCTACGGCCTTCGCCGAGGGGCGAGGTACAAGGGACGAGTGACGAGGAAGACCCCGCTCTCCCATCGCTTCGCCAGGGTGCGTCCCACGCACCCTACCCACTGGTGCGCCCAGCTGATTTTGCTTTTCCTCGTCCCTCGTTACTCGTCCCTCGTCACTCTGTTTTGTGGGAGGCGATTTCATCGGCGAGCCGGCCGGGGTTCGAGAGGTCGCGGCGGAAAGCCCCTCCCACAACATATCCGAGGCACCGGTAGATTGTCTTTTCGGCAAAATAACCTGTTCAGCCGGATAACGAATCGCAATGATTCTGCCAACCAGCCAGGAAGTCATCCCGCCCAGGGTATTCCCCACGGAGGCCACGGCCAGCAGTAACCAGAGTCGATCTCCCTGTACCTGGGTCAGATAGGCCAGCACGGCCTCGGAGCCACCGGGGAGCAATGTCGAGGAGAGAAAGGCGCTGAGGAACAGCGACCATAACGTTAAATCGGTCATCAGTTGGCAGTTGGCAGAATATATTACAGGAAAAATACCCGCTGCCGTTCAACCTACCAGCGGCTGGTTACCGGATTCTGCCGATGAATTTTATCCTTCGGTTTCCGGCGGCTCAAATGTATAGCCAAAGCGCTGCATCGCTTCGTGCAGAATCGGCTCGAGTGGTTCCAGATGCTTGTAGTAGTTCTTGTAGCGATAACGCGAGGTGGTATACAGCTTCTGCGTCACCTGGGCATAACTGGCAGTCTTTGAGATACGCTTGCTCTCATGGAAATTGAGACAGGCGTCTTCCCAGGGCAGCCCGACAAACTCCAGCACTTCTTTGATCTTGCCTTCCGGGTCGTCAAGTATATCCTCATACCGGATTTGCAAATAGTTCATATCCAGTTCTGTCTTGTAATGCTCGGCCAGTTCCATCATTTGCGAATAATGGCTTGCGGTGGACTCCATGCTCGCCGTGTAATTATGCCCACGGGCAAAATTAGCCATAAAGGCAGACAGGCAAGAATCCATCGGATGGCGTGTAATATGTATTATAGGAGCCTTGGGAAACAACAAATGGATCAGGCCCAATTTTTCCAAATTATGAGGCATTTTGTCTGTGAACCAGCTACTCCCGGCATCAACAACCCTTTGCTCTTTCACTCTTTCCAGGTAGTAATCATGCCATTTACCAAGTAAATCAGGGGTTATCGGCTTGGATTCGTCCATCAAATTTTCAGGATAATCCTTGTTGCTGCCAGTATCGGTCTTGATCTGTCTAGCAATCTCACTTATAAAAATCAGCTCATCACCGCCGGATACCTGCGAATGCGAAACCAGAATTTGTTCCAGCAAGGTTGTGCCAGAGCGAGGAAATCCGACAATAAATATGGGCTGTATTTGCTCCTCGACTCGATCAGAAAATTTTGGCAGCAACGGATAATTCTTCGAACTAAAAATATTGCGCAATGCCATATATTCTTTCTTCGCCTTTTCGCTATCGTAGCCGGCATCACGTGCCTGGGACTTTAATATATTAGCGTCAACAAAATCAGCATACGCAGCATCATATTGCCCAAGTCGATCCTCGAGTGCAGCTCGCTCAAAGAGCATGTATGGCAAGCTTTAGAAACAATTCTTAATGCGAAGCCAGAGGTACTAAATCACAATACGGAAACTATTAGGCGATTGTATCCACGGAC
>JAXHTI010000288.1:0-1928 GCA_034190045.1 Pseudomonadota bacterium
CCAGCCGGCTGGCGTGGTGCCGATCCGCGGGGCTGCGTGACCATGGCCAAACGAGGCCGGCCGGCGGCAGACGTCGATCCGGCTATGCTCGCGACCATGGCCGATCTCATCCTGACCGGGGTGGCGACCGGGCCATATGGAGCGGCGGCTGTGGTCCTGGCTGACCGAATGGATCGGCGGGACAGCCAATTCGAGGGCTGCCGCAGGACCTTGGTCCGGCGTTTCCAGAGAATTAGTAATTACTCAGGGGGTGTTCAAGCTGAAGCGGCCTGGGTAGTGTTGGTGGGGGCGATGGTGTCGCGGATGGCCTGGAGGGCGGTCTTGCCATGGAGCCGTGCAGTGGCGATGACGGACTGGGCGTCGGCGTAGGTTTTCGCGCCCCAGGCCGACCGGAAGCAGCCGGTGACCTTGCGGAAGATGACGGAGGGTCGCAAGGCGCGCTCGCAGCCATTGTTGGTGTAGGGCACGTCGCGGCGGGTTATGAATCGGAACAGGTCGGCGCGGTCCCGGCACATCGCCTTCCAGAGTTTCTTGGCGGCCTTATTGGTGGGTCGCTTGGCCAGCAGCCGGTCGAGCCGCTTTTCCAGCTCGGCGTGGTATCGTTTCAGCGTAGCATCCTGGAGCGTGTCTCGGCGCTTTCCGATCGCCATCGCCCGCAGCAGCAGGGCCTTAAAGCCGGGGGCGAAGTCGGTGTCGCCTTCGTCGACGGCATATTGCGCGTCCCGCAGCAGATGGGCGAGACAGAACTGCCGCTCGCGGCCATGCCCGGCTTGGCCGCCATAGCGATCGGCGACCCAGATTTCGGGCTGTGCACCGTCCAGGACCCCGGTGATGACACTGGCCGCCCGGCTGTCGGTAATGACGTGATAGATGGCGGTGGTGCAGAGCAGGACCCACTGCCACCAAGTTTTGCCGGAGACCCGGGCCGAGGTCTCGTCGGAAGCGACAACCTTGGCCTGGCGCACGGTGTCAGCGATGTCGTCGGCTGCCTTGGCGAGGGACTGGGCGGTGCGTTGCAGGATGTTGGCGATCGCCCCTTCGCTGATCCGGACCCCGAACAGCTCGCCCGTGATCCGCACCAGCCGCTCGAAGCTGATGGCGTGGGTGATGTGAAGATAGATGATCAGTGCCTGCAGGTTCGGCCCGAACGGCGATCCCGGCTCCAGGCCGGGCGGGACCGGCGCCGAAAAGCGCTGCCGGCAGCACGGGCAGGTGCCGCGATGCCGGTTGATCCGCGTGGTTTCCGGTTTGATCGGCGGCAGGTCGACATGGTCATAGGGATGACTGTCGGGCTGATCTTCCAAGCTGAGGCCGTGGCCGCAGTGCGGGCAGGCCTCGGCGATCGCCTCGATCACCCTGTCAGGGTTTTCCTCCAACTGCCGCGCGATCCCGGGACGATTCTTGCGCCGCTTTTTCGGCCGGTCCGGCCGCGTCGCCTTCTCAGCTTTGGACGGCGGTGTCGACGAGTTCGACGGCGTCTTGGGCGGCTGATCTAGCTTGGCTTCAAGTCCGGCGATACGGGCCGATTGCGTGGCTACAGTCCTCGCGAGCGCTTCAATCTGCTCCGCCTGGGCCAGAACCAAGGCGATGAGCGCGTCCTTCGACAGGCTTTCGAGCGGTTCGCGATTCATCAGAAGGTTGAATCGCGATCCCGGCCAACTGTCAAGACCTATGTCGCACGCGATCCCAAACCGCTACATCTAGCAGCCTGGCCATGGAGGTGAGCAATTACAAGAAATTACCGGTATTGCTTCACTGACCCAATGATGCAGCCGTATGTTATTATACGGGCACTAAATAATGGGCGCCTTATGAGGGAGACTTTCGAGAAATTTATTGCTCGTCGGCAGCGATCCTTGCCCATCGGACTTTAGATGCCGCTCTTGCTATCTCCGCCCGCCGCTCCGGGCTCATGCTCTCGGCGCGCG
>JAXHTI010000289.1:0-1917 GCA_034190045.1 Pseudomonadota bacterium
CTCTCAGCGACTTATTGCCCGGCTTCGGTCAAGCGGAGGCAAAAAATGGCGGTCTTCATTAAAGATAGCTTTCCAGGCTTCGACAAAGAAGACATAATTATCCAAATATGTGAATTCCGTCGCTGTAATTGCGGGTTTTTGGGACGCTCGACGGTCTCACCTCTGTTATCTACGCTATGGCGGGGAGGTTAAAGTTGAATTTGCACAAATTGATAACCCCTGCTGATTGGCCTGATCCCGACGATCCAACGGTTCTCTCGCGTGAGTGGGGCCAGGCAATTGTACGTGTAGCGATCAGTGTCATATTCCTTGTGTACCTGGTAAGCATGGCTTCCCCACTCAAGCTGGAGCATGGAATACCAGTCTGGATCCCTTATCTGGTTGGCTATGTTGTATTTTCGATAGCCGTTGCCTGGAACATCCGATTCTCGAAAAATTCGCCGGCGCTGCGCCGTTTAATCACCAATATCGGTGACATAGGTACAGTCAGTTTTTTGATGATTTTCAATGGCGAAAGCGGTATTCCCCTGTTCGTTTTGTATCTCTGGATCACATTTGGTAATGGCTTTCGTTTTGGTGTGCCACCGCTGATTGTCAGCACTGTACTCAGCGTCATTGGTTTTGGCTTTGTTATAGCGCTTTCACCAACCTGGCAGGCACATCCGCCGCTGATCGGGGGGGTAATGCTGGCGATTATTGTTTTGCCGCTATATACCGGGCACCTGATCCGACAGCTAAATAACGCCCATGCCAAGGTTAAAGAAGCCAGTAATGCCAAGAGTGAATTTCTGGCCCGTATGAGCCACGAGTTGCGCACGCCACTCAATGGCATACTCGGTTCTTCTGAAATGTTACGTGACAGTCCACGACTGTCGCCGGATGAGCGGTCGTTACTGGATGTGATCGAAGATTCAGTGAATGCCTCCTTGCGCCAGATCAACAATGTGCTGGATTATTCAAAGCTTGAGTCAGGTAACCTGACCCTGGAAAACACCGATCTGGATCTACACCAGCTATTAAACAACGCGACATCGATTGTCCAGCCAGCTATTTCCAAGAAACGACTACGATTCCTGCTGCGAATCTCGCCGGATGTCCCTTATCATCTGTATGGCGACGGGCATCATTTACGTCAGATCATTTTCAATCTGCTCGCCAACGCTGTGCGTTTTACCGAGGAAGGATCCATACGCCTGGATGTCAGGTTAATTGAACAGGTCGGGTCGGTTGTACGATTGCGTTTCGAGGTGCATGACACCGGTATCGGGATTTCACCGGAGGCCATGAGCAGGATCTTCGACAGTTTTGCTCAGGAAGATACCAGTACCACGCGGCATTATGGTGGCACCGGGCTCGGAACGGCCATCGCCAGACAGCTGGTGGAGCTTATGGGTGGTGAAATAGGTGCAAACAGTGTCAAGCATGAAGGCAGCACGTTCTGGTTTGAACTGCCGTTCAATGTTGCCAGGGACACTGAGGACAAGGATATTCTATCAGCCCAATCAAAAGTGCTGCTGGTCTCCAGAGATCCTCAGCTCATTGGCGCTTATCGGCAAGTCCTTGGCGATGGAATGGTCCTTTCAGAATCCCTCCATCAGGGGATGGATTTCATTTCACGGACGTCCCGGTTGGGTAATGCATTCCATGCGGTTTTCGTTGATCAAGCACTTGTGACCGAAGTGGAAGAAACTCAGGTTTACAAAGAGCTGGTCAAACACTCTTTTGCAAGCAAGGCGCTGATGGTTCTGGTCAGTGACCAGCCAATGATGCTGCCATTATCTGAATGGGACTACAACACCACGCTGCCGTCAAATCCGACAAGGCGGGATGTGAGCTCGGTTCTGCATGCTGCTCCTCGCCACTTTATGACAGAGGCGGCGGATTCAAACTTGGCCAATGTGCCTCCCTGGTTGTGGG
>JAXHTI010000029.1:0-26519 GCA_034190045.1 Pseudomonadota bacterium
GAATGTAGATTTCGCGAAACGGGACATCGTCCATGAACTTGAGGCCCATCATGATCATCCGCGCGACCCAGAAGAAAATGATGTCAAAGCCGGTGACCAGTACGCTGGTGGGGTAGAAGGTGTTCAGGCGTTCGGTCTGCTGCGGCCAGCCCAGGGTGGAGAAAGGCCACAGCGCGGAACTGAACCAGGTGTCGAGCACATCCTCGTCTTGTTGCAGCGCAAGATCATCGGGCAGGTTGTGTTGCCGGCGGACTTCCTGTTCATCGCGACCGACGTAAATGTTGCCATCTTTGTCGTACCAGGCCGGGATACGGTGGCCCCACCAGATCTGGCGACTGATACACCAGTCCTCGATGTTGCGCATCCATTCGAAATAGGTGTTCTTCCAGTTTTCGGGTACAAACTTGATGTGGCCGTCCTCGACCGCTTGGATGGCCGGCTCGGCCAGCGGTTTGATCTTGACGTACCACTGGTCGGTCAGAAACGGTTCAATGACGGCGCCGGAGCGATCGCCGCGCGGCACCATCAGTTTATGCGGCTCGGTTTTCTCCAGCAGTGCCTGTGCCTCAAGATCGGCGACAATCTTTTTACGGGCCTCGAAACGATCCAGGCCGATGTAGGCGGCGGGCAGCAGCTGGTCTTCCCCGTCCAGGTTATCCCGCACCGCGGCGCTGTCGGTAAAGATATTGATCAGACCGCCATGGGGCTGCTCGGCAATCGGCGTTTCATCGCGATGGCGTTGCCAGACCTGGTAGTCGTTGAAATCGTGGGCGGCGGTGATCTTGACGCAACCGGTGCCGAACTCGGGATCCACATACTCGTCGGCGATGATCGGGATGCGCCGGCCAGTCAGCGGTAGCTCGACAAATTCGCCGAGCAGATGCTTATAACGTTCGTCGCCGGGATGAATCGCCACGGCGCAGTCGCCCAGCAGGGTTTCGGGACGGGTGGTGGCAACGATCAGATGGCCGGTGCCATTGGTCAACGGATAGCGCATGTGCCACAGGTGGCCGTTTTCTTCTTCGGAAAGCACCTCGAGATCGGACACGGCGGTATGCAATACCGGATCCCAGTTGACCAGGCGCTTGCCGCGATAGATCAGGCCTTCTTCATACAGGCGGACAAAGACCTCTTTGACCGCGTCGGAGAGGCCGGCGTCCATGGTGAAGCGTTCATGCTGCCAGTCGGGCGAGGCGCCCATGCGGCGCAGCTGACGAGTGATGGTCCCGCCGGATTCTTTCTTCCATTCCCAGATCTTGTCGATGAATTTCTCGCGCCCGATATCGTGGCGGGTCTGGCCTTCGGCATTGACGATACGTTCGACCACCATCTGGGTGGCGATCCCGGCGTGGTCGGTGCCCGGCTGCCACAGGGTATTATCACCTTTCATGCGATGATAGCGGGTCAGGGCATCCATGATGGTGTCCTGAAAAGCGTGGCCCATATGCAGGCTGCCGGTGACGTTGGGCGGCGGGATCATGATGCAGAAGGGCTCGCCCGTGCCGGAGGGGGCGAAATAGTCGTTCTGTTCCCAGCTGTCATACCAGCGCTGTTCGATCGCTTGCGGGTTATAAGTCTTGTCCACGGAACATCCGATTCGGTTGCTTGCCAGTGAGTTGATGGTCACAAACCCCGCATTATACCGAATCCCGGCGCAGGGCCATATCCTCCGCGGCGCAATTGCCTGATTTTTCCGCCATTCGCGCCACGGCCATGCTAGACTGCGCCCCCATGAGTGCACTGGCTATCGATACCCGGCTCTGGATTTATCTGCTGCTGACCCTGGCAGCCAAGCTGGTGCTCGCCCATTACCTGCCAATGACCGGCGACGAAGCCTACTTCATCGTCTGGGGCAATTACCCCGATTACGGTTATTACGATCATCCGCCGATGGTGGGCTGGCTGCTGACGGCCATGCTCTCGGTCAGCGATGCACCGCTGTGGTTACGGCTGCCGCAGGTGCTGTTGACCACCTTCATCGGTCTGGCCATTTACCTGTTGCTGCGCCGTACCCACGAAGCCGTGGCGGTCGCGGTTGCGGTGTTGTACCTCGTCGCACCGGTGAATGTTCTGGGCGTGCTGACCACGACCGACACGCCGCTGATTTTCTGGTCGTTCCTCTCGGCCGTCAGCTTCTATTTTGCCCAGCGCCGCGACAATCTGGGGTGGTACCTGTTGTGCGGCCTGTTTCTGGGACTGGCGTTTTTTTCCAAGTTTTTTGCCGGACTGCTGGGTATCGCCTATTTTCTGTATATCGTGCTGTATACCCGCCGCGGCCTGCGGCCCTATCTCGGCCTGCTGCTGATCATCCTGGGCACCCTGCCGTTTATCGGGCTCAACCTGTGGTGGAACTACAATAACTGCTGGAACAACTACCTGTTCAATCTGGTTAACCGCACCGCCGGTTCGGGTTTTTCAGCAGGGACCATGCTGACTTATCTGGTGATGCTGGTTTACCTGGTGACGCCGCCGATTCTTTATTACCTGTTCAAGCAATGGCGGGACGTGAAAGAAAGCCTCACCAGTCGTCAGAGCGTCTTCGGCGGGCTGTTCCTGATTCCCATCGGGCTGTTCTTCTTGCTCTCCTTCTGGAAAGAGATCGGCCTGCACTGGTTACTGAGTTTTTACCCCTTTCTGTTCCTGGCGCTGGCGCCCATTCTCAGTACCCAGCAGCTGCGCAAGTGTCACTATTTCATGCTGCCGTTTACCGTTCTGCACCTGGTTTTTATCGGTGCCGTACTGGTGCTGGCGCCGGGGATTGCCAAGGAGTTCGATAAAGACGCCTACCGCGATGCGGTATTTGGGATGCGTACCGAACAGATTATCGACGCCATGTCCGAATCGGATGCGGCGGTTATGATGACCGAAAGTTACGTCAAATCGGCCATGCTTGCCTATTACACCAAACAGCCGGTTCCGGTGTTCAGTGTCAGCTCCTATCACGGGCGCGAAGCCGACAAGCGTACCGATTTTCGCCAGTTCGATGGCAAGGACATCGTAATTTTCAGTGAGCACCGGCAGGAAAAATACCGGCCCTATTTCCGCGATTCGGAGATTCGCCGTATCGATGTGGAAGATACGCATTTTTATCTGTTCGTCGGCAGGGACTTCGACTATCAGGCCTATCGGGATGAGATTCTGCGCGAGGTCGTCGATCGTTATTACCAGATCCCCGACTACCTCCCCACCGGCCAGTGCTACATGTACGAACGCTACCGCTTCAAATAATTTTGAATGTTGAATTTTAAATTTTGAATTGCGGTTTGGTGCTTAATTCAGCATTCAAAACTCAACATTCAAAATTATCTTTTTATTCCTTGTCCCGGATTTGTTTTCGAATCGTATCCAGCTGTTCGGCGATGGTTTTTTTGACTTCTTTTTCGATGTTGACCACCGTGCGCATCAGGGTGTTGCGGACTTCTTTTTCCAGGCTGGCCTGCAGGTGGTCGAGAAATTCCAGCATGGTGTCGCTGTCGCTCTGGTTCGGGCTGCTCATGGTAACCGGCTCTTCTTGTTTATCGGGGGAGGGCGCTGTGTTGATCGATTCGGCTTCGTCGGTGATTTCCGGGATTTCCATTTGTTCGGCGGCCGGCGGGTAAGCATCCGGTTCAACGATATCATCCAGCACCGGCACCACCGGGTCGCTGTCGGGGCGGGAGCGGGCGGTTTTGGAACCGGCGGGTTCGTTGGCGCGATTGATACTGTCGCGCGCGGCGGTCAGTTTGGTCTCGCTCTGTTCCAGCAGACCCTTGATCGACTCCAGCGCATTGAGCAGGTTGTCTTCCACGCCGTCGGAGTCAGGCTTGTCGTTCTGCTTGCTCATGCTCACTTGTCATCCAGGTTGTGCGTATTGAGCTCATAGCCGCGATCGCGGTAAAACCTGAAACGTTCGCGCCCGGCTTCGCGGGACTGTTCGTCACCCGCGATGACTTCGGCGACCCGCTCGAAGCGTCCGAAAAAGGCCGGTACTTCCTGTCCAAGGTTGATCAGGACCTGGTTGTGATCTTCCGGTTCGCCATTATGGCCGATCACGATGGCAGCCTGGGCGGCTACTGTATCATCCTGCAGGCAGTGCGGGATAAAACTGCCGTCACGAAACGTCCACAGCAGCTGGTCGAGTTGCTCGGCCTGTTGCCGGTCATCCGTATGTATATATATAGCGTGGTCCAGGGCATAGGCTTTCTCCGCCAGGCGACAGGCCAGTCGCTGGCGGGCCTGGGCATGGTTGTCCCCGGTAATGTAGAAATCGACCCGGGTCATCAGAGCTGGTATTTCTTGCCGCATTGATCCAGCAGGTACTGGGTAAGTATCGGTACCGGCCGGCCGGTCGAGCCCTTGTCCGAGCCGCTTTTCCAGGCGGTACCGGCGATGTCCAGATGGGCCCATTTGAACTTTTTGGTGAAGCGTGACAGGAAGCAGGCGGCGGTGATGGTGCCGGCTTCGCGCCCGCCGATGTTGGCCATGTCGGCGAAATTGCTCTTGAGCTGATCCTGGTATTCGTCCCACAGGGGCAGTTGCCAGGCACGGTCCTGGCTGGTCTGACCGGCGGCGAGCAGCGCGTCGGCCAGTGGCTGGTCATTGCTGAGCAGGCCGCAGGGATGGTTCCCCAGGGCAACGATACAGGCGCCGGTCAGGGTCGCGGTGTCGATGACCGTTCTGGGCTTGAAGCGCTCGCTGTAGGTCAGGGCATCGCACAGGATCAGGCGTCCCTCGGCGTCGGTGTTCAGGATCTCGATGGTCTGGCCCGACATGCTGGTGACGACATCCCCCGGCTTGTTGGCATTGCCGTCGGGCAGGTTCTCGCAGGTGGGAATGATGGCCACCACATTGATGGGGGGCTGCAGTTCGCCGATCGCCTGCATGGTGCCGAGCACCCCGGCCGCGCCGCCCATGTCGTACTTCATCTCGTCCATGGCGGCGGCCGGCTTGATGGAGATGCCGCCGGCATCGAAGGTGATGCCCTTGCCGACCAGGGCGTAGGGCCGGGAATCTTTTTTGGCGCCCTGATATTCGATGACGATCAGTTTGGGCGGCTGGCGGCTGCCCTTGGCGACCGAGAGAAAGGCGCCCATCTTCAGTTCTTCGATGGACTTCTGGTTCAGGACCCGGACTTTCATCTTCTCATAGCCCTTGAGCTGCTTGCCGGCCTGGTTGGCCAGGTAAGTCGGGGTGCAGACATTGCCGGGCAGGTTGCCCAGGTCCCGGGTGAAGTTCGCCCCTTTGCCGATGGCTTCGCCAATCTTCAAACCGGTGCGGGCGCTCTTGAGCGCCTTGTCATCCACGCACAGTTGCAACTTGCCCAATGGGTAATCGGGCTTTTCTTTCTTGCTGAAGGTTTGCTGATAGCGATACAGGGCCTGATAGGTGAGCTCGGCGGCGCGGCGGACATTCCAGGCTTTGGAGCGATCCTTGACCTCCAGATCGGTCAGGTAACAGGCGGCGTCCCGGGCGCCGGAATCATTCACGGCCGTAATCGCGCTGCTGAGGACCTTGCTGTACTGTTTTTCGTCGAATTCCGACGCCTTACCACAGCCGACCAGCAGAACACGTTCGGCCTTGATGCCGGAGAGCTGGTGCAACATCAGGGTCTGGCCGGGTTTGCCGTCCATGTCGCCCTGTTTGAGAATTCGCTGCAGGGCGCCGTCGCTGGCCTTGTCCAGTGCCTGGGCGTGAGGCCCGGGCTGGCGTTTTTCAAACACGCCAACGATCAGGCAGTGGCTGGATTGTTGTTCGACGGGGGCACATTTGAGCGTAATATTCATACTGGGTCCTGTGATTGCCTGTGGGACACGGGTTGCTGCGTATCAATTCAGCGATGTGGGCAATATAATACAGTATTGTTTCTGTACATAAAGAACGAACCGGTTTTCAACCCCTGATTCTGACGTGATTATTGCCCGTTACCTGGTCAAGGAAGTTTTTCTCACCTTCACGGCGGTGGCCCTGGTGCTGTTGCTGATCGCCCTCAGCGCGCAGCTGGTGGGACTGTTCAATGACGTGGCCCGGGGTTCGCTGCAGGTGGACATGGTGCTGCAGATCTTCGGGGTACGGATTCTCAGCCTGCTGGTGTTTATTCTTCCCCTGGCCCTGTATCTGGCCATTTTGCTGGCGCTCAGTCGCCTGTATCGCGACAGCGAGATGGCCGCGATTGCCGCCTGCGGGATTGGTACCGGTTATATCCTGCGCGCCATACTGGGACTGGCCCTGATTATAGCCGTATTGCAGGGCCTGCTGAGCCTGCAGCTGGCGCCCTGGGCCGAACACCAGGTCCAGCGTCTGACCGCCGCGGCACAGGCCCGGGGGGATATTCAGGGGATTGTCCCCGGCCGTTTTCAGGAAATGCGCGAGGGGGGCGGGGTACTCTATGTCGAGGAGCTGCAGCGCGAGCAGAAGCGGATGCGCAACGTCTTCGTGCAGCAGCAGCGCGAGGGCGGCAGTTCGATTATCCGTTCGCGTTCCGGTCACCAGATGGTGGACGAGGAAAACGGCGATCGCTTCATGGTTCTGGAAGAGGGTTATCGCTACGAGGGGAAACCGGGCACGGAGAATTACACGATCATTGAATTTGAAAAGCACGGCATTCGTATCCAGGAAAAGCCGCCCGAGGTGACCAGTCGCAAGCACAAGGCCATCCCCACGCTTGAACTGTGGCAGGAAGATAAACGGGGCTATACCGCCGAACTGCAATGGCGTATTTCCTCCGCCCTGATGTGCCTGGTGCTGGCGGTTATGGCCGTGCCGTTGAGCGTGACCTCTCATCGACAGAATCGCTATGGCAAACTGGCGATCGCGATCGTGCTGTATATGGTCCTGACCAACCTGCTGACAGTCTCCCGCAACTGGTTGCTGCACGACAAAATATCGCCCTATCTCGGGCTGTGGTGGGTGCATGCCGCGGTGTTGCTGATCGCGGTGGTGTTGCTGTTGCGCCAGGGCGGCATCCGACACTGGTGGCACAGGGGAACGACAGCCGGATGAAGTTACTGGAACGCTACATTGGTCAGGCGGTTATAGTCGGGGTGTTTTCCGTGCTCGCCGTACTGGTGGCCCTGTTTGCCCTGATTGGCTTTGTGGATGAGCTCGATCAGATCGGCCGCGGCAGCTATACCCTCTGGCATGCCCTGCTCTATACCCTGTTTAACATGCCTCGTCAGATGTACGAGATATTTCCCATGGCGACCCTGCTGGGCACTATGCTGGGGTTGGGAATGCTGGCCAATAATCGCGAGCTGGTGGTGATGCGTACCGCCGGGTTATCACTGACCCGGATCGTCTGGGCCATTATGAAAACCGCCGCGATGCTGATTCTGCTGGCAATGGTAATCGGCGAAGTGATTGCCCCACCCGTGTATGAATACAGCAACCAGAAGCGTCTGGAACTGATGGGGGCGAAAATCAGTCTGAATACCCGTTACGGTTTCTGGGCACGTGACGGGGATACCTATATCAATGTGCGCCGCGTTGACAGCCAGGCAAAACTGCGCGGCATACACCTGTATACGTTCGATGGTCAGCGTTTGCAGACCCTGATGCGGGCCAGAAGTGCCAGCTACGACGGCGAGCAATGGTTATTAAAAAACGTGACGCGCTACGATATTGATGATCAGGCGTTGCAAAAACATCAGGTTGAGGAATTGCCCTGGCGTACCTTGCTCGATCCGGCATTGATTAACGTGGTGTCAGTTGATCCCGATACCCTGCCGGTCTGGAGACTGTATAACTACATTGATTATTTGCGCGAGAGCGGCCTGGATTCGGGGCAGTATGAACTGGCGATGTGGGGCAAGGCCGTGATGCCTTTTACTCTTGCCGCAATGGTCTTGCTGGCGGTGCCTTTCGTTTTTGGTTCGCAACGTCATACCGGTATCGGCCAGCAGATCCTGATCGGCTTTTTGATCGGGATCGTATTCTATATCGGTAACCGCCTGGCCGGGCAGATGGGGCTGGTCTACGAATTCCCGCCGGCGCTGGCGGCGGCCCTGCCGACCGCCCTGGTGATCGGCGCGTCGCTGCTCTGGTTCCGACGATTACGCTAGTACCCTTCGGGTAGGGGCTAGGTGCTAGGCGCTAGGTACTAGAGAGTTTGCAGAAACTGATTTTCTATCACCTCCCCCTGGAAAAGGGAGGGTGATAAAAACTAGCCCCTAGTACCTAGCAACTAGCGCCTATCCTTCGGCAGAAGGATAACGCGGGTGTGGGTCATGCGTTCCCGCCAGCCGTTGGGCCAGTTGTCGATTCCCAGCCAGAGCAGGCCGATCAGGGCAATGCTGCCGTGGGGCAGGTGTTGCAGCCAGCGCAGCAGACCGGGTAATACGATTTGCGGGTTGAAGTACACGGCCACACCCAGAATCAACACCAGCCAGGCGGGCAAGCCGCTCAAAAAACGCAACAGTGCGGCGAGCCAGTCCAGCGAGCCGGCATGATCGTGAACCACTTGTAAACGCCAGGCCCGCATGCCCAGGGTTTGCCCGCCATGGGTCCAGAAGCCGCCAAAAAACGCAAAACAGATGAGCAGAAAATAACCGGTCAATAGCAGATCGTGTCCCTCGATCGCCTCGCCACCGGTGAAAATCAACGGGATGGCCGAGGCGATAAACAGCAGCGCGAGAAGCAACAGGCCGTCGTAGAGCATGGCGAACAGGCGCCGGTAAAGGGGCGCGGGGGAGGGCGTTGAAGCGGTCATGGTCAAATCCTGAGCAGCGATGAACAGTGCGGATCCGGCAACCTGCCGGCGAGCCGTTTTATTTTATAGGGACCTATAAAAAAACTCTATATGGCATTCTCTGTCAGGTCTGTTATTACTTAAGAAACGGTTGTCATTGATCTGTATCAATCAATGGCAATCAGCTGCCACTTGCCAGGCGGCAATATAACTATAAATCACAAAGAGGGGACTGCATGAGCGTCATATCCGATCTGGTGGCGACACCGGGCGTCATCGCAGCAGGCGAGTATACCTACCGGGGCGATCGATTTACCTACGACGGCCAACTCGATTATGAAACCGCACGCATGGCGTCGATCATGTGCCGGGCCACGACCATGGCCGTGCACATGGAAACGGACATGCTCAAACACCTGAAATCCGATTGCGGCTGTGCGCCGGCCCGCGGCTGGGTGGTTCGCGGCGACAAGGTCACGGTTTGTGTCATGGCCAACATCTTTTGCTTCATCGACAATGCTTCGAGCTCACTCAATGAAGTGATGGAGTACATGCGCGAACATGTGGCGGGTCCGGAAGCGATGCTGGTCTGAGCGTCTGCATTAAAACAATAAACCAATCAGTCTTGAAGGAGTTAGCGATGGCCGATCTGGAAAAATTGATCAATCTGGATGGTGCGGTTGCCGCATTCAATTTCAGTAGCAAAGGAGAGTTGCAGGAGTCACGTCTCAGCGCGGACAGCGAAATGAATGACACGATCCTGGACCTGGTGGCACATGTCTGTGTTGCCAATACCTCGATTGCCACCATGCAGGCGCGAGGCTGGGAGAATGTCACCGGTTCGGGTGGCTTCTATCCGGTCAGGGGCTTCTCGTTAATCGGTTTTGACTGGACCGTCATTGCCAATGAAGAGGCCGGCGTGATCATGCCGAATGACAAGGTGGACTACGAAGCGGCCTATGCGGCGCTGGAAGCCTGAGGAGGCGGCATGATTAAACAGATCATGATCCTCGACGGTGTCATGGCCGTGGCTCACTTTCGCGATGATGGTGAACTGGTTGAAGGTTACGGCATGGGGGGACAGGATGAGCTGGCCAGCCTGGCCCATTTCGCTCACGATTATAAACGTCTGGTTCAGGGTAACGCCGATCAGCTTTCCATGTTCACCGGCATTCGTGGCTGGACGCCACCCGGCGGCTGGGTCGTGCGCGGCGAGCGCTATACCGTCTGCAGCGTCGGTAACGTAGTCTGCCTGTTCGACGGCAATGAAGGCCAGCTCAACGAGGTTATGCAGGAGTTGCGCGGCGCCTCGCAATGGTAGTTGCCAGGCCGGCGATTCAGGTGCCGGCCCGGATCAGTCGGTGGCCTGCTTACGCACTGCCACCTGTGACATCCCGTCCCAAAAGATCCGAATAGACTGCCAGGGTTTTTTCCACCGTAATGTCCGGATTGAAGCAGGTCCGGATGCGTTCTTCGGCGGCAATACCCATCTGCTTGCGTCGCTGGGGATCGCCGAGCAATTCGTCCGTGGCCCGGGCCAGCGCGTCGGCGTTGCCCGAGGCAACGATCCGGCCGCTGACGCCATCTTCGATCAGTTCCGGGCTGCCGCCGGAGTCGGTTACCACCGCCGGGACCTGCTGGCTCATTGCCTCGATGACGGTGCGGGGCAGACCTTCACGGCGCAGGGAGGGGAGCACGAAAACATCCAGTGCCCCGATTAGCGCGGCACCGTCGGCGCGCCAGCCTGCCAGATGAATCCGATCGGCCGCCGGGCTGCGCGCGATGCGTTTGGCGATACGTTTATCATTGACCTTGCCCACCAGCAACAGACGCACGTCCGGGGTCTGGAGTTTTTCAAACGCCTCGATCAGGACCGGAATCCCCTTACGTTTGCGCATCTGTGCCACAGAACCGATCACCGGTGTCCCGGCCGGAATGCCGAATTCGCTGAAATCGGCCGGGATGCTCTCCCGGGGCCACCAGTCGGTTTCATGGCCCTTGTGCACGGTCACAACTTTTTCCTCGGGCAGGTGCCAGCCCAAAAAGCGATTGTTCAGCAGATCCTGACGAATTGCCTCGCAGACACAGATGATGCGATCAACTCTCGGATGCAGGAAGCTGTGACGGGAAGTGGGATTCAGCCAGTGCAGGTTGCCGACGATACCGCGATAGGCGACCAGTTTGGGGGGCAGATCATCAATGGCGCGAATGGTGTTGGACAGCGCGGTTTTGGTATAGACGTGGACGATATCCGGCTGTTCGCTCTGTACCAGTTGCCGGATCCGGGCAATGGCTTCGGGATCGCGGCGTTTGTGCATGTCCAGCTGGTGAACCGGGATCCCGGCGGCCTGTATCTCGTCCATGAAGCTGGCACCGGTTTTACAGATCACCACGACATCGATACCCCGGGCCCGGGTTCTGAGTAACTGGTGGCGCTCGCCGAGATCCATTTCCTGAAAAACGTGCAGAACCTTGACTGGCTGATCCATGCTGTTTGCCGACCTCGGTATCGCGTAAAAACCAACAGTATACCTCGAGTGTGATGTGTTTCGGTACTCCCGGGCTGTCGGGAATTAACTGTTTCCCAGTGTCTCTCGCTCCCCGGCTGGCAGATCGTGTATTATTGGCGCTCACCGTCAACGCCAATCAATTCCGGGATTCCGCGCATGTTGCAACTTCGAGGTGGCTCGGCCCTGTCCGCCTTTCGTCTGGAAAAATACCTGGCCGCGCTGCGCGCCGAAGTTCCCGAGGTGGCGGAACTGCAGGCCGTCTATCTGCACTTTATCGAGAGCGAGCCGCAACTGGATGCCGGGCAACAGCAGCGGCTTGAGCGCCTGCTCGCCTATACCGACATGCCTGCCCAAACACTACAGGGCCATGACTTTCTGGTTGTCCCCCGACCCGGCACCATTTCTCCCTGGTCAAGCAAGGCCACCGATATCGCCCATAACTGCGGGCTCGAATCGGTGCAGCGGATCGAGCGCGGGATTCTCTACACCCTGACACTCAATGATGGCCGGGACCTGGATGCGGCGCAGGTCCGAACTCTGGGCGCGGTGCTGCACGATCGTATGACCGAAGCGGTGTTTCGCGAGGTCGACGAGGCGCAACGGCTGTTCCGGCATCCCGAACCGGCCCCGCTGACCGAGGTCGATGTGCTCGGTGGCGGGCGCGATGCCCTGCAGCGGGCCAACGCCGATCTGGGCCTGGCCCTGGCCGTGGACGAGATCGATTACCTGGTGGAGAATTTCCAGTCGCTGGGACGTAATCCCAGCGACGTTGAGCTGATGATGTTCGCCCAGGCCAACTCGGAACATTGCCGGCACAAGATCTTCAATGCCGACTGGGTTATCGACGGCAAGACCCGCGACAAGTCCCTGTTCGGCATGATTCGCAATACCTATCAGCAGCATGGCAACGGGGTGCTGTCCGCCTACAGTGATAACTCGGCGGTGATCGCGGGGCATCCCGGCGGTCGGTTTTATCCCGAGTCCGGCACTCGCGAGTACGCCTATCACGCGCAGGACATCCATATCCTGATGAAAGTCGAGACCCACAATCATCCCACTGCCATCGCGCCGTTTCCCGGCTCAGCCACCGGCGTCGGCGGCGAGATCCGCGACGAGGGGGCGACCGGCCGGGGCTCGAAACCCAAGGCCGGACTGTGCGGTTATTCGGTCTCCAACCTGCGCCTGCCCGACTGCCCGCAGCCGTGGGAGACCGATTATGGTAAGCCGGGTCGGATTGTCTCGGCCCTGGAGATCATGCTCGAGGCGCCCATCGGTGCGGCGGCCTTCAATAACGAATTCGGCCGACCCAACCTGTGTGGCTATTTCCGGACTTATGAAGAGCGGGTGCCCGGGCCGCAGGGTGAGGAAGTGCGTGGTTATCACAAGCCGATCATGCTGGCCGGGGGACTGGGAAATATCCGCGACGATCATGTTGCCAAAAACGACATTCCGCCCGGCGCGCAGATCGTAGTACTCGGCGGTCCGGCCATGCTGATCGGCCTGGGCGGCGGGGCCGCCTCGTCCATGGCCACCGGCGAAAGCCTTGAGGACCTCGATTTTGCCTCGGTCCAGCGCGGTAATCCGGAGATGGAACGCCGCGCCCAGGAGGTGATCGATCGTTGCTGGCAGCTGGGCGAGGCTAACCCGATTATCAGTATTCACGATGTCGGTGCGGGGGGGCTGTCCAATGCCTTGCCGGAGCTGGTCAACGACAGCGGGCGTGGCGGCCGCTTTGAGCTGCGTGCCGTGCCCAATGACGATCCGGGCATGTCGCCCATGGAGATCTGGTGCAACGAGGCACAGGAGCGCTATGTGCTGGCGGTGGCGCCGCAGGAACTGGAACGCTTTGCCGGGATCTGCCAGCGGGAACGCTGTCCCTGGGCCGTGGTCGGGGAGGCCAGCGAGGAACGGCAGCTGGTGCTGGGAGATGGCCATTTCGACAATACCCCGATCGACATGCCGCTGGAAGTTCTGCTGGGCAAGCCGCCGAAGATGTTGCGCGAGGTTCATCATGCCCCGTTCACCAAACCGGAATTCGTCACGGCCGGGCTGGATCTGGCACAGGCCGCCGAGCGGGTTCTGGCCCTGCCGACGGTCGCCGACAAGCGTTTTCTGATTACCATCGGCGATCGCACCGTGACCGGGCTGGTCGCGCGGGATCAGATGGTTGGCCCCTGGCAGGTGCCGGTGGCCGACGTGGCGGTGACCGCGAGCAGTTTTGATACGCCGTGTGGCGAGGCGATGGCCATGGGCGAGCGCACGCCGGTGGCGCTGCTGCATCACGCGGCCTCGGCGCGTATGGCTGTCGGGGAAGCGCTCACTAACCTAGCGGCGGCAGCGGTGCCGGAGCTCTCACGGGTGGTTCTCTCGGCCAACTGGATGGCCGCTGCCGGGCATCCGGGTGAGGATGCCGGCCTGTACGAGGCCGTGCAGGCGGTGGGCATGGAGCTGTGCCCGGCGCTGGGCATCACCATCCCGGTGGGCAAGGATTCCATGTCGATGCGCACCGTCTGGCAGGAGCAGGACGAGACCCGTTCGGTCACCGCGCCGCTGTCTTTGATCGTTTCGGCCTTCGCGCCGGTCAGCGATGTGAGCCGCACCCTGACCCCGCAGTTGCGTACCGACCGGGGGCCGACCCGGCTGCTGCTGATCGACCTGGGCAAGGGCGCCAACCGTCTGGGGGGCTCCTGTCTGGCACAGGTTTATAAACAGCTCGGCCATCACCCGGCCGATCTCGACGACCCGCTGGCGCTGAAACACTTTTTTGATGTTATTCGAATACTTAACGAGCAAGGGCGGTTGCTCGCCTATCACGATCGTTCGGACGGCGGGCTGTTTGCAACCCTCTGCGAGATGGCGTTTGCCGGGCGCAGCGGGCTGCAGATCCGGCTCGACGAGCTGGGTGACGATCCGGTGGCCAGCCTGTTCAGTGAGGAGCTGGGCGCGGTCATCCAGGTAAGCGATAGCGAGCTGGCTGCGGTGCAGGATGCTTTGCATGAAGCCGGCCTGGGGCATTACAGCCATGTGATTGGCACGTTGCGCGACGATGAGCGGCTGGTGTTCGAGCACGGGGGCCGGACGGTCCTTGAGGGGACGCAGACCCGGTGGCGACGTGTCTGGAGCGAAACCAGTTACCGCATGCAGGCGCTGCGTGATAATCCAGAGTGTGCCCGGGAAGAGTATGACAGCCTGCTGGACGCCTCCGATCCGGGGCTGTCGGCCCAACTGAGCTTCGACCCTCGGGAGGATATTACCGCCCCCTATCTGAACCTGGGGCATCGCCCGCGGGTGGCCGTGTTGCGCGAGCAGGGGGTCAACGGCCAGATCGAGATGGCCGCCGCTTTCGATCGCGCTGGTTTCGCCGCCGTGGATGTGCATATGAGCGATATTATCGCGGGGCAGGTGTCGCTCAACGATTTTTCCGGCCTGGCGGCCTGCGGCGGTTTTTCCTACGGCGATGTGCTGGGTGCCGGCGGCGGCTGGGCCAGCTCGATTCTGTACAATTCGCGTGCCCGCGACGAGTTCGAGGCGTTTTTTCAGCGTCCCGACAGTTTCGGGTTGGGGGTCTGCAACGGCTGTCAGATGCTTTCCCACCTGCGGGATCTGATTCCCGGCGCGGCTCACTGGCCACGCTTTGTACGTAACCGCTCCGAGCAGTTCGAGGCCCGGCTTTCCATGGTCGAGGTGCTCGATTCGCCCTCGATCCTGCTGGCCGGCATGGCCGGTTCCCGGCTGCCCATTGCCGTGGCCCACGGCGAGGGGCAGGCCCGTTTCCAGGATCCGCAGCAGGCGAGTAAGTTGCTGGGCGATCAGCTGGTCAGTCTGCGCTATATTGATCACTATGGTCAGGCGAGCGAGCGCTATCCCTTCAATCCCAACGGCTCGCCCGGCGGGGTTACCGGCATGACCACCACGGACGGCCGCTTCACGATTATGATGCCACACCCGGAGCGGGTATTTCGGACAGTTCAGTATTCATGGCATCCTGACGACTGGGGGAATGACGGCCCCTGGTTAAGACTGTTCCAGAACGCCCGCCACTGGCTGGGATAGTCTCCGCTCTGCGTCAACCGGTGGCACGAGACGGGAAGTTGCGATGAAAGTGAAAGTGAATGTCGACCGTCTCAGGGAGGGGATGTTTGTCAGTGATCTGGATTGCGAGTGGACAGAAACCTCGTTTCTACTCGAAGGCGTACTGGTCGCCGGCGAGGAGGAACTGGGCGAACTCCAGCGCTGCTGCAGCTTTGTCTATGTCGATACTGAACGTTCCCACGAATCGGTGATCCCCGATCTGCAAACCCTGGCCCGCGAGCCGGCCCCGGTGGCGGCAACCGTTCCCGGCAAACAACAGGCTGAAAAAGAGGCCGAGCGGGAAGAGAAGTATTTCCAGCAGGCCCTGCAGGAAGCCCGTCCCGTTCATTCGCGCACCAAAACCTACATCGAGACTCTGCTCGAGGACGTGCGCCTCGGCAACAGCCTCGATACCAGTACGGCCCGCCAGCTGGTGACCGAAATCACCGAAAGTATTACCCGCAGCCCCAATGCTATGGCCTGGCTGTCGCATCTGAAACATCGCGACGAGTACACTGTCACCCACTGCATGAATACCTGCATCCTGGCAGTCACCTTTGGCCGCTATCTGGGCATGGAGAAGGACTCGCTGGAGTTGATGGGGCTAGGGGCCCTGCTGCACGACATTGGCAAAATGAGTATTCCACTGGATATTCTCAACAAGCCGGGCCGTTTGACCCCCGAAGAGTACGAGATTGTCAAAACCCATGCGCAAAAAGGTCATGAGTTACTCGTTTCCAAAGGGGATATTCCCCAGGAGTCACTCGATATCGTGCTGCATCATCATGAACGGATCAGCGGCAAGGGCTACCCTCACGGCTTGATGGGCGATCAGGTCAATCGTATGACCAAGATTGTTTCCATTGTCGATGTCTACGATGCCATCACCAGTGATCGCTGTTATCACGACGGCATGGCACCCTATGAAGCGCTGAAAAACATGTACAGCTGGATCAGCGAAGACTTCGAGCAGGACATGGTGGAGCAGTTCATTAAATGTCTGGGTATCTATCCCATCGGCAGCATGGTTCAGCTCAACCTCGGGCAGATCGGGATTGTTGTGTCAGCCAGTGAGAAAAGCCGCCTGCGGCCCATCGTCCTGCTGGTCATCAACAGCAAGGGTGAACGTTACGTCAAACCCAAGCTGATCAACCTGGCTCACCCGCGCTGGCGTGAGGGCAAGCAAAAACTCGAAGTTCGTAAAATTCTCAACAATGACGAATGCGATATCGATCTGCCGTCCGTCATTCAGGACGAATCGCTGATCTAGGGTAACTTCCGAACTGGTTCGCTTTTCTGAGAATGACGAATTAACGCAAAGGGCGCAAAGACGCAAAGGACGCAGAGGTATAATTTTTAATGTGGAATTTTAAGTTTTGAATTATAAAATTTCCTTTAATTCAAAATTCAACATTAAAAACTCAACATTTTTCTTGCTTTGCGCCTCCGCGCTAATGTTTTTAAAACCTCAATTTTAGGGTTGTGCCTGTCTGCTGGCAGGTGTCTTTTGTTACAATACCTGCCGGTTCGGTTTTTCAAGTGAGTTTATGTCCAACGCGTTGACCATTCGGGGTTTGACCAAGACCTATCGTGGCGGGGTGCAGGCCCTCAAGGGGGTCGATCTGGATGTGCGCGAGGGGGATTTCTTCGCTTTGCTGGGGCCCAACGGGGCCGGCAAATCCACCACCATCGGCATTGTCTGTTCGTTGATTAACAAAACCGCCGGAACCGTCGAGGTCTTTGGCCATGATATCGACCGCGATCTGGAAGCGGCGAAAAGCTGTATCGGGCTGGTGCCGCAGGAATTCAATTTCAATCAGTTCGAACCGGTGGTGGAGATTGTGGTCAACCAGGCTGGTTATTACGGTATCGATCGCAAGCTGGCCTACGAGCGCGCCGAAACCTATTTACGTCAGCTGGAGCTGTGGGACAAGCGCCACGTGATGGCCAGGGAATTGTCCGGTGGAATGAAGCGCCGGCTGATGATTGCCCGCGCGCTGGTGCACGAACCCAAACTGCTGATTCTCGACGAGCCGACCGCCGGGGTGGATATCGAAATTCGTCGCTCCATGTGGCAGTTTCTCAGCAAGATCAATGCGCAGGGTACCACGATCATTTTGACGACCCATTACCTCGAAGAAGCCGAGCAGCTCTGTCGGCATATCGCCATCATTAATCATGGTGAGGCGGTGGAACACACCGAGATGAAAGCCCTGTTGATGAAATTGCACGTGGAGACGTTCGTGCTGGATCTGCGTGAGACCATCGACAGCGTGCCACAGGTCGAAGGCTATAACCTGGCCATGCTCGACAGCAATACGCTCAGCGTGGATATCAGCAAGGAGCAGAGTCTGAATCACTTGTTCGAAGCACTCAGTCTCCAGGGCCTGCATGTGCTGAGTATGCGTAACAAGACCAACCGGCTGGAGGAGCTGTTTGTGCGCATGGTCGAGGAGGATAACGCATGAAGCTGTCGCAGCAATATGTCGCGTTTACCACCATCCTGACCAAGGAATTTCTGCGTTTTATCCGCATCTGGATCCAGACAGTATTGCCGGCAGCGATTACCACCGGCCTCTATTTTATTATCTTCGGCAACCTGATTGGCTCCCAGCTGTCGGATATCGGCGGGCTGACCTATATGGAATATATCGTCCCCGGCATTATCCTGATGGCGATTATCAATAACTCCTACGCCAACGTGGTCTCGTCCTTCTATGGCGCCAAGTTCCAGCGGCATGTGGAAGAGATGCTGATCTCGCCCATGCCCAACTATCTCATCGTGCTGGGTTATGCCGCCGGCGGTATGGCTCGTGGTCTGGTGGTGGGGCTGGCTGTCACCGCCGTTTCCCTGATTTTCGCCGAGCCGCAACTGCATCATCTGCTGGTAACCCTGTATGTGGTGCTGATGACCTCGCTGCTGTTCGCGCTCGGTGGTTTTGTTAATGCGGTCTATGCCAAGAGTTTCGATGATATCTCCATTATTCCCACTTTCGTACTGACACCGCTGACCTATCTCGGGGGGATTTTCTATTCCATCGATATGTTGCCGCAGTTCTGGCAGAACGTCTCCCTGATCAACCCGATCCTCTATATGATCAATGCCATGCGCTACGGTATGCTGGGTGTCTCCGATATCGACATCCGGGTGGCTCTGTTGATTATTACCGGTTTTGTCGTGGTGCTTTACCTGTTCTGCCTCTACCTGCTCAACAAGGGAGTCGGTACTCGAACCTGATGATAGATGGTTCATCGAAAGTATCGCTAAGGATGCAAAGGTAAAAAGAACGCAAAGCTAAATCTTTAACTTTATATTTCTGTGTTTTGTTTGGTTGAACGCTGCCATTAGAGTCCAAAACTGTTTTTTTTACGCTCTTTAATTCCGATTCGCTTTCTTTGTGCATCCCGCCGGAGCGGCTGTGAAGTTTTGGCCCAATCATGCCTGATGCATATGTCTTTTGTCCTGGTAGATAAAATTGATGGCCAGCTGGGCCTGCTGGCAGAAATGATTAAATCCTTCGAATGTCAAATCGTCCAGTTTGCGGCCACTCGGTCTGCGATCAGCATATATAAGACCAATCGTCTGGCCGTTCAGACGGATCGGGCCAATAAAACATTCAACGCCGGACTGTCCGGAGTTTATGGCGGGCATAATTTTTGTGTGCAGGGTGTCCCCCGGTTGCAGCCATAAATTGCTGCGAATAGACGTTATCTGGTTAAAAATACGGGGGTTGTCTACAGGGGGCTTGTGACCGGGTGCCAGGTTGCCACACCCGTAATAGAATTTGTGTTGCCATGTTTTTTTTGTGTGGTTGAAGAGCAGGAAAGTGGCACGATCGAGCCCGGTACCATGATGCAGTCCTTCAAGCGTGACTTCGATAACATCGTTGATATTGGGTTTGTCATTAATGACCAGGTTCAGCTTGCGCAGGCTGGTCAATTGCAGGATGGGATCATTGCTCGGGTAGTTGTCGGTGTGTGCGAGCTGATGTTCGCTTTTTTCAACATGTTTTCCGGCAATACGATCGGCGATGGCCGTCGCGCCGAAGGCAGTGGCAATTTCGATGGCCTTGGATTTGCTCTTGTCGATAATCTCGTTGAGCGATTCCAGCTTGATTTTCAGCTCATCGCTGAGCCTGATTGTTTCCAGTTGCAAATCCGGGTTTGTCTCTTTCAGATTGAGTCGGGCGATATTGTGAGCCGAGCTGATGAGTTTGCTGTGAGGTAAATTGCATTCCGTATCCTCCAGTATGTCGCCCAGGAGCTTACTCAGGTTCCAGTCATAATTCAGTTGCCGGGTTATTTGCGCGAAGCTGGTGCCGAGAATCTGGTGTTCAGCCTGGCTGTCCGGAAGTTTTGTCCGGCGTATGTCTTCCAGGATCTTGTCGCCTGAGGGACCGGACAGGCACCAGAAAGCCAGCTCGCCGAGATGTAGCAACAGCGCAGCAATAAAATACTCTTCTTCGCTATAGCGCTGGCAATAGTCCGCCATGTTTCGGGCGATGACCCCTGCGTGAAAAGAACGGGCCACCAGGTTCAGAGCATGGTCATGCGTTTGTTGTTGCAGCAGAGAGTCGATGATAGCCAGTGACAGGCTCAGGTCGCGAACCCGACCGAAACCGATATACATCACCGCCTTGCTAATGGTGGTAATGGGTTGGCCGTAGCGATTGTAAATAGGACTATTGGCAATACGCAGTATGCGCGAACTGAGGTTGGTGTCCTGCAAAATCGCTGCAGCCAGTTCGGCCGGTGAGCTTGTTTCTCTGGCTGTCAGTTCGGAGATCGCACGGGCCGTGTGATTGAAAATCGGTAAATCCTGCTCGGTGATATGTTTTATCCAGATGTTCAGATTGCTTTCCATGATGCCAGACCTCCGGTTTCCATCGGGTTCGGGTTTTCCCTTACGGGCTGGTCAGTCAATCGGCGTTATGCAACACACCTTGAGTCGCTCAGGCGTGTAAATTTGTAGGATTATTCCGACAAACTAGAATCTTTGTCGGAATAATCCTACAAAACCGGCCCATGTCGTTTGCCACGCTTTTGTAAATTCAGGCAGTTACAGGGCTGAGTAGGTAGGCCGGTGGATTACCGGCTAGCAATCGGAATGTGACCGGGATCACAAAACTCGTGGGGTGCCGGATTTATATCCTGGCCAGAAGTTTGTCCATTAAACGCGTCGAGAGCATGCGTTTGAGATAACCGAACAGGTAAGTGGGGAAGGTCACGTAGTAGCGGGGACGCGGATGCCGGCTTTCCAGGGCGTGGATGACGCGTTTGAGGACCGCCTCCGGCGGCAGGGTAAACGGTACCGCGGGTCCTTTTTTGGTCAGCCGCTGTTCCATGGCCAGGTAATGATCGCGGAACGGGCTGTTGTCGCGGTCGATGTTCTGCTGATAGGCCGCAAAGGAGTTGGCGCGAAAGCGACTGCTGATCGGGCCCGGCTCGATGAGTGAAACATGAATGTCGGTATCGCGCAGTTCCAGGCGCAGGGTATCCGACAGGCCCTCGATAGCGTACTTGCTGGCATTATAGGCGCCGCGAAACGGCAGCGCGATCAGCCCCAGAATCGAACTGTTTTGAATAATCCGGCCATAACCCTGCCGGCGCATCACAGGTAAAACCCGGTTGGTCAGCTCATGCCAGCCGAACAGGTTGGTTTCAAATTGCCTGCGCAACACCTCTCGGCGCAGATCCTCCACGGCCCCGGCCTGACCGTAAGCGCCGTTGTTGAACAGGGCATACAGCGTGCCGCCGGTGCGTTCCAGCACTTCATCGACCGCCGCGTTAATCGAATCCGAGTTATCCAGATCCAGCCGCAGACTCTCCAGGCCTTCTTCGTTGAGCTTTTTCACATCCGCCTCGCGGCGCGCCGTGGCGAACACTCGGTAACCACGCTCCCGCAACCCCCGCGCCACGCACAGGCCGATGCCCGACGAACAGCCGGTAATCAGAATGCTTTTTTTGTCCGTATTCATAATCTAACGCCGCATCACTTCATGAAAAAGAACTCTAACGCAGAGGGTCGCTCTCGTCATCCTGACTCCCGCGACACTTGTACTTCCCTGTACATCGCGCAGAGATGTTTATGCCCGTCGTTTGGGTGCAAAGGACCGCAGAGTTTTATTTATATGAAGTGATAATCAATTAACACCAGAAATCTTGTAACGGGCTCTATCTTTAATAATTTTTTTCTTCGTGTCTTGGTGTCTTCGTGGTTAAGCTCTTCTTTGCGTTCTCTGCGCCTTTGCGTCTCTGCGTTTTGGTCTTTTTACGCCAGCAGCACGGCGATGATGCCGGTGAAGAAGATGCCGTCGAAGGTTCCCGCGCCGCCGATGGAGGCGATAGGGGTGCCAAGTTTGGGGATGTCCTTGAGGCGCAGCAGGTCGGCGCCGATCAGCACGCCCAGGGTACCGCAGATATAGGCTAGTGGCGGACTCTGTTCGGGGGCCAGCAGCAGGGCGGTGATGGCGGCGGTCAGCGGGGCGATGAAGATCGGCATGCCAACCCCCAGCCCGGCAATGGGTCGGCTGAAGCCGTAACTGATGGCGCTGACGATGGCGATGGCCAGCAGGACGGTCGGCAGCGGCAGGGGCTGACTGAGAAACAGATAAAAGGAAAACAGGATCGGCACCATTGCTCCGCCCACGTTAATGGCAATGACGGTATAACCGGTAAACGGCGGCAGTTTGAACGGCCAGTTAGCCGGCGGTTGCGGAGGTGGCTCGGGCGGGGCCTGTGCTTTGATCTTGACCAGCGGCAGATTGACGGCGCTGCCGAACAGGGTGGTTATCAGTAGCAGGGCGGCCGAGTCGGGAGACAGTCCAAGCTTGCTCAGTACCAGTGAGAAGATCTGGATATGGATGAACAGGATTAGCAGCAGGGCAACGAAAAACAGCAGCAGATAATTGCCGGGGGAACGCATAATCTAGTTCAGTATCTCCATGACGCTCTCGGCCAGTAGGGGGGCCAACTGTATCGCATTGCTGGGGTGCTGGACGCTGTCGCAGCTCCAGATGGTCTCAATCCCCGCCTGGCTTAACAAGCGGGTTGCCTCGGTATCATACAGGGCATGGGTACACAGGGCGTCGACACTGCGGGCCCCGATGCGGTAGAGCTGGCCCGCGGTTTCCGCAAGGGTATGGCCGCTGCTGATCATGTCATCCACCAGCACGACCCGGCGTTGCGTGTAATCGAGTTCGGGTAGACGGATTTTTACCTCGCGATCCCCGTGGCGCACCTTGTCGGCGACACCAAAATCAAAACCGCCGGCTCTGGCGACCTGTTCGACCCACTGGCGGGACTCTTCGTCCGGACCGAGCAGCAGGGCATCCCGGTTCTGTTTTTGTAAAAATTCTCCCAGCAGTGGGGCGGCGCTGAGGTTGCGGGCCTGGGGCAGAGGAATGGCCTGGTTCAGGTGAGTAATGCGGTGCAAATGCGCATCCACAGTGATCACCGCGTCCGCCAGGTCGGCCAGGAAGTGACCGATGATACGCTGGCTGACAGCCTCGCCGGGATGAAAGGCCATGTCCTGGCGCATGTAACACAGATAGGGGGTGACCAGGATAATCCGCTCGGCCCCCAGTTCGCGGGCGGTGCGGGTCGCCAGCAGCAGCTCCACGAGTTTGGCATCGGGGTGATCCAGGCCGCGATAGAGCACCACGGTCGGCGGCAGTTCCGGCGGCAGTGTGAGGCGGCTTTCGCCATCGGGGAAGCGATGCATCTCGATGGCGGCATACTCCAGCCGCAACGCCGCCGCCAGCCGCTGCGCCGGCGCCACTTCGTCGGCAAATCCGAGGACGAGTGTCACAGACCGATCTCCATCGGGTCAGATTTCCATATAGGTATGGCTGATTTCATCGGGGTGACCGATCCGGTAGCCACTGTCCTGCTCGGCCAGATGGCGGGCGAAATTGAAATCGGCACTGAAGGCAGCGTGGATGCGATACAGCGGCTCGCCCCGGGTCACCGGATCGCCCAGCTTCTTGAGCAGATCCACCCCGGCGGCCCGCTCCATCGGTGCGCCGGCCAGGCTGGCGATCTTGGCCAGCCGGAAATTATCGATGACGGTGACCACGCCATCGTGGCTGGCGGTGATCTCGATGTTCAGGGGCCCGGCAATAAAGGCGTAGTCGATGGAGCCCTGGGCGGCGATGATTTCCTGCATCTTGCGCAGGGCGCGTCCGTCCTCGAGGATGTCGCGGGCGATGCCGTAGCCCTGGCCGCCGCGCACGTCCGGGTCGAATTCCAGGATCCGGCCCGCCAGGCGCAGCGATTTCTGGCGCAGATCGCTGGGTGCATCCGGATCACCCTCGAGTACCTGCATGACATCGCGGGCTTCGAGCATGGGCCCGATACCGCAGCCGATCGGCTGGCTGCCGTCGCTGATCACCACTTCCAGATGGATACCGATGCGATCGCCGATGTATTCGAACAGTTTGCGCAGGCGCAGAGCCTGGCTCATGTGGCGTACCTTGGCGGTGGGACCCACCGGAATATCGATCAACAGATGCGTGGCCCCGGCGGCCAGTTTCTTCGACAGAATGGAGGCGACCATTTGCGACTCGGAGTCGATGCCCAGCGGCCGTTCCACCGAGATCAGGATATCGTCGGCCGGAGCCAGGTGCGCCCGCCCGCCCCAGGCCAGGCAGGCGCGGGTCTTGTTGACCACCTGGTGCATGCTGCGTGGACTGAGATCGACCTTGGCCAGCACCGACATGGTGTCGGCGGTGCCGGCTGGCGAGGTGATGGCACGGCTGGAAGTTTTGGGCATCAGCAGGCCGTGGGCGGCCACGATCGGGACGATCAGCATGGTGGTGCGGTTGCCTGGCAGGCCGCCGATGCAGTGTTTATCGGCGACCACGGGGGCATCCCAGCGCATGTGTTCGCCAGTGTCGGCCATGGCACGGGTCAGGTAGAGTGTCTCCTCGCGGTCCAGGCCCGACTGGGTGCAGGCCACCAGAAACGCGGCCATTTCCATCTTGGAATAGCGGCTGGCGGCGATGTCACTGGCGATCTCCTGGTAATCCTCGGCCAACAGGCGTTCGCCGCGGATCTTGCGGCGTACCGCATCCATCGACTCGACCGGCTCGGCATGAACCACCCAGGCCGGCTCGCCGGGCTGCATGTCCAGCTGGGCGAAGGCCTGCTCCGCCAGGCCCAGTTCCTCGGTGCCGACGATGGCCTCGTCATCCACCACGTTCAGCACGGCGTGGATGCGCCGGCCATTGGCCATGATCACGATCTTGCTCAGGGCCTGAAAACCCTCGGCGCGATACAGCTCGCAATTGCGATGCAGGTAGGCGACGTTTTCGTGGTAGGTGTCGATGGCCACGCGGCGCAGTTTGAGCCGGGCCTTGTCGTCGCTGTTATCCGGGGAAGGGGATTGAGTCATGCCATAACCGCTTGAAATAAGGGGATTGTGGCACAATGGGCGGCGAATCCCAACTGCCGGGCCGGGTATTGAATCCCCGGGTATTGAATCCGGGGAATCCGCCCCTATTTTGGTTGAAACAGGTGTGTCCGCCTCAAACCGGTTATATAATAACCTGACTTTGGCCCCTTAACCCGCTTGCGTACGAGGAACTGCCCGATGCCGATTTATGAATACCAGTGTGAGCAATGCGATCACGTACTGGAAGCCATCCAGAAGATGAGTGACGCCCCCCTGAGTGAATGCCCCGCCTGCGGCAAGCCGGCACTGAAAAAACTGATCTCCGCCTCCGGTTTCCGGCTCAAGGGCAGTGGCTGGTATGAAACCGATTTCAAGTCCGGCAATCGCAAGAATCTGGCCGGCGAGGGAAGCAAGAGCGGCGGCAGCGACAGCAAGAAAACCGCCTGAAACCCGCCCCATGCGTGCCGCCGGGGTGATTCCCCGGTTGCACAGACCCCCGCCAATCCGTAAGATTCCCGCCTTGTCCCAAGCACAAGGCCCCGAACTCTCATGCGTAGCCATTACTGCGGCGAGATCAACGAATCTCATATCGATCAACAAGTCACCGTCTGCGGCTGGGTTCACCGGCGTCGCGATCACGGCGGCGTGATCTTTATTGATCTGCGCGACCGCGAAGGGCTGCTGCAGGTGGTTTACGATCCCGACAAACCCGACTCCTTCATGCTGGCCGAGAAAGTTCGCAGCGAATACGTGCTGCGGGTCACCGGCCGGGTGCGTCGCCGTCCCGAGGGGACCGAGAACGCCAACATGCCGACCGGCCAGATCGAAGTGCTGGGCCTGGAGCTGGAGATTCTAAATCACTCGGAAACCCCGCCGTTCCAGCTCGATGACGAGGATGTTTCCGAGGAGCATCGCCTGCGCTATCGTTATGTCGATCTGCGCCGCCCGGAAATGCTGCAGCGCATGAAGTTGCGCTCGAAGATTACCACCGAGTTTCGTAATTACCTGAACGACAACGGCTTTCTCGAGATCGAGACGCCCATGCTGACCAAGGCGACCCCGGAAGGCGCGCGCGATTACCTGGTGCCGAGCCGCACCCACGACGGCGCCTTTTTCGCCCTGCCGCAGTCGCCGCAGCTGTTCAAGCAGCTGCTCATGGTCGCCGGCATGGATCGCTATTACCAGGTCGTGCGCTGTTTTCGCGATGAGGATCTGCGCGCCGATCGCCAGCCCGAATTTACCCAGCTGGATATCGAGACCTCGTTCCTCGACGAGGAAGCCATCATGCAGATGATGGAGGGCATGCTGCGGCATGTCTTCGCCCAGGTGCTGGAAATCCCGCTGCACGATCCTTTCCCGCGCATGACCTGGGCCGAGGCGATCCGGCGTTTTGGTTCAGACAAGCCCGATCTGCGGATTCCGCTGGAGCTGGTGGATGTGGCGGATGTGATGCAGAACGTGGAATTCAAGGTCTTCAGCGGCCCGGCGAAAGATCCGGCGGGCCGGGTGGCGGCCCTGCGGGTGCCCAAAGGCGGCGAGCTGACCCGCAAGGAGATCGACGATTACACCGATTTTGTCGGCATCTACGGCGCGCGCGGCCTGGCCTATATCAAGATCAACGATACGGCGGCCGGTCGCGAAGGGCTGCAATCGCCGATTCTCAAGTTCCTGCCAGATGAGGCTGTCGAGGCCATTTTGCAGCGCACGGAGGCCGAAAACGGCGATCTGATCTTCTTCGGCGCCGACAAGGCCAGTGTTGTCAACGAGGCGCTCGGCGCCCTGCGGGTCAAGCTGGGCCATGACAAGGGCTTCCTGGAGCACGGCTGGCAGCCGCTGTGGGTGGTCGATTTTCCCATGTTCGAATGGGACGAGGGGACCCAGC
>JAXHTI010000290.1:0-1894 GCA_034190045.1 Pseudomonadota bacterium
CGGATACCGGTATCGTGCACCAGGTGAATCTTGAATACCTGGCCCGGGTCGTTTTCTCGCGCGAAAACAACGGCGTGCTGCAGGCCTATCCCGATACCCTGGTTGGCACCGACTCCCATACCACCATGATCAACGGCCTGGGTGTGCTGGGCTGGGGCGTGGGCGGGATCGAGGCCGAGGCGGCCATGCTCGGCCAGCCGGTCTCCATGCTGATTCCCCAGGTCGTCGGCTTCAAACTCACCGGCGCCCTGCCCGAAGGCGCCACAGCCACCGACCTGGTCCTGACCGTGGTCGAGATGCTGCGCCAGCACGGCGTGGTGGGCAAGTTTGTCGAGTTCTTCGGTGAGGGCCTCGAGCATCTGTCGCTGGCCGATCGCGCTACTATCGCCAACATGGCACCGGAGTACGGCGCCACCTGCGGTATTTTCCCCATTGATAGCGAGACCCTCACCTATCTGCGTCTGACCGGCCGAGATCCCCAGCAGATCGATCTGGTGGAAGCCTATGCCCGCGAACAGGGCATGTTCCACGAGCCCGGTCAGCCCGACGCCGTTTACAGCAGCGTGGTGGAACTGGATATTTCCACGGTCGTACCCAGCCTGGCCGGGCCGAAACGGCCGCAGGATCGGGTGGCGCTCTCCGACAGCAAGCGCGAATTCGAAACCGCGCTCAAAGCCCTCAAGGAAGAGCGCAAAATCAACAGCAAGCCGGTCAGCGCGCACATCGATGGCGAAGCAGTGCCCATGGAGGATGGCAACGTGGTCATCGCCTCGATCACCTCCTGCACCAATACGTCCAATCCCTCGGTGATGATCGCTGCCGGCCTGGTGGCACGCAAGGCACACGAACGCGGCCTCAAGGTCAAACCCTGGGTCAAGACCTCCCTGGCGCCAGGCTCGCGAGTGGTGACCGAGTACCTGCAGCAGGCCGAGCTGATGGACGATCTCGAATCGCTCGGTTTTCACGTGGTCGGCTACGGCTGCGCCACCTGCATCGGCAACTCCGGTCCCCTGCCCGAACCGGTTTCCAAGGCCATCGCCGAAGGCGATCTCTCGGTCTGTTCCGTGCTCTCCGGCAACCGCAACTTCGAGGGCCGGGTACATGCCGAGGTCCGCATGAACTATCTGGCCTCGCCGCCGCTGGTGGTGGTCTACGCGCTGGCCGGGCGCATGGATATCGACGTGTATAACGAACCGCTAGGCCAGGACGCCGATGGCAACGATGTCTTCCTCAAGGATGTCTGGCCCAGCCAGAAGGAAATCCAGGAATTAATCCTCAAAAGCGTCAACAGCGAGGAGTTCTCCAGCTCCTACAAGGATGTGTACAACGGGGAAGAGGCCTGGCGCGATCTCAGCTCGCCCGAAGGCCAGCTGTTCGACTGGCAGGATGACTCCACCTATATCCAGAATCCGCCCTACTTCGAGGGCATGAGCCGCGAACTGACCCCCATCGGGGATATCGAGGGCGCCCGCGTGCTGGCCCTGCTGGGTGATTCGGTCACCACCGATCACATCTCGCCGGCCGGGGCCATCAAGGCCGACAGTCCGGCCGGCCAGTACCTGCAGGCCAAGGGCGTCGCGCCCGGCGACTTCAACTCGCTCGGCTCGCGGCGCGGCAATCACGAGGTGATGATGCGTGGCACCTTCGCCAACATACGCCTGCGTAACCTGCTGGCTCCGGGCACCGAAGGGGGCGTGACCCGCCACCTGCCCGACGGCAAGAGCATGAGCATCTTTGATGCGGCAATGCAGTACCACGACGAGCAGGTGCCGCTGATTGTCATCGCCGGCAAGGAATACGGCTCCGGCTCCTCCCGTGACTGGGCGGCCAAGGGCCCGCGGCTGCTGGGCGTGCGCGCAGTCATTGCCGAAAGCTACGAGCGTATCCATCGCTC
>JAXHTI010000291.1:0-1892 GCA_034190045.1 Pseudomonadota bacterium
ACTTCCCTGACCAGCGGTAACACTTCGGTGGGAACGTTCTCCGGTAACTGGCTGGCCTGCCCCGATTCGAGCCGGCCAATGGCCTGTTGCGCCTGGCGGACCGGGCGCATGGTAAAATGGATGATCGCGCTTTGTGCAGCGAGCAAGACGATAATGATCAGCAGAATCGATGCCCCGAACTGTTTTCTGAACCGGTGTATCTGCGCGGCGATGTGCGAGACATCCTCGGCCGTCACGATCAGCACTTCCCGGCCCTGTTTTTCATAACGCTGCTGGCGAACCAGCAATGACTGGTTGCGTGGGCCCATCTGACGACTGATTACCTTACTGCCTGCTTGACTGTTCTTCGGGACAGTGAGCGTTTCGTCCCACAGTGAACGCGAATAACGTGTGTTGTTACCGGATTGAATAATGAAATAGTGGCCGGAAAAGGGCCGGTGATAGATGTTCTGGATCTGCTTTTCATCCAGTATCAGTTTTCCGTCGGTGTCGAAATCAGTGGCAACCAGCAGGCTTTCGGCATCGTGTTCCAGCCGGGTCTGGATATATTCGCCGGTAATCTTTTCGACCGCGATACCGATCAGTGCCCAGAGTACGACGGCCAGCACGATAATCGTCACCAGCAGGCCCAGGTTGAGATTGGCGCGCAGGGAACGGAATATCATGGCTCGAAAATATAGCCCTGGCCGCGTCGGGTCTGGATGATGTCCTTGCCCAGCCGCTCGCGCAAACGACGCACATAGACCTCGATGACATTACTGTCCCGGTCGGCATCCATTTCATACACATGTTCGGTAAGCCGGGCCTTGGAGAGCACCTTGCCCGGGTTGAGCATAAAGTAACGTAACAGGCGATATTCTGTCCCCGTTAACTGGAAGCTTTGCTCGCCGTTGCTCACGGTCTGTGTCGCTTCATCCAGCGTCCATTCCCCGCCCTGCAGGCTTCCGCCCTCGGGTTGATAGCGCCGGCGAATCAGTGCCTGGACCCGGGCCAGCAACTCTTCGCTGTGAAAGGGCTTGGTCAGATAATCATCGCCGCCGGTCTGCAGGCCGGTGACTTTCTCCTGCCAGCTGTCCCTCGCGGTCAGGATCAGTACCGGCGTGGTAATTTTTGACTCGCGCCAGTTTTTCAGTACTTCCAGTCCGGCGCGTCCCGGCAGGCCCAGGTCGAGGATGATGGTGTCGTATTCAAACTCCCGGCCCAGGTACTCACCTTCGATTCCGTCATGGGCCAGGTCGACGACATAACCGGCATCGACCAGTTTCGCCTTGAGCGACTCTGACAACGCCGTTTCGTCCTCGACCAGTAGCAACCGCAAGCCTTACTCCTCTTCCTCGGTTTTCAGAATCTTGCCGCTGGCAGCATCCACTTCCAGCTCAATGACCCTGTCATTGTCGGTCAGGATCTCCAGCTCATAGATATAGCTGCCGTGCTCACGTTCCAGCTCGGTCTCGATGACCTGGCCGGGATAGTCCTTTTCGACCTGCTGTAAAATTTCCTGCAGCGAAAGGATTTTTCCCTGCTGACGCAATTCCCGGGCTTCCCGGTAATCCAGTTTATCATCCGCCCGGGCGGAGTCCATCACTGCGAACCCCTGGCTGGCAAGCAGGCCGATGCCCCCGGCCGCCAACATAACAAATAATCCTGCTTTGTAACGCATCATCATCTCCTGTTTATTGATCGACGTGTAACGATTTTTTGCCGGTGAACATCGCCCGCACCAGGTTCTCCCGATGCAGCAGACTTTCCAGCAGCACACCCGCGACATGAATAAAGACCAGCAACACGGTGAAGTTGGCGAAAAACTCGTGGATCTCTTCGACCACTTCCCAGCTTGCGGATTCATGTGCGATCCAGCCGGCCAGCGGCCCGGCGCCCTCTTCCACGGCATA
>JAXHTI010000292.1:0-1883 GCA_034190045.1 Pseudomonadota bacterium
GGCCAGCCATGCGCCGAATGTGCCGGTGGTCGATCTGATGCACGATGCCCCGGTATTCAATCATCATGCCGCGGCTTATTTGCTGGCCGCGGTCAGTGCCTCTTTCCCGGAAGAATCGGTGATTCTCTCGGTGGTGGATCCGGGAGTCGGACATCCCGATCGGCGGCCGGTGATTGTGCGCGCCGACAATCGCTGGTTTGTCGGTCCCGGCAATACATTGTTCAACACAGTGATCAAACTGGCCGGGGAAGTCGAGGTCTGGGCGATTACCTGGCGTCCGTCGCAACTGTCTGACTCCTTCCATGGTCGTGATCTGTTTGCACCGGTCGCGGCACAACTGGCCCAGGGTCAGATGCCCAAGGCTGAACGGATTTCCGTTACCGACCTGTTAAGCCTCGACTGGCCGTCGGATTTGTACGAGATTATCTATTTCGATCATTACGGCAACGCCATGACCGGCATCCGTGCTGACACGCTCAGCAGCGATCAGCAGTTACTGCTCGGTGAGCAGAAACTCTATTATGCGCGCACTTTTTCCGTGGGCGAAAAAGGACGGCCGTTCTGGTATCGCAATTCCTCGGGGCTGGTAGAGCTGGCGATGGACAGCGACAGTCTTCGCGAACATCTGCAACTCAAGGTCGGTGACAGTTTGCAGATAGCAGGGGCAGATTAGTCATGGCGGTTAAAGATAACTTCGGTCATCAGGCGTCCCTCGAACCACGCCTCAATGGTTAACTTTCCCGTGTGACGTTGTATTGACAGACCAGGGCGTCCTTCGGGCTGGATCGAAATCGGCTTCAGTTGTTCGGCGGGATAATGGATCCGGAGCGTCACATGATAGGGATAATAGCCGTCGAGAAAACGTCGATGATAGGGCCCGTTGACCAGTTTGTAATGGCCGTTTTCCGGGTACAGGACCCGAATGCGGGCCTCCACACACAGGTGGTTGCCGCGTTGCAAATCGGTCATCTGCACCGTATTCGCCACCACCTCTGCATAACGGATATTCTGACTTTTCACGATTTTCAGATCGCGCATCTGTTTGTACTGGTAGGTCACTTCCAGTTCCGGCATCGGGTCCAGGTTTTCATGACACTGGCGCAGCCTGAGCCAGCCGTCTTCCAGCGTGGTAGGCGTGATCCAGAAGGTATTGTCGGAATGGGGGACCGGTTTGTCCGGCGGGGTGGCCAGAAACTCGAGCTCGCCCGTATTGACCTGGAACTCGGGCGGCGCCAGCTCGTCACTCTCCAGCCAGCGCAACTGTTCCGCGGTCGGCTCGGCCGCAGAAACGGTGTCCACCAGGCACAGGGCGGCCATTACTAGCAGAATATCTCGTAATGTCATGCCTACAGCATAGAACCCGATTGCCCGTTTGTCAGATTTACAGCTAACCACCGAATTCACTGAAAGCCACCGAACAATACTGTTACGGTGTTTTCAGTGATGGTTGTTCAGGGTCTTCGGTGGTTTTATTTGCCAGACAAGCTAGGCGCGCTTCTTGCGACGTTTTTGCTGGGCTTCGAGCACCGGTTTGAGATAGCGGCCGGTATGTGAGCTGCCATGTTCGGCGACCTCTTCGGGGGTACCGGCGCAGACCAGCTGGCCACCCTTGTTACCGCCTTCGGGGCCCATGTCGATGATCCAGTCGGCGGTTTTGATCACGTCCAGATTGTGCTCGATGATCACAATGGTATTGCCGTGATCGCGCAGGCGGTGCAATACCGCCAGCAGTTGCTCGATATCGTAAAAGTGCAGCCCGGTGGTGGGTTCATCCAGAATGTACAGTGTATTACCGGTATCGCGTTTGGACAGTTCGCGCGCCAGCTTGACCCGCTGCGCCTCGCCGCCGGAGAGCGTGGTGGCGTTTTGCCCCAGCTTCACAT
>JAXHTI010000293.1:0-1863 GCA_034190045.1 Pseudomonadota bacterium
GGCGGGCGGTGTCGGCCTGCTGGCTGATCTTGCGGGCCTGATCCTCGGCCGCCTGACGGGTTTTTTCCGCCGCGGCGGTGCGCTTGCTGGTCGGTGCGGCGGTGGCAGCGTTGCTCTGCTTATCGGAGTTGCCGGTCAGTTTGAAGCTGGTGGCCTGCAAACCGCCATCAAGAATACCGCACTCGAAGCCGTGCTGGGTCAGCAAAAACGCCGCCGCCGCGCTCTGGGTGCCATCGGCGCTGGCCAGCACATATTCCCGGTTGGGATTGAGACCGTCGAGTTTGAGCCGCAGCATGGACAGCGGAATATTGACCGAGCCTTCGGCATGCTGGCGGTTGAATTCTTCATGGCTGCGTACGTCGATCAACAGGGCGCCGTTGTCGAGTTTGGCGGCGGTATCCTGTTCCGACAGCCGGGTGATGAGCGGCTCGGCCAGATAGGAGAGGAAATCTTCTTTTTTCAGGCGCATCAGGATGCCGTCTTCCAGCATGCTGACACTGGCGTTGCGCCGGCCATTGGTGATCAGGGCTTCCTCGCCAAAGCCGTCGCCTTCTTCCAGCGTGGCCAGCGGGATCTCGCCCGCCTTGGGGGCCGGGCGCCGGGTGACGCTGCAGCGGCCGCTTTGCACGATGTAGTAATAATCGTCGTGTTCACCCTGGTTGATGATGCGCTCGCCTTTTTTGGCCGGCAATTCTTCCATGCGCATCAGGATGGCCTGGATATTGTCGGTCGGCAGTTTGAGGAAGGCCCGTGACTGCAAAAAGCGCAGCATCCAGTCGGTGGTGTCCTCGCCGGTGAGCTCGGTCACCTCGAATTCGTAGGCGTCCAGCGGGGTATCGTTAAGAATGATTTCCAGCAGGGCGGAGTCGATGCTGACGACCGTGACCGGGCCCTTGGCTCTGGCGGTACCGGTATGGGGCTGATGGTTGTCCAGCGGTTGCCGGGCTTCGGCATTTTTGGATTTGATGACCCGGGATTTTTTCTCGCTGCTTTGCTGGAACTCGACCTGGCCGTGAATCAGGTAGAGGGTACGGTTGTCTTTTTCGCCTTCGCGAAACAGGGTCCGGCCGGCCGGCAGATCCTCGATGGTGGCCTTGCTGACCAGCTCCTCGAGCTTGTCATAGGCGAGGTTTCCCAGCGGTTCCAGGCCCTTGAGCAGGTTCTTGTCGAGTTTGGTCTTGCTGGCCATGTCTGATCCATCGGGTCCGGGTGGCGAATGGGCCCCCGTGATAACGGCCTGCCAGGGCGCAACATTAGGGGTGTATAAAATTTAGACCATTATTGGGCCCTATGTTGTGATAGCCCTCACAAAGGGGTTAATCCTGGCCAGACTGCGGCTCAAAAGCGGCGGTGGAAGGAGAACCGGAAACCCTCCTGGCTGCCGCCCAGCCAGCTGGCGCCCAGGTAACCTGTCCCGTCCACCCAGTAGCTGAGCCCGGCACTGTAATAGCCCTGATCGGTTTGCTCGAAATCCTGCAGCGCGCTGGTAGCGCCGCTGACCCGCTGTTCGCCGTCGGTACGCAGTGTGCCGCCACTGGCGTGCAGCGTCAGTCGCTCGTTGAGCGACACGCCCAGATCCAGCTGGGCATAGGTGTTGTACCAGCGTAATTCCACGTCAGTGTCGTCCTGCTGGCCATCAGTTAGCTGGTAGGCATAGCCGCCGGTCAGCGCCAGCTCCAGCGGGGTGGTGTCGAGTAACAATAGCGTCAGCTCGATCCCGGCGTAATGGCCGGTGGTGGTGTGGGCCGCCGGCAGCGGGTTGCCCGACTGGCTCAGTTCCAGGTAACCGGCTTTGAGGCTGCCCAGCAGGCGGGGCGCCAGGCGCTCTTTCAGGCGCACGCCGAGCACCGAGCTTTTGCTGGT
>JAXHTI010000294.1:0-1855 GCA_034190045.1 Pseudomonadota bacterium
ACAGATCCGCGCTTAACAGGCTGGAAACACTGTGCGCCGAGGCCAGCACCGGTGGCATGGCTTCACCGATCGGGGTTTGCAGATTACGGGTGTATTGCGGCGCGGTCAGCCCGATAAGAACAGTTTTATTGCGGAACAGTTCACTGTCGAGATTGTCTTCCAGCACATCGAGAATCGACACCACCGGGAAGGCCGGCTTGCCTTCCTTACCGCGATAGAAGCGCGGGTAAATGCGCAGATCATCGTCGGTGTTGATGTGCTGATCCCGCAGCTCGACGCCCCTTTCCAGATGCACACTGATCTGCGAGGAGTTCAGATGCAGGGTGCGCGCGGCCACCATCAGGGTGAATGAGGGCAGGTAATGCTCGCCATAACGGAACACCAGTGGTTCGGCACGCAGGCTGGCCTGGCCAGCGTTCCCCAGGTCGATAACCCCGGCCCCGCCCGAATATTCGGCCAGGGTGTCGATCGGCGGATAGATGCGATCGATCACCGGTACCGGTTCGGGCAAAAACGCTTGATACCAGATATCGGGATCGGGGATACCGTTGACCTGCTCCAGCCGGTATTTATGCAGGTATTCGCGAAGCTGGACGTCGCGTCGGGTCGGCCCGTTCCCGGCATAAGGGATCGCCAGCACCACGCGGCCGGCATAACGCAGGGTATTGGCAAAGTCCTGATCGGTCTGCATCCGCTGCTCGGCCTGGTTGGCCAGCTCCAGCAGGCGCCGGTTGCCGCCCTGCTTTTGCAGGGCCTCTTTCAGTTCCTGGAGATATTCAAGACCGATGGCATTCTGCTCGCCATCGAACGGCAGGGCAAAACCGATCACAGAGGGCTTCAGGGCCGCAATCTGACGGGTTGCCCGGGCCAGGAGATCGCGCGGCCAGGGCCAGCCACCGCGCTGCTCCACTGCGGCCTCGTCGATCGCCACCACAACCACGTTGCGATCCACGGGCTGGCTGGCGGCAAACCGGGCACCAAAATCATACCCCACGTTTTCCAGCGGCCGCGTCACCTCGGTCACGCCGCCCAACAGGAAAAGCCCGGCCACAACGAGGCCGAGAAACCAGTCGGTTCGCCAGTAGGGTATCTGCTTCACTCTTGCTCCATTACATCGGGCTTGTGATTATCAGTTTGTGCCCGCCCGGTGCGGCCCGCGGACCGCCGGGATCTGCCAACCTCAATTATCGGCAGAAAAGAGAATGACATGAGCTTGTCTATTAATAAAGGCGCAATTGCGCAACGTGCGAAGCGGCCCCCGGTGGCCGCGCACCAATCAGCTGCTCGATTTTTCCTTGCTCGGTGGATTGCGCAGTTTGATGTGCAGTTCGCGCAACTGGGCCTCGCTGACCGCTGACGGGGCCTGGGTCAGCAGACAGCTGGCGCTCTGGGTCTTGGGGAAGGCCATCACATCGCGAATCGACTGGGCGCCCACCATCAGCATCACCAGCCGATCCAGACCGAAGGCCATGCCGCCGTGGGGCGGGCAACCGTAATGGAGCGCGTCCAGCAAAAAGCCGAATTTCTCCTGCGCCTCGGCCTGCTCGATCCCCAGGGCCCCGAACACCTTGCGCTGCACTTCCTCGCGATAGATACGCATGGAACCGCCGCCGATTTCGGTGCCGTTGAGCACCATGTCGAACGCCCGAGAGCCGCAGTTGCCCGGATCCGATTCGAGCTTGTCGAGATCGGCCTCGGCGGGCGAGGTGAAGGGATGGTGCAGCGAATACCAGCGCTGGGTCCCCTCGTCCCATTCGAACATGGGAAAATCGACCACCCACAGCGGCTGCCAGCCGTGCTCCAGGAAGCCCTTGTCATGGCCCAGCTTGACCCGCAGGGCGCCGAGCGCCTCGTT
>JAXHTI010000295.1:0-1854 GCA_034190045.1 Pseudomonadota bacterium
CGTCCTTCTACAGACCAACAACCCGACCCCGGATTTTTCGAGTGGCAGTCTCGACTGCGATGACTGGTGCCATGCCTGGGTCAGCCCCGTTGTGCCAACGGGAAGCAGTGCTCAGGATACTTTTATCACTGCTGCCTTCAGCGGCAACTTCTACAAACTTTTTTATTCCTCCCTGTCGATTCCCCCTCCGTTCCATCCCCCGATCCCCTGATTCGACACGGTACACCTGTGTCGAAGCGTAACGTGTTCGAAATCCCCGGCTGATCGATCCCGAACCGTTGGTGTCCCTTGAACGGGTCTGATCTTACGTGCCAATCTCCCGATCATGAATGGAGGAAATAACGATGAATCGTATCTGGATTGTATTTTGCGCCCTGTTGTGGACTGCGATAAGCACAGCGGAGCCCGTGTATCTGCCGGAGCCGCCATTTTTTGGCACGGGTACCGATCCCGAAAAGGTGTTGCAGGACTATCCCCTGGGCGTCATCACGTCACAGGCCGCGTTCGCGCATCACGGTGCACCTGAAAAGAAGATTTCACTGGTGAACGGGAAAGAAGGCTGGGTCTATACCGTCGGTTATGCCCGCGACCGGAAAACCTATCAGCAGCCGTCAGGCGAAACCAAACGGGTGGAAGAAACCGATTGGGCACTTGGCGTGCGCAGTTTCACCCTGGTATTCGATGATGAAGTGGTGATCGATGTGATCTACAAGGATGACGGCTCCGGGATTGGTGTCACGGCCATGGAGCTGCAACACCCCAGGCCGCAGCGACGCAAAAATCCATAGGCCGGGCTGGGGCGGTTAACATGTAAATTACCTTCTAAAGGAGATTGAAATGAAGATCACATTATTAACCAACAGATTGTGCCACTGCGTTGCGATAGAGCAAGAGCTGGAGTCACTCGGCTACGACTATGAACGTTGTGATATCGAAGACAATCCTGGAGTAGCAGAACAGTTCGGTGTGCGGCATTGCCCCACGCTGATCGTGGACGGGCGCCGGGTGATTCCCATCGACGAAAACAACGTAACCCGCCTCCAGCAAATGCTGGCGGCGGACTGACTAAGACGACCCACTTAAATCTGAATAGAGAGGTAATACCTATGACAACGAAATACGGATTTGGCAAGACGGTCCCCATGGATTTTGAGCGTGCGGTTGACGCCGTCACCGAAGCGTTAAAAACAGAAGGCTTCGGTGTGCTCACCGACATCGACGTGCAGGCGACCATGAAAAATAAGCTCGGCGAGGACATGCCGCCCTACCGCATCCTCGGTGCCTGCAACCCGCCGCTGGCGCATCGGGCGATCACCGTTGAACCATCGATCGGGCTGTTGCTGCCTTGCAATGTAGTGGTTCGTCAGGAAGACGACGGCACCGTGCACGTGGAGTTCATGGACCCGGCGGCCGTGCTCGACCTGGTGGATAACCCGGCCGTGCACCAGCTCGCCAGGGAGGTACAGGAGCGCCTGGACCGGGTGCTCGCGGCACTTTGAAGCAAACGGCTTTATCAAAACCCAAGGAGTCACACCATGAAAAACCAACCTGATCGCTATCCCGGCAATATTGCGACGGTGCTGGTCGTGTCGTTGACGAGCGTGTCGGCATTTGCCGCCGACGAAAATCCCTTCAAGGCACAGGAGGTACAGCCGGCGGCGCCATCCAGTCAGAAATTGGCGCAAGGCATGTGCGGTGGAAACTGGGAAGGCCGCTGCGGCGGCATGATGGGCGGCATGCCGCCTGCCATCGGCCCGGCGGAATTGCCGGAGCCGAACTCGGCCGGGGCGAAGCTCGTTACCCAATACTGCATGCAGTGCCATGGACTGCCCAGCCCGAAGCAGCACAGCGCCT
>JAXHTI010000296.1:0-1847 GCA_034190045.1 Pseudomonadota bacterium
ATGCTGCGCCTGGAGATAGAGATGGGCCTGATGGAAGGCAGCCTGGAAGTCAAGGACCTGCCGGAGATCTGGAACAGCAAGATGCAGGATTACCTCGGCGTCACACCCCCCAACGACGCACTGGGCGTCCTGCAGGACGTGCACTGGTCTGGCGGGATGATCGGTTACTTCTCCACCTACGCCCTCGGCAACCTGGCCTCCGTGCAGTTGTGGGATAAGATGGTGGCAGAGAACCCCAGCATCCCGGACGAGATCGCCCAGGGCAAATTCGACACCATCCTCGGCTGGATGAACGAGCACATCCACCAATACGGCGCCAAGTACGAGCCGCAGGAGCTGATGGTGAAAGCCACCGGCAGCAAGCTCACCCCCGAGCCTTATATCAACTATCTCAAGACGAAATACGGCGAGATCTACGGGTTGTAGAGCAGACGATTCGCGAAATATCGTTTACGTCAAGTACAAAGGCAAATAAATTTTATAAGGGCGAGGCAAGCCTCGCCCTTACGTTTTATCCTCTATCACCTGTTATCAGCTATGACATCCCTTTGTTTAAATATCAAAAACGGCAGACCGCTTTAAATCAAGGAACATGTTTTCGAACCTGGAACTCTTGCGATCTCGTGTTTTATCTTTAGGTCACTTTATTCTGCTCCGCAGAATACCCCGCAGCTTGCTGCGTGGGTTCAATGGATATGGCAAAACCTGATCCGCAGGAAAAAATTTTGTAATACCCCGCCCGCTTGTAGCAGGGATAAAATTTTTCAAGGTTTTGCTTCTTTACTAAAATCCCGGGGAGGGTTTAACCAGATGCGATTATGACGTTATCCCAACCACTTACTACACATCTGTTTTTGGGACAGCCACCCCAGAATTTATCCTATAATTGACACTTAAATCGGAATTGTCAATCTCTCGGGCGGCGCAGATGAAAGTTAACGGAAATTATCAACGAGTGGTCGTTAAAGTGGGCACCTCCACGCTCACAAACGGGGGACAGAGGCTTTGTCTGGCGCGGATGGTGGACCTGGCGCGCCAGCTCACGGCGCTCCGGCCGGCCGGGATCCAGGTCGTACTGGTCAGCTCCGGCGGGATCGCAGCCGGGCGCGAGACCATGTCCTACCCGGACCTGCCGCATTTCCTGCCGGCCAAGCAGCTTCTGGCCGCCGTCGGCCAGCCGCGGCTGATGGCGATCTATACCCAGCTCTTCGCGCTCTACGAACAACCCATCGCCCAGGTGCTGCTCACCCGGGAAGACCTGGCGGACCGCCGCCGCTACCTAAACGCCCGCAACACCCTGGAGGCCCTGCTGGACTACGGCATCATCCCCATCATCAACGAAAATGACACCATCGCCACCGAAGAGATCCGCTTTGGCGATAACGACAATCTGTCCGCGCTGATCGCCAACGTACTGGAGGCGGACCTGCTGCTCCTGCTCACCGACCAGGAGGGCGTCTTCTGGAAAGACCCCGCCCGTAACCCGGATGCTGAACTGGTCCGGCTGGTGGGCGAGGAACCCATCCCGCCCGAGCTGCTGGCCGCGGCCGCCGAAAGCCGCACCGGTCTGGGCACCGGCGGCATGGTCAGCAAGCTCTCCGCGGCCGAGCTGGCGCGTCACAGCGGCGCGAAGGTCGTGATCGCCAACGGCGCTGCCGATAGAGTAATCCCCCGGATCGTGCTGGAAGGGGAAGCTCTCGGGACGACCTTTCTGCCCCTCGCCACCCACCTGGAGAGCCGCAAGCGCTTCCTGCTGGCCGGCATGGCGGAAACCAGCGGCGTGATCCAGCTGGACGCCGGCGCGGTGCGGGCGCTGCGCGCCGGGGGCAGCATCCTCCCCGTGGGCA
>JAXHTI010000297.1:0-1843 GCA_034190045.1 Pseudomonadota bacterium
ATGCTGCGCCTGGAGATAGAGATGGGCCTGATGGAAGGCAGCCTGGAAGTCAAGGACCTGCCGGAGATCTGGAACAGCAAGATGCAGGATTACCTCGGCGTCACACCCCCCAACGACGCACAGGGCGTCCTGCAGGACGTGCACTGGTCTGGCGGGATGATCGGTTACTTCTCCACCTACACCCTCGGCAACCTGGCCTCCGTGCAGTTGTGGGATAAGATGGTGGCAGAGAACCCCAACATTCCCGACGAGATCGCCCAAGGCAAGTTCGACACCATCCTCGGCTGGATGAACGAGCACATCCACCAATACGGCGCCAAGTACGAGCCGCAGGAGCTGATGGTGAAGGCCACCGGCAGCAAGCTCACCCCCGAGCCTTATATCAACTATCTCAAGACGAAATACGGCGAGATCTACGGGTTGTAGAGCAGACGATTCGCGAAATATCATTTACGTCAAGTACAAAGGCAAATAAATTTTATAAGGGCGAGGCTTGCCTCGCCCTTACGTTTTAACCTCTATCACCTGTTATCAGCTATGACATCCCTTTGTTTAAATATCAAGAACGGCAAACCGCTTTAAATCAAGGAACATGTTTTCGAACCTGGAACTCTTGCGATCGCGTGTTTTGTCTTTAGGTCACTTTTTTCTGCTCCGCAGAATACCCCGCAGCTTGCTGCGTGGGTTCAATGGGTATGGCAAAAGCTGATCCGAAGGAAAAATTTTGTAATGCCCCGCCCGCTTGTGGCAGAGATATAATTTTTCAAGGTTTTGCTTCTTTACTAAAATCCCGGGGGGTTTAACCAGATGCGATTATGACGTTATCCCAACCACTTACCACACATCTGTTTTTGGGACAGGTGGTCCAGAATTTGGCCTATAATTGAGACTTAAATTGAAACCCATAATCCTGCAGGCGGCATGATGAACACAAGCGAACCATATCAACGGGTAGTGGTGAAGGTAGGCACCTCCACGCTCACAAACGGGGGACAGGGGCTTTGTCTGGCGCGGATGGTGGACCTGGCGCGCCAGCTCACGGCGCTCCGGCCGGCCGGGGTCCAGGTCGTTCTGGTCAGCTCCGGCGGGATCGCGGCCGGGCGCGAGACCATGTCCTACCCGGACCTGCCGCATTTCCTGCCGGCCAAGCAGCTTCTGGCCGCCGTCGGCCAACCGCGGCTGATGGCGATCTATACCCAGCTCTTCGCGCTCTACGAACAACCCATCGCCCAGGTGTTGCTCACCCGGGAAGACCTGGCGGACCGCCGCCGCTACCTAAACGCCCGCAACACCCTGGAGGCCCTGCTGGACTACGGCATCATCCCCATCATCAACGAGAATGACACCATCGCCACCGAAGAGATCCGCTTTGGCGATAACGACAACCTCTCGGCGCTGATCGCCAACGTACTGGAGGCGGACCTGCTGCTCCTGCTCACCGACCAGGAGGGCGTCTTTTGGGAAGACCCTGCCCGCCATCCCGAAGCCGAACTGGTCCGGCTGGTGAGCGATGAACCCATCCCGCCCGAGCTGCTGGCCGCGGCCGCCGAAAGCCGCACCAGTCTGGGCACCGGCGGCATGGTCAGCAAGCTCTCTGCGGCCGAGCTGGCGCGTCACAGCGGCGCGAAGGTGGTGATCGCCAACGGTGCGACTGACCGGGTGATCCCCCGGATCGTGCTCGAGCATGAGGCGCTCGGCACGACCTTCCTGCCCCTCGCCACTCACCTGGAGAGCCGCAAGCGCTTCCTGCTGGCCGGCATGGCGGAAACCAGCGGCGTGATCCAGCTGGACGCCGGCGCGGTGCGGGCGCTGCGCGCCGGGGGCAGCATCCTCCCCGTGGGCA
>JAXHTI010000298.1:0-1840 GCA_034190045.1 Pseudomonadota bacterium
GCGTTGAGGATTTTGAGATTCAGCGCATCGCGCGCTAACAGTTCCAGGTCGCCGAGACCGGCTTCCTTTGCCCCGGCGCTAAAGGCCTGTTCGGCCTGCTCCGGATCGGCATGCTCGGTGTGCGCCACCAGCGAGAGCAGTACCTGCAGCTGGGGTTTCAATTGCGCCAGCTTGCCGTGTTTGGCTTTGGCGGGTTTGCGCAGGCCAAAGTGCTGATCCAGTTGCTGGATAACCAGGCGTTGCAGGATCCATTCTTTGAGATCCACTTTTTTATCCACGGCGATCAGCGCCTGCACGACTTTGCGAAAACGCTGGTACTGATCCGGCGACAGGTTGTGTAATGCCGGCAGGGTCAGTTCCAGCAGTGGCAAACGCATGGTGTCGCTTATCTGTTCGCGCAGGGCGGATAACTGTTGGGTCACGGCCAGCACCTGCGGATCGGCCTGTTTCTGCAGGAGTTGTTGCTGGGCGGCTTCCACCTCGGCCCGGGGATCGAGTAACAGCACATAGATCACCGCCCGCGCGCCGAAAGGTTCGGCGGCGGCCTGGCGCAAGCCGTCAGGAATGGTGTCGAGAATCGCCCGGGCGGTTTCGATCTGCTGTTCGTTGAAATGGCCCACCTGCTCGATCATCCTCTCGGCGCCAAGCATGCCGGCGACGATCACGGCGCCGGCGATATCCGGGACCGGTTTTGACGGGGCGGGGGTTTCGTCGGCCGGTTGCGGTTCTTCCGATGGTTGTTTGACCGGCGTGATGTACTCGCCATCCCAGTAAGGATCGAGCCGGCGGATGCGATCCTCCAGTGGCGGATGGGTGGCGAACAGTGACTGCAGAAAGCCGCTGACACCCTGGGCCAGGTAGGCATGGCTGTATTCGGGCGCGGCCGGAGTCTGTAATGCCGAGCCATAGAGATTACCGCCGATCTTTTTCAGCGCACCGGCAATGCCCTGTTTGTGGCGGGTAAACTGCACCGCCGAGGCATCGGCCAGGTATTCGCGCTGGCGACTGACCAGTGCCTTGATCCACTGGCCGAAGAAGTGCCCGACATAACCGATGACCAGCAGGCCGACGCCGAGGATCAGCACCGCGAACAGCAACGCCCCTGCCTGGCGATTACGCGAGCCGCGCATAAAGCGCATGGAACGCAGCAGGAAGTAACCGATCATCGCCAGCAACAGGATGCCGTGTAACACGCCGATCAGATGAATATTCAGGCGCATGTCGCCGTTGAAGATGTGACTGAACTCGTGGGCGATCACGCCCTGCAGTTCATCGCGGCTGAGGGTTTCCATGGCGCCGCGGGTAATGCCAATGACCGCGTTGGCGGGGCTGACGCCGGCGGCAAAGGCGTTGATGCCTTCTTCTTCGAGCAGGTAGACGCGGGGGACCGGCATGCCGGCGGCGATGGCCATCTCTTCCACCACGTTCAGCAACCGGCGTTCGGCCGGTTCGCGACTGTCGGGACTGATGACCCGCCCGCCGAGCAGCTCGGCCACCCGTTCACCGCCGCCGGCCAGCGACAGGGTTTTATAGGCACTGCCGAACAAGACCAGCGCGGTGATCACAACGGCCACGCCGATGAAGACATCCCACTGGAACTGTTGCGCCAGTTGCTCGGGCTGAAAGGTGAGGGTGAAGGTCTGGTGATAGGCCAGGATGCCCAGCACCAGCAGGTTGGTTAGCAGGATCAGGCCGACCACGGCCAGCGCAAACAACAGCACCAGCACGCCGGTTTTGCGCCGGGCCCGATCCTGCGCGGTGAAAAAATCCATTCGCCTGCGCTAGCGGATCAGAACGAGACCTTCGGCGCCGCCTGGATGGCCGCGCTGTCTTCGAACTC
>JAXHTI010000299.1:0-1834 GCA_034190045.1 Pseudomonadota bacterium
GCTAGTGACTAGTGTCTGTTCATGTCTCTCGTCACTCGAGTCTTTTCTGTAGTATCATACCCGACCAAATTCACCTGAAATTTTAAAGCTTTATGTACCTGGTCGATTCTCACTGTCACCTTGATCGCCTTGATCTTGAACCCTTCGACGGCAAGCTCGAAGGCGCGCTGCAAAACGCCCGCGAACACGGGGTAGAGCACATGCTCTGCGTCTGCATCAACATGGAAAACCGCACGGATGTGCTGGATGTGGCGCGTAACCATGACTTCATCTCCGCCTCGGTGGGCGTGCACCCCAACGAGGACGAAGGCCATGATCCGGAGGTCGATGAGCTGGTCGAACTGGCCGCCGACGACAACATCGTCGCCATTGGTGAAACCGGCCTGGATTATTTTCGCAGTGAAGGCGACCTGGAGTGGCAACGGGACCGTTTCCGCCGCCACATCGCCGCCGCCAAACAGAGCGACAAGCCCCTGATCATCCACATGCGCGAGGCTACCGACGATACCCTGCGCATCCTCAAAGAGGAGAGGGCGGACGAAATCGGCGGGGTCATGCACTGTTTCGTCGAGGACTGGGAAACCGCCAAAAAAGCGCTGGATCTCAACTTCTACATCTCCTTCTCCGGCATCGTCACCTTCAAAAGCGCGAAGGAACTGCAGGAAGTCGCCAAAAACGTCCCGGCCGACCGCTACCTGGTCGAAACCGATTCCCCCTATCTTGCCCCGGTCCCGTACCGCGGCAAAAGCAACCAGCCCGCCTGGACCCGTCACGTGGCTGAGTTTATTTCGGGCCTGCGTGAAACAGAAGTGGAAACGATTGCAGAGCAAACTACCAACAACTATTTCGAGCTGTTTAAACATGACAAAAAATAAATTTGAAGTGGCGGAAAGTCCGATTCACGGCAAGGGGCTGTTTGCCACCGCGCCGATCAAAAAAGGGGAATTCCTGGGGAATCTCAAGACCCGGGCAGCGAAAAAAGACGGGCCGTATGTGCTGTGGTGTGATGACGGCAAGGGCCGCGAGGTCATCTGCGATTTTCGCTTCATCAACCATTCGCGCAAGGCGAATGTCGCCTATTACGATGATCTGACCGTAATGGCGCTCAAGAATATCAAGCCTGGCGAGGAGCTGGTCCACAATTACGGCGACGAGTGGGAGGACTAACTCCACTGTGTCGACGTATCAGCAACGAACATTCATATAACAACAATCCTGTATGAATGAGCTGATTCAGATCCTGACTTATACCGCGCTGGCCGGGGTCTGTATTCCGCTGGGAGGCTTCCTGGCCCGGATCGAGCGTATTCGGCCCAACTGGCTGGAAAACGAGTTCCGTCATTTTGTCATTGCCTTTGGTGGCGGAGTATTGCTTGCGGCCGTGGCACTGGTATTGATTCCCGAAGGGGTTGAACACGTCGATGATGGCGCTCTGCTGGTCACTGCCTGTTTGCTGGGCGGCGGTGTCTTCTTTTTTCTGATCGAACGTATCCTGGGGTATAAACGGGCGGAAGCGCCGCAACTGAGCGCGATGTTGCTCGATTACCTGCCCGAGTCGATGGCACTGGGCGGGATTTTTGCTGCCGGAGCAACATCGGGCCCCTTGCTGGCGATGCTGATCGGTTTACAGAATATTCCTGAAGGCTTCAATGCCTATCGGGAGTTGAAGGCACTGGAGAGTTTCCGGCATATTCGCACGCTGGTCGTGATGTTGTTACTGGTACTGTTGGGGCCGTTTTTTGCGCTGCTGGGCTGGCTCTATCTGGCGAATTATCCCATGTTGCTGGGCAGTATCATGCTGTTTGCCTCGGGCGGGATACTCTATCTGATCTTT
>JAXHTI010000003.1:0-3570 GCA_034190045.1 Pseudomonadota bacterium
TGCACATTGATCGAGGAATCGGAGGCATTGCAATGCCAGGCGGCGGAAGAGACCGCGCAGCTGCTGGCGGAGGCGTTGCCCGATGTGCGTATCGGTCTGGTACACGGGCGACTCAAGCCGGCTGACAAGGAGGCGGTCATGAGCCGTTTCAAGGAGGGTGAGCTGGATTTGCTGGTGGCGACCACCGTGATCGAAGTCGGGGTGGATGTGCCCAATGCCGGGCTGATGATCATCGAGAACGCCGAACGGCTCGGCCTGGCCCAGTTACATCAGCTGCGCGGGCGGGTCGGGCGTGGCAGCCGGGCGAGTGCCTGCTTACTCATGTATCATGGCTCGCTTTCAACCAATGCGCGGGAACGACTGGCGGTAATGCGTCGCAGTAACGACGGGTTTGAAATCGCGCGCAAGGACATGGAACTGCGCGGCCCCGGTGAAGTACTGGGGACGCGCCAGACCGGAATGCTGCAATTGAAAATCGCCGATCTGCAACGTGATGAAGCGCTGATGCCCACCGTGATCAGCCTGACCGATCAGCTCCTCAGGGACCGCCCCGAGGCAGTCACGCCCCTGATTCAACGCTGGGTGGGGCAGGCCGTGCGTTATGGCAATGTCTGAAGCGGGGATAAATCAATGAGACGTTGCCCGCATACGTTTTGCGAACCGGTCTGGCGGCGGCGCGAACAGCTGCTGGCCAGTACGTTGCCGCCGATCCAGGCCTGGTTGTTTGACAAGGGATCACTGACCCGGCGCCTGCAACAGGCCTGTAGCGGAAATTTCCGGGTCGAGGTGGTGGATCTGCACTGGCAGCGGCCCCTGCTCAATGAGCGGCGCCGGCTGGCGATGCCGGCACGCCAGGTGGCGCTGGTGCGTCAGGTTTATCTGTATTGTGACGAGAAACCCTGTGTGTTTGCGCGCACGATCATTCCAGGCGCCACATTGAGCGGCGCCGAACGCCATCTTGCCGTGCTCGGTAACCGGCCGTTGGGAGCGGTGCTGTTTGCCGATCCGCGCATGCATCGCGAGCCGATGGAGTTCACCCGCCTGCAACCGGGCGAACGATTGTTCGATACGGCGGTGCAACGGCTCGATGTTACCCCGGCAGCGATCTGGGGACGTCGCTCGCAGTTTTATCTGGCAGCCAAACCGCTGCTGGTGAACGAAATTTTTCTCCCCCCGATCGAAAAACTGTGAACTTCGTGTTTGACAGATTCTGATTCCGTATGTCAGCTGATTATTGTTACAATTCGGTATCTACCCCACGCCAATATATGACAGAGGTTGAATGAATTCGCAGCGACCGGTGATCAACCGCGATCAGATTCGTGACCGCCTGTATCAGTATTTTTTGCTGACCCGCCTGCACCGACCGATTGGTATTTTCCTGTTGTTATGGCCCACCCTGTGGGCGCTCTGGGTGGCGGCCGAGGGATTCCCGCGTCTGGACGTTTTCGTGGTGTTTGTGCTGGGCGTGATCCTGATGCGCTCGGCCGGTTGCGTGATTAACGACTACGCCGATCGCAAGTTCGACCCGCATGTGGCGCGCACCCGCGAACGGCCCATCGCCAGCGGCAAGGTACACCCGCGCGAAGCACTGGGTCTGTTCGTTGTGCTCTGTTTGCTGGCCTTTTTGCTGGTGCTGACCATGAACCGGTTGACGGTTTATCTGGCCTTCGTCGGCGTGGCACTGGCCGCCCTGTATCCGTTCATGAAGCGTTATACCCATCTGCCGCAGGTGGTGCTGGGCATGGCTTTCGGCTGGGCGATTCCCATGGCCTTTGCCGCCCAGACCGGCGCGGTGCCGAAGGTGGCCTGGCTGCTGTTTGTGATCAACGTGGTCTGGTCAGTGGCCTACGACACCATGTATGCCATGGCCGACCGCGAGGACGACCTGAAAGTCGGGGTCAAATCCACCGCCATTCTGTTTGGCGACGCGGATCGTTTGATCGTGGGCTTGTTGCAGGGACTGGTCTTGCTGGGCCTGTTACTGCTGGGTCGCCAGCTGGCGCTGGGGACACCTTATTATATAGGCCTGCTGGCCGCGCTGGGCTTTGCCCTCTACCAGCAGTATCTGATCCGGGATCGGGAGCCGGCGGCCTGTTTCCGGGCCTTTTTGAACAACAGCTGGCTGGGCGGGGCGGTGTTTGCCGGACTTCTGGTGGCCTACGCCTGGGGCTGAACCCGGCGAGTGACCGGGCTGAATGCTGTTTTTGGCTATAATTTGCACTACAATACTATATACTACAATAGGTTAGGTTTGCTTTTTCGAGCCGGATATGAAGATTCGGTCTTAACTTTCGATGAACAAAGACATCGGGTAATTACTGAAGGGATTCCGGGTTTCCAACTAAACAAGGGGGTGTTCCCTGTTCGGATGGCTGAAAAAATCCAGGGCGGTACCGGGACTGGTCGGCGTGCATCTGTCCGAGCAGGGTATTGCCGTGGCGGCCGTGCGTTACCAGGCACAGCAGCCGGTGCTGGTCGGGTGTGAGTTCGTGGCCACCGGCCCGGCCGAACGCCCCCGGGCGCTGGCCCGGCTGCTGGAAGGCGATGTTCTGAACGGCATGCGGGTCAGCACCGTGCTCAATCGTGGCGAGTTCGACCTGCAAATGATCGAGGCGCCGGAGGTGGCCGAGGACGAGTTGCAGGCGGCGGTGCGCTGGCGCATCAAGGATCGGCTCGATTTCGATATCAATGAGGCGGTGCTGGATGTGTTCACCATTCCCGGTCAGCAGGAGCGCGGTCGTCGGCCCATGGTGTATGTGGTGGCGGCGCACCAGGACCGGGTCAAACAATACATCAATGAGCTGGAAGGCGCCGGTGCCGATCTCTGCTGTGTGGATATCCCCGAACTGGCGCAGCGCAATCTGGCCGTGCGCCTGCCCGAGGATGCGCGCGGGGTCGCGATGTTATCACTGGGTCCCGATTCGGGACTGCTGACTCTGACCCGCGGAGGCACGATTTACCTGGCACGGGAACTGGATGTGGGCTATCGCATGCTCGAGTCATCCACGGCCACGGCGGACAGTGGCGGGGGATTGCAACTGGAGGCCGGAACCTCGCCGGACCAGCAGCGTGCCTTTGACACCATCGTACTGGAATTGCAGCGTTCGCTGGACTACTTCGAAAGCCATTTCGGCTTGCCGCCCATCGGCCACCTGGCACTTGCCCCGACCCCGACGCCGTTGCCGGAACTGCTCGACTACATGGGCAGTAACCTGGGAGTTCAGATCAAGCCGCTGGAACTGGGTGAGTTGTTCGACGCCGAGACCCTGCCGGAACGCAGCATCCAGGCCGATACCTTGCTGGCTATCGGGGCCGCCCTGCGGGAGCCGGGAACATGATGACGAACCAGCAGATCAATCTCTACCAGGAGATGTTTCGCGAGCAGCAGCAGCCGGTCTCGGCACGGCAGGTGGGCCAGGGGCTGCTGGCGCTGATCGTGTTGCTGGCCCTGGTCTCCGGTTTTATGCAGTGGCAGCAACAGGGCCTCGAGGCCGAGCTGGCTGAACGCGAACAACGCAAGGCCGCTCTGGAACAACAGGTCGCGACACTGCGCGAGAAACTTGCGGC
>JAXHTI010000003.1:3670-51058 GCA_034190045.1 Pseudomonadota bacterium
CCCGACACCGGGGTATACCGTCACGGGATGCAGATCGAATTCAGCGGCAGTTACCTGAGTACCCTGGAGTACCTCAAGGCATTGCAGGAACTGCAATGGGATTTTTACTGGGACAGCCTGCAACTGCAGGTGGAAAGTTACCCGGTTTCCCGTGTGACTATCACCGTGCATACGCTGAGTCTGAAAGAGGGCTGGATCGGTGTTTGACAGAACCGCCACCGGGTTGTTGATTTTAGGGTTGATGTTCGCCGCGCCGGTGAGCGCGCAGCTGGATGATCCGACCCGCCCGCCGGGCTATCGGCTGTATGTGCCGGGAGGTAAATCGGCGGCGCCCAGCTGGCATGTGGATACGATCAAGATCGGCGAGCGACAACGTATCGCCGTGATCAACGGCAAGCGCGTCCGTGAGGGTGACAGCGTCAACGGCGCCAGGGTGCTGGCGATTCAGCCGGGCTATGTGCAGTTGCGCTACAAACAGGAAGAAATGGTCATCCGGCTCGTGCCGGGTGGCATTCGCAAACAATTTCGCTAGACAATGATCGCGGCCTGGCCGCGGAGCAGGCAATCGTGCTGGAAAACGCTATGACAAAAACATTGAAAATGACGCTTATCGCAGGTTGTATCGCGCAGCTGGCCGCCTGTGCAGGTACCCGGCAGCCACCGGCAACGCTGGCGTCGATTGATGATGCGCTCAACGAAGCGGGAGCCCGCTCCGCCGATCGACAGGGTGATGCCCCGGCCAGTATCAGCGAGGCACTGATGCCGCAGTTCAACCTGCAGCTACCGGACAGCAGCGGTATCGATACCGAACCGCGCTTCGATATCAAGGTCAATCGCGCCGACGCGCGGCGTTTTTTCATGGAGCTGGTCGAAGGCACCCCGCACAATATGGTGATGCACCCGGACGTGGATGGGCGTATTACCCTGGATTTGAAGAATGTGACCGTGGCGGATGTAATGGAAGTGGTGCGCGATGTCTATGGCTATGATTACGACCAGACGCGGACCGGTTTCAAGGTGTTTCCCAACACCATGAGTACGCGCATCTTCAAACTCGATTACCTGGATATCAAGCGCAAGGGCGTCTCCAACCTGCGGGTCAGTTCCGGGCAGGTTACCGAGAACGCGCCGGCCAGTGGTACCGGGCGTACCGGCGGACTGGCCGGTGGCGGTTTTGGCGGAGCAGGGAATGTTAACCAGCCAGGAGGTCAGCGTAGCAGTCTGTCAGGGAGTTCCATCAATACCGAATCCGAGTCGGATTTCTGGAAGGATATGGAATCCGCCCTGAAGACCATCGTGGGTAACAAGGAAGGGCGCAATGTGGTGGTCAATCGCCAGTCCGGGCTGGTCGTGGTCAATGCCATGCCGGCGGAATTGCGTTCGGTGGAACGCTTTATCAAATCCACCCAGGATGTGGTACAGCGGCAGGTGATTCTGGAGGCCAAGATTATCGAGGTCGAGCTCAATGACCGGTTCCAGAGCGGCATCAACTGGTCGGCCCTGCACGATACGGCCAATAACAGCTTTCTGGCTAACCAGACCGGTGGCGGCAGTATATTCGGTGGCTCGGGTGTGGCGGATACGGCCGGGAGCGACGGGAATCTCAATCCCGGTTCCCTGAACCAGGTGGACGCCTCGGCGGCCTCCGCCTTTGGCGGCGTTTTCTCCGTGGCGCTGAACATCGGTAATGATTTTGCCGCCTTTATCGAGCTGCTCAAGACTCAGGGCGATGTACAGGTCCTGTCCAGTCCCAAGGTGTCGACCATTAACAACCAGAAGGCTGTCATCAAGGTGGGCGAGGACGAGTTCTTTATCACCGACGTCGCCTCCAATACCGACATTACCACCGGCACCTCGACCACCAGCAGTAACGTGGAACTGACGCCGTTCTTCAGCGGGGTAGCCCTGGATGTGATTCCGCAGATCAGCGATGACGGTAATATCATTTTGCATATTCATCCCTCGGTCAGCACGGTGACCGAGAAAACCAAAAACATCAGTGTTTCCTCGACCACCAGTTTCAGCGTACCGCTGGCAATCAGCACCATTCGCGAATCGGACAGCATTATCCGCGCGCGCAGCGGCCAGGTGGTTGTTATCGGCGGGCTGATGCAGGATTCGGTCACCGACGAGGATGCCTCGGTGCCGTTGCTCGGAGACCTGCCGCTGGTTGGCGGTCTGTTCCGTCATACCCGTGAAGTGACTACCAAGAGCGAGCTGGTGATTTTGCTCAAGCCGGTACTGGTCGAGGGAGACGAAACCTGGTCCGATGCGGTACGTTCCTCGCAGGAACGGATCCGGCAGATTCGTAACGGACGCTAGGTAACGGAAATGGGCGCAACAACATGATGTATCTGCAACATTTCGGACTGCGGGAAGCGCCCTTTTCCATTACCCCGGATACGGCCTATTTTTTCTCTTACGGCCATTATGCCGACGCCCTGAATACGTTACTGGTGGCCCTGCGCAGCGGCGAGGGGTTTATCAAGGTCACCGGCGAGGTCGGTACCGGTAAAACCTTGCTGTGTCGCAAGCTGCTCAACACCATGGACAAGGATTTTGTCTCGGCCTACATTCCCAATCCCCAGTTGAGTCCCTATGGCCTGCAGGCCGGGGTGGCCGCGGAACTCGGTATTGCCCTGTCCAACCGGCCCTACGGGCATCATCAATTACAAAAAATGATCACGGATCGGTTGATCGAGTTGACCAGTGAAGGCAAGAAAGTCGTGTTGTGTCTTGATGAGGCACAGGCCATGCCGACCGAAACGCTGGAGACCCTGCGCCTGTTGACCAACCTGGAAACCGAGAAATACAAACTGTTGCAGGTCGTCCTGTTCGGCCAGCCGGAACTGGACGAGCGTCTGAATACACGCCAGGTTCGCCAGCTCAAACAACGCATTACCTTTTCCTATCGATTGGAGCCGATCGATCGCGAAGGACTCGATTCCTATGTTTCCCATCGACTGGTGGTGGCCGGCTACCAGGGGGGCGCGCTGTTCGAGCACAAGGCGATGCGAACATTGTATAAATGCAGTCGCGGTATACCGCGGTTGATCAATATTCTGTCACACAAGGCAATGATGGCCGCCTATGGACGGGGCGATACCACGGTCGACGAGCAACATATGCGTCTGGCGGTAAAAGATACCGAGGATGCCCAGCTGGCGCATCCGCCGCGCCGGCGCTGGCCATGGTGGCTGGCGGCGGTCACGGTGCTGGTCTCGGTTGCCTTGTTTTATTGGCAGGGGAACAGGTTGCCGGGAGTCAGTTTATGAGCCTGATTAACCAGATGCTCAAGGATCTGGAAAAACGTCGTGCCGATTCGGTGTCATCCCCGGATGGTTCGTTAAAAGGCGTGAATCGTTACAGTGTGGCGCGTCGGCGCCCGCCCTATCTGGTTTATGCCCTGAGCGCAGCGCTGGTGTTGCTGGTGGCGGTGGTCGGTGTGCTCGGCTGGTTCTATCTCAATACTCCGCAGCCGGGTGGGACGAGCGCGCCGCCGATCGCCACGGCTCCGGCGGTCGAGACCGCCCCGTTGCCACAAGCGGACAGCCGGCAACCTGCCCCGCCTGCTGAAAGCGTCACCTCCGGCTCGGCAGAGGATGGGCGGGATTCGACAGGAGAAAAAACCGCGTCACAAACCGTAGCTTCGGCGCAGAACAAAGCGGTAGCTAAGCCGAAGCCGGCATCTGAACCGGAACCCGAGTCCACCTCGCGCCGGGTTGAACGCCAGTCGACACAAACAGCAACGGCGACCGATGAATCGTCACAGCAGGTCACCAAGCGCAGCCGGCCGTTGAGCGATGAACAGCGCGCGGAACTGGCCTATAAAAAGGGGTATCAGTTACTCGGCCGGGATCAAAATGAAGCCGGCGAACGCCACTTGCGGGAAGCCTTGCAGTATTACCGGCAACATCATCGGGCCCGGGAATTGCTGGCCGGGGTGTATATTAAAAGCGGGCGCTATGTGGAAGCGGCTGCCCTGCTGAAAGAGGGGGTGGCCCTGGCGCCGCAGAACAGCCTGTTTGCCAAACTCTATGCCCGGGTGCTGCTCAAGCAGGACAAACCGGCACAGGCGATCGCGGTACTCGAACATCAGCCGCCACCGCTCAGGGTGGATAGTGATTATCACGCCCTGCTGGCGGCGATCTATCAGCAGGCAGACTACCATCTCAAGGCGGCGGCAACCTACCGGGACCTGTTGCGGGTCAATCCCCGTCAGGGAAACTGGTGGATCGGGTTAGGGGTTTCCCTGGAACAACTGCAGAAATATACCGAGGCCCGCTCGGCTTATGAACGGGCCAGGAACAGCCCCGCCCTGTCGAAAAACCTCAAAGAGTATGCCGCAAAAAGACTGAGTGCGCTGGAAGCGGCGGGATTGTAAATTCTGCGTTAAGTCGCGCTTTGTGTGTGGTTCGCGCTGGCGGGCTGTTCTATAATCAGGGCAACGATTTCTTGCCGACCTTACCTTGCCCATGTTTTTGAACAAGCATCTCAATGCCGGATTGCTCAGTGTCGCCGCGAGCCTGTTGCTCGTGGCGTCGCCGCTGTTTGCCGGCGAGCATGAGCCGGGTTATATGCCGCAGTTTCGGCTCAACCTGGGGGAGGATACCCGGCGGGCCCTGCAACTGCGTGATGACAGCGAATCACACCAGGCGATCCTGCAGCCCCGGTTACATAATGTGGATTCGCTTTCGGCTTCCTCCGGTACGGCCGATCGCCTGCAGCAATATGACGCCCGGTTGTTCTATCCGGTCAGTACGGCGCACGGTATGTCACTGGATCTGGGACTGAACATCAAGTATCTCGAAGCGGTAGCTCGTTATCCGCAGGCGGAAGGTCAGGTCAGCGTACACAATTTCAACCAGGCCATTCCCATGTTTTATGCCACCGCCCTGTTCGAGCTGCCGTTTGACGGTTTGTCCGCGTCGCTGGAAGGCAGCCATCGTGACAGCGAACGGGCCCGCGCGTTCGATTACCAGGCCAAGCTGCAATATAAATGGCATCGTGGCCTCGGTCTCGAAGGCGGCTGGCGCCATCAGCAATATTCCCTGGATAACGGCCAGACCACCCCCGGCCTGGAATATGAATCCCGGGGCGTCTTCCTCGACCTGTTCATGGACTTCTGATCGTTCGTCCCGAAACTTCTGGCAGATGTCAGTCGTATATCGCAAGTCTTGAGCTACGCAGGGTGAAACAAGCGCAGCGGTTCCATCGGGAACTGGCCTTGAATACACCGACGATTAAATCTGTTTTACCCGTCCCGTCCGGTGGTTATTTTCACACTGGCCTTCGTTTTATTCACCACACAACACTTAATCATTATTGCCTTTGCGTTCTCCGCGTCTTTGCGTACTTGGCGTTAATTCCAGCACCTGTCACACAGTAACAATACCGAAGGTTCAGCGTGGAAAGTCAGCCCGGGCAATCGCGATGACGGTAATCGACCCGGCGCCGGCGCGTTGCAGGCAATGGGCCAGTTCGTTAACGGTATGGCCGCTGGTGACCACATCATCGATGATGCCAATGGAACAACCCTGCAGATCGGCCCCGGTGTGAAATGCCCGGCGCAGATTCTTTGCCCGTTGTGCCAGCGGCAGGTTGCTCTGGACGGCGGTCGGGCGTATCCGCTGACAGATCTGGCTCAGCATTGGTAAACGGTACTGCAGGGCAAGGAAACGGCCGATCTCCAGGGACTGGTTATAGCCCCGTTCCCGCAGGCGTTGCGGATGCAGCGGGACCGGTAACAGGGCATCCAGTGTCGAAACTGACTTCGGTGGCAGGCGCTGTGCCAGCAGTTCGCCCAGCAGGCGGGCATATTGCAGCTGCTGCCGGAACTTGAATGCGGTGATCAGCTGATCGATGGGGCGCGCGTAAATGAACGGGGCCAGCGCCTGCTGATAGCGCGGCGGGCGGGCAAGACACTGGCCGCATTCGGTCTGGCCGGGCGCGACGGGCAGGGCGCAACGGCGACAGGCGTGATGATTGTGCGGCAGGGCGGCGAGACAGTCGCGACACAGGGGCTGACCGCTCGCCAGCGGTACGTGGCAGAGCCAGCAAATCGGCCGAAACAGGTCGAAATTTAACCAGTTGTTCACTTTACGCGTCCTTGCGAGTTGACACCGGCGGTGGGGTGTCTATCATGCGGTTCCTTGCCCCAGTCTAGCCGAGAGTGATCCATCGTGGAATCGCAAAACAGCACTTCCAGCCAGTTTATCAGTGCTGAGAGTTGTCGCCGCATGGCGCGCCTGTTCAATTTCGGCAACATTATTGCCGTGGCGCCGGGGCTGATCATGGCCCCCTGGATCCTGCTCGGGGAGCCGGCCGCCATGACCCTGATTTTCATGTTTATTCTGATGGTGGTGCCGCCGATCTTGTGGTTTGGCGTCTCCATCGCGGTCTATACCATCGCCCGCCACCATCCCAATGAGCGGGTCGGGCATTACACCCAGCAGGCGGCATACCGGTTTTACGGCGCTTTTGGCATCGTCATTCCGGTGGGCACCTTTTATGGCACCCAGTGGCAGTTGTGGATCATCACCGGCGGTATTGTCGCGCTGATTCTGATTCCCTGGTCACTGTGGGATCTGTATCGCATTCAACAAGAACCCTGGCAAGACACGTACGGGGAAGGGGAGACCTGAAATGACACAAACCGCCAGCGCCACCACGCTTGATAATAATGTTCGCCATGACTGGCAGGTCGAGGAGATCGATGGCCTGTTTAACCTGCCATTCAATGACCTGCTGTTCCATGCCCAGCAGGTACACCGTCACTATTTCGATCCCAACCAGGTGCAGGTCAGCACGCTGCTGAGTATCAAGACCGGTAAATGTCCGGAGGATTGCGGTTATTGCCCGCAAAGCATTCGCTACGATACCGGGCTGGAAGTCGAACCGCTCATGCCCCTGGACGAGGTGATCGAATCCGCGAAGGCGGCCAAAGCCAACGGCTCCAGCCGATTTTGCATGGGAGCGGCCTGGCGCAGTCCCAAGGATCGGGATCTGGACCCGGTGATCGAGATGGTCAGGGCGGTCAAGGAGCTCGGACTGGAAACCTGCCTGACCCTGGGGATGCTGACCGAGAGCCAGACCCAACGGCTCAAGGAAGCGGGACTCGATTATTACAACCACAATCTGGATACCTCGCCGGAATACTATGGCGAGGTGATCACCACCCGGACCTACCAGGATCGCCTCGATACCCTGGAACACGTGCGCAATGCCGGCATGCATGTCTGTTGCGGCGGCATTCTCGGCATGGGCGAGAGCCGTTATGACCGCGTGCGCCTGATGCAACAACTGGCCAATCAGCCGCAACATCCCGAAAGCGTGCCCATCAACATGCTGGTGCGCGTCGAAGGCACACCGCTGCAGGAAGCCGAGGATTTCGATCACATCGAATTCGTGCGCAGCATCGCCGTGGCCCGGATCCTGATGCCCGGATCCTACGTACGCCTGTCGGCCGGGCGCGAGGAAATGTCCGACGAAATGCAGGCGCTGTGTTTCCTGGCCGGCGCCAACTCGGTTTTCTACGGCGAAAAACTCCTGACCACCCCCAACCCTGGCGCCGATCACGATACGCAACTGTTCGACAAACTCGGCATCCAGGCCATTTAGAGATAGAGGTGGAAGTAACGCAAAGTTCGCAAAGGACTTCAATGAAGAGTATAGGAAGGGCATTCAGCCCTGGCTGACTAATTGCAAGCTTCGTGTCATTGACGAAGTCACGCCTTATAAATGGGTCAAAGATTTTCTTCACGTTCTTGGCGTCTTTGCGTCCTTTGCGTTTATTCCAGGGGATCTAAAAAATGATAGATACTCTGAAATTACAACAGTCTCTGGAAGAACGCCGGGCGCGGCATTTGTATCGTTCGCGGCAGGTGCTGGAGGGGCCGCAGGGGCCGCGGGTGGTCATCGACGGGCGCGAGTATCTGAATTTCTGCAGTAATGATTATCTCGGCCTGGCCAATCACCCCCAGGTCAAACAGGCCTTCAAACGCGGTGTTGATGAGTATGGCGTTGGCAGCGGGGCGGCGCATCTGGTGGCCGGGCATGCACGGGCACACCATCAGCTGGAAGAGGAACTGGCCGCGTTTGTCGGCCGGCCCCGGGCCCTGTTGTTCTCCACCGGTTATATGGCCAACCTTGGCGTGGCCAGTGCGTTGCTCGGACGCAAGGATGCGATGTTCGAAGATCGCATCAACCATGCCTCGCTGGTCGATGCAGCGCAATTGTCCGGCGCGCGATTGCAGCGTTACCGGCATGCCGACAGTGACCACCTGCAGCAGTTGCTGGACAGCAGCAAGGCATCAACCCGGCTGATTGCCACCGATGGTGTGTTCAGCATGGATGGCGATCTGGCCCCGTTGCCGTCACTGGCCCGGCTGGCCCGGGAGCAGGAGGCCTGGCTTATGGTGGATGATGCCCACGGGCTGGGTGTCATCGGCGCCAGCGGCCGGGGCTCGCTGGAAGAGTCTGAACTGGGAATCGATGAGGTGCCGATCCTGGTCGGCACCCTGGGCAAGGGCTTTGGGACCTTCGGCGCATTTGTCGCCGGTGAGGAGGCGCTGATAGAAACCCTGATTCAGCAGGCCCGCAGTTATATCTATACCACGGCGCTGCCCCCGGCCGTGGCCGAGGCGACCCGGGCCAGCCTGCAGCTGGTACAAACCGAAGGCTGGCGACGGGAGAAACTGCAACAGTTGATCGCGCAGTTTCGGGCTGGCGCCGCGCAACTGGGCCTGGAGCTGGGGCCGTCAACCACCCCCATACAACCGTGGATCGTCGGCGAGACCGAACGGGCAGTGGTATTGAGCGAGAAATTGAAAGAGCAGGGCATCCTGATCAGCGCGATCCGCCCGCCGACCGTGCCCAGGGGCACGGCGCGGCTGCGGATTACGTTTTCGGCCGCGCATGAGCCGGCGGATATTACCCAGCTGCTGGCGATCATCGAGTCGGTGTTATAAGCATGGCGAATACCGCTTCGCTTCAGGTGACCCGCACGGGACAGGGGCCGGATCTGGTGCTATTGCATGGCTGGGGGATGCATAGCGGTATCTGGCACGGGGTGATCGACGCACTGGAGCCGCATTACCGCCTGCACCTGGTGGACTTGCCCGGCCACGGGCAAAGTCAGCACGCCGACAGTGAGTTTGATCTGGCGCAGCTGGCGGATGAGATATGGCAAAGCGTGTCGCCACAGTTAAGCGGACCGGCCTGCTGGCTGGGCTGGTCACTGGGTGGGCTGGCAGCCATGCAGATCGCGCTGCAACGACCCGAACAGGTTCGGGCACTGATACTGGTGGCCAGTACTCCGCGTTTCAGCCAGGCCGATGACTGGCCGCATGCCATGCCACCCGAACTGCTGGAGAGCTTCGCGGCACAATTGCGCGAAGATTATCGGGCGACCCTGCAACGTTTTCTGGCGCTGCAGGTCAAGGGCAGTGAATCCGCCCGCGAGGCATTGCGGACCTTGCGCCAGCGGGTACTGGAGACGGCCGAAGTTAACGTGACAGCGTTGCAAAGCGGTCTGACCATTTTGAAAGAGGCGGATTTGCGTAAACCGTTGTCGCTGATTCGACAACTGCCGTTGCTGCTGGTGATGGGGGAACAGGACATGCTGGTCCCGCTGGCGGTAGCGGATGTGCTATCCGAAACATTTGATGACAGTCAGGCCGTGATTATCGAGGGGGCGGGACATGCGCCGTTTGTTTCCCACCCGCAGACATTTGCTCAACAAGTGATGATGTTTTTACATGCAAGACAATGATGCACAGGTGATTGACAAGCGACAGGCGCGAACGGCGTTCGATCGCGCGGCCGAAGGTTATGATCAGGCCGCGGTGTTACAGCGGGAAGTCGCCGATCGCATTCTGGAACGACTCGATTATATTAAACATGTTCCGCAACGACTGCTGGATGTGGGTTGCGGTACGGGCTATACCTTACCCGCGCTGGCCCGACGTTATCCCGGCAGCGAGATCTGGGCGCTGGATGTATCCGTGAACATGCTGGATCAGGCGCGAGCCAGGCCGAGTTTATGGCAGAAGATGCGCAGCCGCTTTCGTTATGTCGCCGGCGATGCCGAGCAACTGCCGCTGGCCGATGCCAGTGTGGATATGATCTTCTCCAGCCTGGCCATCCAGTGGTGTGTGGATCTGGATCAGACCTTCGCCGAAATGCGCCGCGTGCTGAAGCCGGACGGCTTGTTAATGTTCAGTACGTTCGGACCGGACACCCTCGGCGAGTTACGCCAGTGCTTCGAGGCGGTGGATGCGTATTCACATACCAACCGGTTTATAGATATGCACGATATTGGTGATGCCCTGTTGCGTCACGGTTTCGGTGACCCCGTCATGGACATGGAAATGCTGACATTAACCTATCCGGATCTGTTTTCCATCATGCGGGATCTCAAACAGATTGGCGCACATAACGTCACCCGGGGGCGTGCCCGGGGTCTGACCGGCAAGCGGCGCATGCAGGCAGTCGGCGAGGCTTATGAGCAGTTTCGCCAGGAACAACGTTTGCCGGTCAGTTATGAAGTGTTGTATGGCCATGCCTGGGCGATAGAAACCTCCGGCGCCGGTTGTGCCGTACCGCAGGAAGTCCCGGTCAACTTTGTTCCACGGCGATGAGTACAGACATAGTGCAATATCCGGGGGTGTTCGTTACCGGTACCGATACCGAGATCGGCAAGACCTTTTGCAGTTGCCTGTTGATGGAGGCACTGCAGCAGCGAGGCCTGAAGGTGGCCGGGATGAAACCGGTTGCCAGCGGCGGCGAGTTACGTGACGGGCGACTGGTCAACGAGGATGCCCTGCAGTTGCAACAGCAGTCCGGTATGAATCATCCCTACGACTGGGTAAATCCGTATGTATTCGAGCCACCGATTGCCCCGCACCTGGCCGCCAGTCAGGCGGGGCATCGTATCGAGCGCCAGCCGATTGTGGAGGCTTATGCGCAACTGCAGGAACACAGTGATCAGGTCATTGTTGAAGGGGTCGGCGGCTGGCGTGTGCCGTTAAGCGACAGTTTGTCGGTCTCCGATTTACCCGGCTTGCTGGGTTTGCCCGTGGTGCTGGTGGTTGGCATGCGCCTGGGTTGCCTGAATCATGCGCTGTTAACCATCGAAAGTATTGAACAACAGAACGTCTCGGTGGTGGGCTGGATCGCCAATGGGATCGATCCCGGCTTTGCCGCACAGCAGGGTAACCTGCAGACCCTCGAATCCCGCCTTTCCGTGCCCTGTCTGGCACAGATTCCCTATCAACCCGTGTCACTCACTCCGCAACAGCAGGCGCAACTGGCAACAGGCATTAATATAAGCTGGCTGTAATATTCTTAAGAAGTGAAACACCTTGGCAAGTTCTCGGTTGATCGTTAAGGTTATTAAACGATCCACATGAATCACTGCGCAATAGACCGCTGACAGGTAGCAGAAAACCGGTAAATAGCTAATTAGAAGATAAACATATTAGCAGCTGCTTTTATATCTGTTTGTTATAAGCCCATACTTTCTTTTTTATTGCGGAGCCAGGTACGCCTGATTACCATGCATAGCAGCCAGTACAGGACGGCATTCCGGTGGGCGGCTGTGACCGAACCGGAACAAGCGCATTTGTAAAACAAAAATAACCGACAGGTTGATGCCAGCAGGCAATCAAACAGTCACAAGCGGCAGGTACGATCCAGATTTATAAATTATCCACTCGCGCTGGCCATGCTATATAAAAAAGGCATGTGCGGTGACGGGCGAATAAAAACCATAATCAATAAAATCAAGTGAATCCCAACCGGAAGAGGTAGAGGTATGTCGGCAAATACTATAACGAGAAAGCTCCGAAGCTTCCTGTATGCTGTTTTGTTGTTGGGTCCAGGCAGCGCATTTGCAGAATACGAACTGAATATGTCCGAGACCGTGACGGTCGTCGGTAAAGAGATTTACGGCCTGCATATGCTGGTGCTGTGGATTGTGACCATAGTCGGTATCGGCGTTTTCGGGGTGATGATTTATTCCCTGTTTAAACACCGCAAATCCAAGGGTGCCAAGCCAGCGCAATTCCATGAAAGCACCACGGTGGAGGTCATCTGGACCATTATTCCGCTGGTGGTGCTGGTGTTGATTGCCATACCGGCGACCAAGACACTGATCAAGATCGAGGACACCACCAATGCCGATGTAACCGTCAAGGCGACCGGCTGGCAATGGAAGTGGCAGTATGAGTATCTGGATGAAGGTCTCAGCTTTTTCAGTAATCTCGATTCGACCAGTAACGAAGCTCGCCAGAAAGGCTCCGGCGTGGACGTACGAACAGTGGAAAACTACCTGCTGGATGTCGACAAGCCGATTGTGGTTCCAGTTAATAAGAAAGTCCGGATACTGACTACCTCAAACGATGTGATTCATGCCTGGTGGGTACCGGACCTCGGTGTCAAGCGTGATGCGATTCCCGGCTATATTAATGAAAGCTGGTTCAAGGCGACTGAAACCGGGACCTATCGCGGTCAGTGTGCCGAGTTGTGCGGCAAGGATCATGGCTTTATGCCCATCGTGGTCAAAGTGGTTGCCGAGAACGAGTACAAGGACTGGGTTGCTGAACAAAAAGCAGCTGCAGCGGCAGCCAATGCAGGTAGTGATCGTGAATGGAGCAAGGATGAGCTGATGAGCCGGGGCGAAGAAGTCTACAAAGCCAACTGCGCCGCCTGTCACCAGGCGAACGGGCAGGGCATCCCGGGTACCTTCCCGGCACTGGCCGGCGGTGAACTGACCACCGGGCCGGCACAAGGTCATATCGACATTGTTGTCCATGGCAAGAGCGGTACTGCCATGCAGGCCTTTGGTCCGCAATTGAACGACGCCGATCTGGCAGCGGTAATTACCTACGAACGCAACAGCTGGGGTAATAGTGCCAGTGTTGTACAACCGTCAGCCGTTAAGGCAGCACGCTAAGGCGTAGTGGAGGATATAAGAATGAGTACAGTAGCTGCGACACACGAGCATCACCACCCGACGGGTATTACGCGTTGGCTGTTTACCACCAACCATAAAGATATCGGTACCCTGTATCTGTGGTTCGCTTTCATCATGTTCCTGACAGGCGGTGCTATGGCCATGGTCATCCGTGCCGAGCTGTTTCAGCCGGGCATGCAGATCGTCGACCCCCACTTCTTCAATCAGATGACCACCATGCACGGCCTGATTATGGTCTTCGGGGCGGTCATGCCGGCGTTTGTCGGCCTGGCCAACTGGCAGATCCCGTTGATGATCGGTGCGCCGGATATGGCATTGCCGCGCATGAACAACTGGTCCTTCTGGATTCTGCCGTTCGCCGGCACCATGCTGGTCAGCACCCTGTTCATGGAAGGTGGCGGCCCGGCCTTTGGCTGGACCTTCTACGCGCCATTGTCCACGACCTTTGCACCGGCCAGTACGGAGTTCTTTATCTTTGCGATTCACCTGCTGGGTTTCTCGTCCATCATGGGTGCGATTAACATCATCGCGACCATTTTGAACATGCGGGCACCGGGCATGACGCTGATGAAGATGCCGCTGTTCGTCTGGACCTGGCTGATTACCGCCTTCCTGCTGATTGCCGTTATGCCGGTACTGGCCGGTGCGGTAACCATGATGCTGACCGACCGCAACTTCGGCACCAGCTTCTTTGATGCCGCCGGCGGGGGTGACCCGGTTCTGTTCCAGCATGTGTTCTGGTTCTTCGGGCATCCCGAGGTGTATATCATGATTCTGCCGGCCTTTGGTGTGGTCTCGCAGATTATTCCGACCTTCGCCCGCAAGCCGTTGTTCGGCTATGCGTCGATGGTTTATGCCACCGCGGCTATTGCGTTCCTGTCATTCATCGTCTGGGCGCACCATATGTTCACGGTAGGCATGCCGCTGGCCGGTGAGCTCTACTTTATGTATGCCACGGTAATGATTGCCGTACCGACCGCGGTCAAAGTATTCAACTGGACCGCTACTATGTGGAAGGGCTCAATGACCTTCGAGGCACCAATGCTGTGGGCCATCGCCTTTGTGTTCCTGTTCACCATTGGTGGCTTTACCGGCCTGATGCTGGGTGTTGCCCCGGCTGACTTCCAGTATCACGATACTTATTTTGTCGTGGCGCATTTCCACTATGTACTGGTAACCGGCGCGGTCTTCGCCATTATCGCCGGCGTATACTACTGGCTGCCGAAATGGACCGGTAACATGTACAGCGAAACCCTGGCCAAATGGCACTTCTGGTTATCCGCCATTTCCGTCAACGTGCTGTTCTTCCCGATGCACTTTGTCGGTCTGGCCGGTATGCCGCGACGGATTCCGGACTATTCCCCGATGTTTGCCGAGTTCAACATGATGGCCTCGGTCGGCGGGTTCGTCTTCGGTGCCAGTCAGCTGCTGTTCCTGTATATCCTCATCAAGACCATTCGTGGCGGAGAAAAAGCCACCGACAAGGTCTGGGATGGCGCGGATGGCCTGGAATGGACGATTCCTTCACCGGCGCCGTACCATACCTTCGAAACACCGCCGCAGGTTAAATAAGTCACAACGGGGAGGTATTAATAAATGCCTCCCCGTATGACCAGACAGGGTAGTAATAATGAGTACTAACGTGGCACGAGCAAAGGCAAAAAAATCGACAATTGCAATCCTGGTGCTGATTGCCCTGGGGTTCTATATCGCGATTTTTGCCAAATACTGGTAACCGGTCATGACACAGGACAGCAAGCCTGAAAAAACACATGGTCGACTGATAAGCAAGCTGACCGTTGTTGTGTTTGCGATGTTCGGTTTCGGGTTTGCACTGGTTCCTTTGTACAACATGGTCTGTGATGCCTTCGGGATTAATGGCCGCTTTCTTGAGATTCAGGATGGCAGTTACACCGCGGAAAAAGGCTCTGCCAAAGGCCGCGAACTGGCGGCAAGAAAGGACCTCGATCGTACGGTAACAGTCCAGTTCACGACCACGCTAAATCAGAATATGGCCTGGGAATTCAAAACAATGACCCGGACCATGAAGTTACATCCCGGCGAGATAAAACAGGTGAAGTTTTATGCCCGGAACAAGACAGACCAGACCGTTGTGGCACAGGCGGTGCCGAGTCTGGCTCCGTCCCAGGCTGTGAAATATTTCACCAAAATGGAATGCTTCTGCTTCAATCAGCAGACTTTCAAACCGGGTGAGGCCAAGGAGATGCCGCTGGTATTTGTGGTGGATCCTGACCTGCCAAAAAACGTCAATACTATCACGCTGGGTTATACATTTTTTGATACTGATAAAAACGCCAGGCTGGAAGGTAACAACAAGAAGATTGCGGTTGTTGAAAACAGCCAGGCCTATTTGAACTAATAACAATTAGCACAATAAGCATAAAAGAGGGGTAGCCATGTCACACGCACAAGGTAGCTATTATTTACCCGAGCCGAGTCATTGGCCGATAGTCGGCTCGATCGGTCTGTTCACGTTGCTGGCCGGTTTTGCCGGGTGGCTGCATGGTGGTACCAGCCTGTGGATGATCGCCGGGGCCATTATTGTCATCGTGATGATGTTTGGCTGGTTTGGCAAAGTCATCTCCGAAAGTGAAGGTGGGCAATACAATGCACAGGTGGACACCTCTTTCCGTATGGGCATGGCCTGGTTCATTTTCTCGGAAGTGATGTTTTTTGCCGCTTTCTTCGGCGCTTTGTTCTATGTACGGCAATGGGCATTACCCTGGCTGGATGGGGCTGGCAATAACGCCATGACCGGCGAATTGTTATGGCCGAACTTCCAGGCTGCCTGGCCGCTGATCGATGTACCGAACCCGGAAGGTTTCGAGAAGCCGAAGGAGGTTGTCGGTGCCTGGGGTATTCCGTTCTACAATACGATTATCCTGCTGACATCCGGCCTGACCGTCACCTGGGCTCACTGGGGTCTGAAGAAAAACAATCGCATGCAACTGATTCTGGGGCTGTTCCTGACAGTTGCACTGGGTGCCGTGTTTGTTGCATTGCAGGCCTATGAGTATGGTCACGCTTACAGTGATCTGAATCTGAAACTGACCTCCGGGATCTATGGCTCAACATTCTTTATGTTGACCGGCTTCCACGGACTGCATGTGACTATCGGTGCCATTATGTTGCTGGTGATGTTGTTGCGGGCAATCAAGGGCCACTTTACCGCCAAGCATCACTTTGCTTTTGAGGCGGCGGCCTGGTACTGGCACTTTGTGGATGTGGTCTGGCTGGGCCTGTTTATTTTCGTCTACTGGTTGTAACAGGCGATAACATGGCTATGGAAGGCGCCGCGATTGCGGCGCCTTTTTTTTGCAGGCAGGAAAGCAAGGGACGGAGTATTTGATAAACGGGTTGTGCGGTGACAACACCGAAACAGGATAAAGAGTCACCCGGTATTTATATTGTTTTTGCGGGAAATAGTGCTGATTTCTGTGAAAGCATTCTCGTAAGTCTGCTCTGTGCCGAACTAAATCTGACGCAATAAAAAAGGATAATTCACCGTGGCGTTATACCAGCGCGTGTGGTGAAATAAGGCCGAGCGAATAGCCGATCATGATAAAAATAAGCAGCCCGATGGACAGCGCGATCCGAAGGGTCAGGGCTTTGACGGTACGCGTGGAGTCCTGGTTGCCTTTCAGCATGGAAAACAGGGCTGTTGCCAGGCTGAGTAAAATCAGTACGAGGACAATGACGATCGCTGCTTTGAAAAGCATGGTTACCTCCGCTAACTGGTGAATAAAGTATACCCAAAATGCCGCAGCGGGCATATGGACAGCTGGTAATAAAATGCAATTTGGCAACCGTGAATTCAGACCGCGCCTGTGGCCGACGCTCGCAACGCTTATCCTGTTGCCAGTATTGTTGCGCCTGGGTTTCTGGCAGCTGGATCGGGCGCAGGAAAAGCGGGAAATTGAGCAGCGTTATGCCGAGCAGCAGGCCCGCCCGGCGGTTGAATTATTCCGTCTCGATCCGACGGACGAGATAGAGTATCGACGGGTCCGTGTCAGCGGACAGTTTGACGATGACCGGCACATTTTACTGGATAACCAGGTTCATCAGAAACGGGCGGGTTACCATGTGCTGACACCCTTAAAACTCGGTGAATCTGAACGGCACATTCTGGTTAATCGTGGCTGGGTCGATGGCGGATTGCAGCGTGACAGTTTGCCAGGGTTTGCGACACCACAATACGAGGTTGAGTTGACAGGGCGTTTAAAGCAACCCTCGGAACCTGGTCTGAAGCTAGGGGAGCAAAGTTATACCGACAGCCAATGGCCGTTGGTGGTGCAATGGCTGGATGTGCAGGAGCTTGAGGAACAAACAGGATACAAACTGTATCCATACATAATGCAGCTGGGTAAAAAAGAGCCGCACGGTTTTGTCAGGGACTGGAAGATCGTCAGCAGCTCGCCCGAGAAGAGCACAAGTTACGCCGTACAATGGTTTACGCTGGCTCTGGCACTGGTTTTGATATTTATATTCGTTAACAGCAGAAAAGTAGAACATGCAGAACATGAACGTAAGTGAAGCACAACGAAACAAGGGGCGGCGGGAGTTTTTATTACTGGTTGCCGTGTTCTTTTTGCCGATTATTATCGTCCTGGTGCTGTATTTTAACCTGGATAAATGGGACATAGGCGGTGAACGCAACCACGGTGACCTGATTCAGCCTCCGCGTCAGCTGCAGGACGTTGCGCTTGTTGATCAGGACGGCTCGTCTTTTCAGTTTTCCGATGTGCGCGACAAATGGCTGATGATTCAGTTCGGCGATGCCAGTTGCAATCCCGAGTGCGTGGAAAAATTATACCTGATGCGTCAGATACGTCTGGCACAGGGCGGTAATCGGCAACGGTTGGTTCGGATTTATATATCGACAGAAGGCGCGCCACAGGCAAGCCTGCGTGAGGTACTGGGTGAACACCCGGACATGAAAGTCGTGTATGGGGATGATCCCAGCCTGCAGAAGGTGATCAAACAGTTTAAACACGATATCGGTGCCGGTCCGTCTCTGCAGTCCATGTATCTGGTGGATCCACGTGGTTATCTGATGATGAGTTACCTCGAGGGTTATGAACCAAAGGGCGCGATCCGGGATCTGGAACGGCTGCTGAAGTTTGCGCGATCAGGATAATAAAAATATGAACAAAAAAACGTTGTTTGCCCGACTGGGATTGATCGCTACTGTACTGGCCCTGTGTGTGGTGATACTGGGGGCTTATGTACGCCTGTCGCATGCCGGCCTCGGCTGTCCTGACTGGCCGGGCTGTTATGGTCATCTGGGCGTGCCGAAAACCGAGCAGGACGTACTCACGGCAAACGAACTGTTTCCTGAACGTCCGGTCGAGGCACACAAGGCCTGGAAGGAAATGATCCACCGCTATTTTGCCGGTATTCTCGGCCTGCTGGTATTCACCCTGGCCTTTGTTGCCTGGCGCAACCGCCATGATCCGCAGCAGTCTTTCAAATTGCCGTTATTTTTGAGTGTGTTGATCATTTTCCAGGCCTTGCTCGGGATGTGGACGGTCACGATCAAGCTCAAACCGGTGATCGTCATGCTGCATCTGATGGGCGGGATGGCGACATTGTCTCTGCTCTGGTGGATAAGCCTGCGGCATATGAATCTGTTCGCCCGACTACGTGCTGGGCAACAGGTCGGCCGGTTGAAAAAACTGGCCTTCGCCGGGTTGCTGATCGTGGTCGCCCAGATCATGCTGGGTGGCTGGACCAGTGCCAACTATGCCGCGTTGCACTGCACCGATTTCCCGACCTGTCAGGGCCAGTGGTGGCCGCAAACTGATTTTGATGAAGCGTTTACGTTCTGGCACGGCATCGGACCGGACTATGAAGGCGGGGTGATGAGCAATACCGCGCGGGTCACGGTTCACTTTACCCATCGTCTTGGCGCGCTGGTGACCTTTTTGTACCTGGGAGCACTCGGGCTGATGCTGTTACTGGGCCGTTTTGGGAAAACCCTTCAGCCGATGGGTTTGACCCTGTTGGGCGTATTGTTACTGCAGGTCAGCCTGGGAATTGCCAATGTCCTGCTGTCCCTGCCACTGGGTGTCGCTGTGGCGCATAACGGTGTGGGTGCGTTATTGTTACTCACCCTGGTGACCCTGAACCACCTGGCATTCGAGCCGCGGAGAACATGATGGGGGAGACCGTCAAACAGTCTGAAGTTCGCCCGGATATTTTCCGGTTATGGTGTGATTACTACACCCTGTGCAAACCCAAGGTCGTGGCACTGATCGTGTTCACGGCCATTGTGGGCATGTTCTTATCGGTACCGGGGATGGTGCCCTGGCAGCCCCTGATCTTCGGTACGCTGGGCATCGGCCTGGCGGCGGCGTCAGCAGCAGCCATCAATCAGATTGTGGATCAGAAGATCGATGCCGAAATGCAAAGGACCTCGAAGCGTCCTCTGCCGTCCGGCACGATAACCAATAAACAGGCCCTGTTGTTCTCCGCTCTGCTGGGTATTGCCTCGATGCTGATCCTGGTCTATCTGGTCAATCCGCTGACCGCGGTGCTGACCCTGTTGTCTCTGATCGGGTATGCCTTTATTTATACAATGTACCTGAAGCGTGCCACACCACAGAATATTGTGATCGGTGGCGCCGCCGGTGCGGCACCACCGGTACTGGGCTGGACTGCGGTGACCGGGCATATCCATCCCGATAGTCTGTTGCTGTTTTTGATTATCTATACCTGGACGCCACCACATTTCTGGGCCCTGGCGATTCACAAGCGTGAGGAATATGCCCGGGTCAATGTGCCGATGTTGCCGGTCACCCACGGGGTACAGTTCACCCGCCTGCACGTGCTGCTGTATACCATTATTATGTTCGGTGTGACGCTGCTGCCGTTTGCTACCCGGATGAGCGGCTGGCTCTATTTTATCGGGGCCCTCATTCTCGGCGGGATCTTCCTGTATTACGCCATTCGCATGCAGTCGGACAAAGACCCGAAAATTGCCATCAAAACGTTCGGCTATTCCATTTTGTATCTGATGTTGCTGTTCGCGTTGTTGCTGATCGACCACTACATTCCGTTGTTGCTGGCCCTCTGGCTATAACCGCCTAAATTGTAAGGCGATAATCGGTCAATCCAGGTCAAATATTCCCCGTTTGACCGCGAATCGGATGACCCGTCTATACTAGCGAGATGATCGGCAGTTGCCTGCCGGTTTACAGATACTTTACAATATTCTGATATTTTGATATTCCCGAGGGATTTTCTCAGGATTCCTGTGGCGGTGCAGGCGGGAAACTCCCTTATCATCACCTGATTCAACCAAGAACCAAGAGGCGTTATATGGCCCACTCAACTGCACAGGCTGCGGAACAATACAACTACGATATTGTACGCAAGTTCACCATTATGACCATTGTCTGGGGTGTGCTGGGAATGTTCGCAGGTTTGTACATTGCCTCCGAACTGGCCTGGCCATTTCTGAACTTTGATATCCCGGAAATCACCTTTGGTCGTCTGCGTCCGGTGCACACCACGCTGGTCATCTTTGGCTTTGGGGGTAGTGCACTGTTTGCCACTTCCTATTATGTGGTGCAGCGGACCTGCCAGGTGCGCCTGTACAACGATGGTCTTGCCAATCTGACCTTCTGGGGCTGGCAGGCTTCGATCGCGCTGGCCGCGATTTCCTATCTGTTCGGCTATACCCAGGCGCGGGAATACGCCGAAATGGTCTGGCCGATCGATCTGTTGATTGCCGTCACGTGGGTAGCCTATTTCTGGATCTATGTGCAGACCCTGCGCCGTCGCAGTCAGCCGCACATCTATGTCGCCAACTGGTTCTTCATTGCCTTTATCCTGGCGACGGCCCTGTTGCATATCTTCAATAACATGGCCGTGCCGGTCAGCATGTTCAGTCTGTCTTCCTACAGTCTGCATGCCGGTGTGCAGGATGCCATGACCCAGTGGTGGTACGGACATAACGCCGTGGGCTTCTTCCTGACCGCGGCCTTCCTGGGCATGATGTATTACTTTGTACCCAAGCAGGCCGGTCGCCCCGTCTACTCCTATCGTCTGTCGATCATCCATTTCTGGGCCCTGATCTTCCTGTACATGTGGGTAGGTACCCACCACCTGCACTGGACCGCGATTCCCGACTGGACCTCGACCCTCGCAGCCACCTTCTCCATTCTGCTGCTGATGCCGTCCTGGGGCGGGATGATCAACGGCATCATGACTCTCTCCGGAGCCTGGGACAAACTGCGTACCGATCCGATCATTCGCTTTTTGATCGTGGCCCTGTCGTTCTACGGCATGTCGACATTCGAAGGCCCGCTGATGTCACTCAAGAGCGTTAACGCGCTGTCGCATTACACCGACTGGACCATCGGTCACGTGCACTCCGGTGCGCTGGGCTGGGTTGCCATGATCACTTTCGGTTCCCTGTACCACCTGATCCCGCGTCTGTGGGAAACCAAAATGTACAGTGACCGGTTGATCTACCTGCATTTCTGGCTGGCGACCATCGGCATTGTCCTCTACATCAGTGCCATGTGGGTAGCCGGTATTGGCCAGGGGCTGCTGCTGCGCGCCTTTGATGAATACGGCAATCTGGCCTACACCTTTGTGGAATCCGTTGCCTTCTTGCACCAGCCTTATGTATTCCGCGCCATTGGCGGGGCATTCTTTGTCGCCGGGATGATCCTGATGGCATTTAATGTCTTCATGACGATCCGCAAGGCAAGTCGTGAAAGGGCTGAACTGGAAGCCAAGCTGGCCGCGAAAATGGCCAAGGCCTAAAGAACAACAGGATTAGAGAAGAGCAATGAAACACGAAACTATTGAAACTAATGCCGGTTGGCTTATCGTCCTGACCCTGATCGTGATCAGTGTCGGCGGTCTGGTCGAAATTGTTCCGCTGTATATGATCGACGACACAGTGGAAGAAGTGAAGGTAGCCGGTAAAGAAACCGTTCGCCCCTACACACCGCTGGAACTGCGTGGTCGTGATCTGTACATGCGGGAAGGGTGTTATACCTGCCATTCGCAAATGGTGCGTCCGTTCCGTGATGAAGCATTGCGCTACGGCCACTATTCCCTGGCGGCCGAGTCGAAATTTGACCACCCTTTCCAGTGGGGCTCAAAGCGGACCGGGCCGGATCTGGCACGTGTCGGCGGGAAGTACTCCAACGAATGGCATGTTCAGCATCTGGTCGCTCCGCGTTCCGTGGTCCCCGAATCCATCATGCCTAACTATCCCTGGCTGCTGGAAAGCAAGCTGAACTACAAGGACGTGGCCGATCGCATGCGTGCGCTGAAGGTCGTTGGCGTGCCTTATTCAGAGACCGAGGCAGAGTACCAGACCAACGTCGAACGTTTTGGTGAAGAAGTCGCCAACCAGCTGGATATCAATGTTGCTGCGGAAAACCTCGTCGCCCAGGCCAACCAGGGTAACTACGACGGTAATCCGATGGTTGTCAGTGAAATGGATGCCCTGGTGGCCTATTTGCAGGTACTTGGCACCATGGTGGACTTCAGTGAGTTCGAAGACGGGCACTTTGTGCAGTACCGTTAAGGGTAATCTGAGCTGATATGTATGACTGGATAGAATCGATGGTGCATTCCGGGGACGCAAAAACGTTCCTGTTGCTGCTGTTCTTTATTACGTTTGTAGGCATCATTTTGTATGTCTTCACAAACCGCAAGCGCAGTCGCCGTCTCGAGTCATACAAGAATATTCCGTTAGAAGATGATGACGTAGGCCATCGCAAGGATACAGACAATGAGTAAAGACAAAAGCCAGAAGACAGTACAGACAACCGGTCATGCCTGGGACGGTGATCTGCAGGAATTCAATAACCCGCTTCCCAACTGGTGGCTGTGGGCTTTTTATGCCACGGTAGTGTTTGCGGTTATTTACTGGATTCTTTATCCGACATTGCCCATTGGTGATACCTATACCAAGGGTATGATGAACGATATCACCTATACCACCGAAGATGGCAAAACGGTCACCACGCACTGGAACACACGCGCCCTGTTTGAAAAGGAAATGCAGGAAGCCCGTGAGGCCCAGGCCAAGTATGTTGAACAGTTGAGCCAGGCTTCCTACCAGGAGATTCAGGCCGATCCTGAACAGAGCGGTTTTGCCTTCTCCATGGCCAAGGTGCTGTTTGCGGATAACTGTGCCGCCTGTCATCAAACCGGTGGTAACGGCGTGATGGGCAAATACCCGAACCTGATCGATGACGCCTGGCTGTGGGGCGGTTCATTCGAACAGATCGAGCAGACCATTCGCAATGGTCGCCAGGGTAATATGCCGGCCTTCAAGGGGCAGCTGTCGCAGGATCAAATCAGCAGTGTTGCGGCCTATGTGCTGAGCCTGTCCGGCCATGATATGGATAGTGGTGAGATCGAACGCGGCAAGCAGGTATTCAATACCAACTGCGCGGTGTGCCATGGCGAAAATGCCACCGGCAAGACCTCGATGGGCTCGGCGAACCTGACCGACAGCATCTGGACCATTGTGGATGTGCCCGGCGCCGGCAGCAGCGAAGCACAGAAAGAGGCGGTGATGAAGCTGGTACGCAACGGTGTGTCGCGCGAAATGCCGGCCTGGAAAGAGCGCCTTTCGGATACCGAGATCAAGATCCTGACTTTCTATGTGCACGAGATGGGCGGCGGGAATTAGGCCGATTGCCCGACTCGATAACAACACAATACAACCGGCGGGAGGGCGCGTTTGCAACAGGCGAACGTCCCTCCCTTTGTTTATTTGGCATTAGCAGCAAATGTCTGACACCAAATTGAAACAGGAATGACACAACCCGCTTACCAGGCCCGTATTCCAATCTATCCGCGTTCGGTCAAAGGACGCTTTCGTACGCTTAAATACGCGATACTGACGCTGGCCTATGGTGTCTATTTCCTGTTGCCCTGGTTGCGCTGGGCGCGTGAAAACGCGCCGGACCAGGCGGTATTGTTCGATCTGGCCGGACGACGGTTCTACCTGTTTGACCTGGTGGTCTATGCCCAGGATATCTTCTGGCTGGCGGGGTTGCTGGTCATCTTCGCGCTGTTGCTGTTTTTTGTCACCGGCGTGGCCGGGCGGGTGTTCTGTGGTTATTTCTGCTTCCAGACCCTGTGGACGGACGTTTATATCCTGATCGAACGACTGGTGCAGGGCGAACGTAACGCCCGGATCAAACTGGCGAAGGTACCGTGGGGTCCGGCCAAATTTTTCAAACTGGGAATGACGCACGTGCTGTGGCTGGCCATGGCGTTTGTGACCGGTTTGACCTTCACGCTTTACTGGGGCGATGCGCCGCAACTGGCCGTGGACTTTTTCCAGGGGCAGGCTCCCTTCGCGGCATATGCCACGACCCTGTTTCTGACCGCCACCACCTATGTGATGGCCGGCCTGGCGCGCGAGCAGGTCTGTACCTACATGTGCCCCTATGCCCGGTTCCAGGGCGTGATGTTCGATAGCGATACCCTGATAGTGGCGTATGACGAGCAACGCGGTGAACGCGAGCAGGGTCGGCATAAACCGTCCAAGGATTACATGGAGCGCGAGTCGCGGATTGCCGACAAGGTGGGCGATTGCATCGATTGCGGTTATTGCGTGCAGGTCTGCCCGGTCGGTATCGATATTCGTAACGGCCTGCAATATCAGTGTATTTCCTGCGCCCTGTGTATCGACGCCTGCGATACCATCATGGACAGTATCGGCTATCCGCGCGGACTGATTCGCTATACCTCGCAAAAGGCCCTGGAAGGGGAAAAGAGCAATCCCTTCAACCTCAAAAACCTGGGCTATGCACTGGTGCTGATTGCGGCAGTCAGCCTGCTGACCTGGGCTATTTCGCATCGGGACAAGGTTGAACTGAGCGTGGCCCAGTTCCGTCAGCCGCTGTCCGTCACCCTCTCCGACGGCCGGATCCAGAACCGGTACGAGATCAAGATCAATAACAAAACCAGCGATTCGATCCGTTACCGGATCAGTATCGAGGGACTGCCGCAGGCGGAGCTGGATCTGGGGGAAAACAGGGAAGTCACGGTCAGCCCCGAACACAGCCTCAAGCTGATCGCCAAGGTAAACCGGCGGCCGGAAACGGCCGAACAGGAACGCCAGCCGTTCGAATTCGTGATTCGTCAGATGGACAGTGAAGATCCGCTGACGAGCCGGCGTGATACCGTTTTCTATACACCGCTAACAGACTAAGGTCACTGCCATGACAGATATCCTGTATTCCCTGCTCGGTGGTGTCATCGCCATTGCCATCGGTTTTGCCTTGCTGTATCGCTTCAGCAGGCTGGACGGCAAGATGGTGGCGGTAGTCGCGGCCTTGCTGGTGGTCGGTATCTATATGCCCACGGTCATCATTACCTGGCCGGGGGCGGATGTGTTTGCCATTCATATTGCCGTCTATCTGGTGACGGTCTATGTACTGGGGATCATCAGCAGTCAGCGTGATGCGCGTCGTGAGGGTGGTGAAACAGGTCGCTGGTTTCACTGGGGGCCGGCGGCAATCGTGATCTTTTTCATGGTCGTCATTGCCGTCAATTCTGTCTATATTCTGCTGGCGCAAAAAGGCCTGGACACGCAGGCAACACGCTGGCTGCTGCCCGAACCGCGCAGCGGCGGGCAGGTCAGCTCCCATTTTCCCGGTACCGTGGCGCGCGATTTTCGCAAGGAACAGGATGAATTCAACCAGTTTCAACAGCGCCGCCAGGAACAGCAGGAACGGGGCTGGCAGGTTCACAAAGGCTGGCTGGGTGAGGCCCGGGCCGGGCAGGCGTCGACCTTTAAATTGCGGGTCCTCGATCGGGATGGCGCCCCGATCAGTGATGCCGAGGTGCAGGGCACCTTTTTGCGCCCGGGCGACAGCCGGCTGGATCAGACGTTTGCCATGTCACCGCTGAGCGACGAGCCCGGCAGTTATCTGGCCAAACCGGTGTTGCCCGAAGGCGGGCGCTGGGAGTTGCTGCTGCAGATACGCCGCGGCGAGCAGCTGCATGAGCTCAAGGCGACCACCCGGATAGAGGCGGCGCGCTGAGCCGTTTGCCGATGGCCGGGGAGCATCACAGCTGTTTTCATTGCGGGCAGCCGGTTCCTCCAGGCAGCCACTATCAGGCGGTGATCGACGACGAGCCGCGACCCATGTGTTGCCCCGGCTGCCAGGCGGTGGCCAATGCCATTGTCGCGGCCGGTCTCGAAGACTTCTATCGCTATCGCACGGAAAATGCCCCCAATCCCGCGCAGCTGGTGCCCGAGGCGCTGAAGACGCTGGATCTTTACGACCGGCCTGAAGTGCAGCAACGCTTCGTCAGCGGCGAGCCCGAAGAGCGTGAAGCTTCCCTGATCCTGGAAGGGATCACCTGCGCCGCCTGTGTCTGGCTCAACGAGCGCCACGTCGGCAGCCTGCCCGGCGTGCTGGAGTTTGCCATCAATTACAGTACCCAGCGTGCCCGCGTGCGCTGGGACGAGCGACAGATCCAGCTGAGCGATATTCTCAAGGCCATCAGCGCCATCGGGTATCGCGCCCATCCGTACGATCCTCACCGCCAGGCCCAGGTCCAGCAGCGCGAGCGCAGTCGTGCCCTGCGGCGTCTGGCCATTGCCGGGCTGGGCATGATGCAGGTGATGATGCTGGCCGTGGCACTGTATGCCGGCGAGGACCAGGGGATGACCCCCGACATGATGCATTTTTTGCGCTGGGTCAGCCTGGTTATCGCCACCCCGGTGGTCGTGTACGCGGGCTGGCCGTTCTACAGCGCCGCCTGGCGGGATCTGCGCCAGCGCCAGCTGGGTATGGACGTACCGGTAGCGCTGGCCGTGGGCGGGACCTACATCGCCAGTGCCATCGCGACCGTCACTCACGGCGGCGAGGTCTATTTCGAATCGGCCACCATGTTCGTGTTTTTCCTGTTATTGAGCCGCTATCTGGAAATGGGGGCGCGCCAGCGCGCCAGCGCGGCGGTGGAGAATCTCGCCACCCTGCTGCCGGCACTGGCCACCCGGCTCAATGCGCAGGGGGAAGAGACCCAGGTCGGGGTGGCGGAACTGGTGCCCGGCGATCGGGTCCGCATTCGGCCCGGCGAGACAGTACCGGCCGACGGCGAGGTGCTCAGTGGCACGTCCAGCGTGGACGAATCGTTGTTAACCGGGGAGAGCCTGCCACGCACGCGCCAGGCGGGCGACAGCCTGATCGGCGGTGCCGTCAACGTGGAGAGTCCGCTGGAGATGCGGGTCACCCGGGTCGGGCAGGATACGGTGCTGTCCGGGATCCAGCGCCTGCTGGATCGGGCGCAGATTGAAAAACCGCGCATTGCCCGGCTGGCCCAGCGGGGCACCGGCCACTTCGTGCTGCTGGTGCTGTTGCTGGCCGCCGGCGCGGGGCTGCTCTGGTGGCAGATCGACCCGGCGCGGGCCTTCTGGGTGGCCGTGGCGGTGCTGGTGGTCAGCTGTCCCTGTGCCCTGTCGCTGGCCACCCCGGTGGCGATGACCGCCAGTACCGGTCAGTTGACCCGTCGCGGCGTGATTACCACCCGTGGCCATGCGCTGGAGACCCTGGCACGGATTGATACGCTGGTGTTCGACAAGACCGGTACGCTGACCGAGGGACAGCTCTCACTCGAACAGGTTCGACCGCTGGGCGAGCTGTCTGCACAACGTGCGCTGGCGCTGGCCGCGACCCTGGAGCAGGGCTCGGAACACCCGCTGGCGCGGGCCATCAGTGCCGCTGCCGACTCGCCGCCGGCCGTCGAACAGCTGCAGGCCACACCCGGTTGCGGGGTAAGCGGGGTCATCGACGGGATCACCTACCGGGTGGGGACGCTGGCCTTTGTCAGTGAATTCAGTGGTGCCAAAAGTGGCGCACTGCCCGCGGCGACACCCGGCACCAGCCCGGTTTATCTGGGGTCGAGCGAAGGGGTGCTGGCGCTGCTGGAGCTGAGCGATCGCCTGCGCCCCGATGCCCGGGCGACCGTGGCCGGGCTGCAGGCGCTGGGCATCGAGGTCCGGCTCTTCTCCGGGGACGATCCCGCCGCGGTAAGCCGGGTTGGTGAACAGCTGGGTATTGCACAGGCCCGCGGGGCGCTGCTGCCGGCGGACAAGCTGGCCGGCTTGCGGGAACTGCAGCAGGCGGGGCAGACGGTGGCGATGGTCGGCGACGGGGTTAACGATGCCCCGGTCCTCTCCCAGGCCCATGTCTCCATCGCCATGGCCAGCGGGGTGGAACTGGCGCGTAACAGCGCCGACATGATTTTGCAGTCCAACCGGCTGGGCCATCTGCTGGACGCTATCAAACAGTCGCGCGCCACCCTGCGCATCGTGCACCAGAATATTGGCTGGGCCCTGGGGTATAATCTGGTCGCCCTGCCGGTGGCCGCGGCCGGTCTGCTGACGCCCTGGCTGGCCGCGCTGGGTATGTCTTTGAGCTCACTGCTGGTGGTACTCAATGCCCTGCGCCTGCTACGCGGCGAGAAGCCGGCGCCGGCGCAAGAACGGGGCGGGGTTTCACCGCTGTCGCCGGTGGCGGATAATGAGGGGCGTCCGGGCTGAGCCCGGCGAAGGCGCAGGCAAGGAGACGTTATGGAGATCCTCTATCTGCTCATCCCTATTGCCGTGATCGTGCTGGCGGTGGCGATCGGGGCGTTGATCTGGGCGGTGCGCAGCGGGCAGTTCGAGGACTTGGAAGGTCCGGCCCACCGGATCCTGATGGATGATGACGATCCGCGGATTCCCCGCCGGCGCCAGGATGACGCCTCCGCCGAAGATAAGGACAGCTCGACTTGATGCCCCGTCCCGGGTTTATTAGAATTTACTTATTGAAGATGATGCCTTTTTGGAGAGCCCCATGAAAGAAATGTTCACGTTCCAGAATTTACCCATGGTGATCGTGGTTGCCCTGATCGCCATTGCCTGGTTCAGTTTCCTGTCCGTCATTATTGCCGGCTGAACCGTCTGCTACCCGAAAAGTGCAGCGGCACTTTTCGGGCAGTTGTCATTTCCTCCGCCTGTCTTTTTCTGTCAAAAACCCGTCAAACACTCAACTCTGTCACCATCTTCGCCGATAACTGAATGAACCGCCGGGGTTTTTCCTTGCGGACCTATTTCAAGACGGAGTCTCGGGTTGCTGGGTTTTTTGCCACGATCGCGCTATTACGCTTTTTTCCTGCTGGTTCTGCTCATGTCGGGCAGTGTCCCCCTGCGGGCGGACGAGTCAGCGACGACCGATCTGCGCGTGCTGATCGATGTCTCCGGCAGCATGAAGCAGACTGATCCCGAAAACCTGCGGCGCCCGGCACTGAAACTGCTCACCGGCCTGATGCCCGAAGGGACCCGTGCCGGTGTCTGGACCTTCGGGCAGTATGTGAACATGGCGGTGCCGTACGGCCAGGTGGATGCCGACTGGAAGGCGCGGGCCCGCCGTGAAGCGGAGGCACTGCATTCCCGCGGCCTGTATACCAACATCGAGACCGCGCTGGAAAAGGCCGCGTTTAACTGGCAAACACCGGATCCGGCCTATGATCGGCATCTGTTGTTGCTGACCGACGGCAAGGTGGATGTCAGTGACAAACCGCAGGCCAGTGACAGCTCCCGGCGGCGGATACTGGAGGAGCTGTTGCCCCGCCTGCAGGGCGCCGGAGTCAAAATCCATACGGTGGGGCTTTCCGATGGCGTGGACCGTGAACTGCTCACGACACTGTCCGCTGCCAGTGGCGGCTGGTACGAGGAAGCCCGGGACAGTGAGGCGCTGCAACGACTGTTTCTGCGCCTGTTTGAAAAAGCCGTCACGGTGCAGACCCTGCCCCTGAACAACAACCGTTTTGTCGTCGATGACCAGGTCGAGGATATTACCTTGCTGGTGTTTCGGCGCGATGGCGAACCGCCCCTGAGTGTTGTGACTCCCGGCCAGCAAGCCTGGAGCGAAGCCGAGCACCCCCAGGCAGCGCGCTGGTACGCGGAAGAGGACTATGACCTGGTCACCATTGAACAGCCGCAAAGCGGTGAATGGCTGTTACAGACCCGCGAGGATCCGGATAACCGGGTCATGGTGCTGACCAATCTGCAATTGCAGGTGGAACCCTTGCCAAATCACCTGCTGCTGCAGGATACGCTGAAGTTAAATGCCTGGCTGAGCGACAGGGGAGAGCAGATCAATGATCCCACCTTCCTCGAACTGGTCGACTTCAGCCTGCATACCGATAACCCGGCGGAAGGGGAGTCACGTTATTCTCTGACCGATCCGCAGGCCGATGGCCGTTATCAACGGCAGCTGCAACAGGCTCTGGCGACCGGCGAGCATACTTTGCGGGTACGGGCCAGCAGCCCGACCTTCGAACGCGAACGGGTGCACCATCTGCGCGTGTACGCGGCACCACTCGACATCGACCTGGAGGCCCGGCCAGACGGGGATTACCAACTTCAGGTAAACCCTGTGACGGCCCTGTTCCAGCCCGAATCCATGCAAGTGACGTTGCGAAACAGCGCCAACGCACCACTCGAGCTGACCCGCGAAGGTAATGCGTGGCAAGCCAGTGTGCCGGCCAGCCTGAGCGGCGAGACCCTGACCATCGAGTTTCAGGCAACCCGCCAGGATGGCCGCGATTTTGTCAGTCACGTGGAACGCTGGATAGGTCGTGAACCCGCCGCAAGTTCAGCCAGCACTTCGAGCGACGAAGAGGCCACTCCTGCGGCAACCCCCGACGAGCCCCGTAGCGAGTCCACAAGTGAGCCCGTCGAGCTGGACTGGCGCTGGGTGATTGCCATGGTCGTACTGACCAACCTGTTACTGATTATGGGTGGTCTGGCGATCTATGCTTATCTGCGCAAGCTGCGCCGTGATGTTCTGGCCTCCGAAGAGAAGGAGTTGGAACTATGAACGAATTTCTGACCGGAATGCTGGTGCTGACCAGTGAACTGAGCGCGGTATTGTTGCTGGGTGCCATTGTCCTGCTGGTGGTGATGATTCGCCGCCAGCGCAAACACCGGCGACTGGCCCTGGAGTTGATCCATCGATTGCGCGAATCGGAGCCCGAACGGCGACAGAAACTGGTTGCCCTGCTCACCGAGCACCTGGAAATGAAACCAGAGCAGGCCGATGCTCGTGCCCGGTCGATGCTCAAATGCGAAACCAGTCTCTATTCCCATGTATTGCGTCTGTTCATGGGCCGGGATCCGGAGCAGCTGCTGCAGGTGGATCACGACGTCGAAAGGCTGGTCAAAAGTTACTATCATTTACTGGAAGAAGAGGACGAGGACGATGGCAACGCCGAGCGCGAATCCCTGATCGTCAAACTCAAGCGCGAAAACAAGCAATTGCGGGATGAAAAAAATACCCTGCAAAAAAATCTCGAAACCACCATGGAAACCCTGGAGAACATGATGGATGAATACGCCTCCATGTATGAAGGCGGACACAAGGAAGGCGAGCAGCGTATGAAAAACGAAATGTTCAAGCTGCAGCAGAAAATCGGTAAAGCCGTTTCCAGCAGCAATGGCGAGGAAGAAAACGAGACAGATGAAGAAGATGACATTCCCGAGTTGAGCCCGGATAGTGAGGAGTCCAAGCCCGGTCAGTAACCTGTTTACAGAACAGGCGGAACCTTTCATCTGTCTGGTACAGGAGGCCTTATCAAGGCGGAGGTCAGCTATGAGCACAAAATCACCGTCACATGAGTCCATGAGCATGCACGAAGGCATCGCCGTATGGTGCGACTGCTGTTCCTGCGAGGCGGAGCCCTACTGGCAGGCCGTGGCCGGGGAACTCGGTATTGACCTGGGCAGTGATTACGAATCCGACAACGCGACTGACAAATCCGGGGACACCACTTTTCGGGGCTCTGGAAAGTAACGCAAATACGCAAAGTCATATCAGTCCGCAAATGCACGCGAATTGACGTAAATGTAATGACAAGTTGATTGGCGTTTATTCGCGTTTATTCGCGGATAATTATTGTTTCGTTTACATAAAACTCAAGACAGCCCAAAACAAAAAGGCCTCCATTCGGAGGCCTTTTAGTAGTTTGATGCTGGTCGCTCAATTTGGGTTCTAGCGACTAGCACCTGGAGACTAGCCCCTTGAAGTCAGGCGGCCAGTGCACCACGCAGTTTTTTCATGGCGTTGTTTTCCAGCTGGCGAATCCGTTCGGCCGAGATGTTGTACTGATCGGCCAGGTCGTGCAGCGTGGATTTGCTGTCGCTTAACCAGCGCTGGGTGATGATGTCGCGGCTGCGATCGTCCAGCTTCTGCAGGGCGCCCATCAGCTGCTGTTTGCTGTGATCTTCCCACTGCTGGTCTTCTACCACCTGTGATGGCTCGTGGCTCATGTCTTCCAGAAAGCCAACCGGCGAGAGATTGGGCCGATCATCGTCGTCATCATCCGGCTGATCGAAGCCGACGTCCTGGCCGCTCATGCGGGATTCCATCTCGCGCACGTCCCTGGTGGTGACGCCCAGGTCCTCGGCCACGGACTCGACCTCGTCCTGGTTGAACCAGCCCAGACGCTGTTTGGCACTGCGCAGGTTGAAGAACAGTTTGCGCTGCGCCTTGGTGGTGGCGACCTTGACGATACGCCAGTTGCGCAGGATGTATTCGTGGATCTCGGCGCGGATCCAGTAGACCGCGAAGGACACCAGACGCACACCGACATTGGGATCGAAGCGTTTGACCGCTTTCATCAGGCCGATGTTGCCTTCCTGGATCAGGTCCGCCTGGGGCAGACCGTAGCCGCTGTAACTGCGGGCGATGTGTACCACAAAGCGCAGATGCGAGAGCACCAGGTGTTGCGCGGCATCCAGATCCTGCTGTTCCTGCCAGCGCCGGGCCAGTGAGGTCTCTTCCTCCGCTGAAAGCATCGGAATACTGCGCGTTGCCTGGATATAGGATTCCAGGTTGCCGGTCGGGACGGCCAGTTGCAGTTCTAGACCCTTACTCATAGTCTGTGTTTCCTCGTTCATCATATCCACCAATACTAGCACTCGAGACATTAGAGTGCCAAATAGCTTATTAGTTCACTCTAATATATAGATCAGAATTAACAGGATTTCAAAGACTTGTGGAACATTATTGGCTCGAATAGTTCCACGGGGATTCCTGGACTCCGTCGCTGGCGAACAGGCTGGCGCGGTTTCGGCCCCGTTCCTTGGAGTGGTAGAGCGCCTGGTCGGCCTTGTTCAGAAACTCGCTCAGGTTGAGATCCGGGTGATCCTCGGTGCTGGCCAGCCCCAGGCTGATGGTGATATCGACCCCGGCCGGGCGCAGTTGCTGGACATGCTGGCGCAGCTTTTCCGCCAGCTCGAGCATGGCGTCGGCCTGGGTCCGTTTGATCAGCACGCAGAATTCCTCGCCGCCGAAACGCACGGCCATATCGTCCGGGAACCACTGGTTGAGGGTCTCGCCCAGCTCGGCCAGGACGTGATCGCCGGTGATGTGGCCCAGGGTGTCGTTGATCTGCTTGAAGTGGTCGATGTCGATCAGCACGGCCCAGACCGGCTGGTGCGTGGTATCCCGGATGTAGCTTTCGCCGTTATCCACCAGGTAACGCTTGCTGCGCACACCGGTCAGACTGTCGGTGGCGGCGATCCAGCGCATGGCCTCGGTCTGTTGCTTGAGGGCGTCATACTGGTGCTTGATCAGCAGCAGGGAGCGGACCCGGGCGATCAGGACCTCTTCGATCAGGGGTTTGCCGACAAAATCGTTCCCCCCGGCGTGGAATACCTCGACCTGTTTCTGTTTGTCGTCCGAGCCGGTCAGCACCAGCACCGGCAGCTCCTGCTGTGACAGGTGCAGGCGGGCACGGATGGCGTGCAGCAGATCCCCGCCGGTCAATGCCCCCTCGAGGAAGAAATCGGTGATGACCATGTCGAACTCGGTGTCGGGGTTGGGGTTGTCCAGCAGCACGATGGCCTGCTCGGCGTTGTCGGTCAGGGTGACCTTGAGGCCGTGTTTTTCCAGGATTTTCTTGGTCACCGCGGCGGCGGTGCGGCTGTCTTCCACGTACAGGACATGGCCGACCAGCCCGGTATTGCGCTGGATAAACGACTTGATGAAGTCGCCAAACGCCTTGTAGCCGTTCGATTTGTCGAAATAATCGGTAATCCCGGCCTCGAATCCCTCGCGCAGCAGGCGCTCATCAGCGTCGCCGGAGACGACGATGACCGGGGTGTAATGGTGTTGCTTGGTGTCCCGCACCGCGCGGCTCAGGGCCAGCCCATCCATGTCCGAGAGCAGCAGGGCTGTGGTGATCAGATCGAAATGCTGCTGTTTGAGCAGTGCCTGGGCCTCGTTACCCGATTCGCAGGTGACGACTTCGACGTTGTCCAGCTCCTCGCGCAGGATGCGCGCGAGGATCGCCCGTGAAACGGACGAACCATCGACCACCATGATCCGGGTGTGTATGTCTGACATGTTTGATTATCGACGCTGACAAATTTACTGCACTGCTAAAGGTATCGACAGTAACAGGGTAATCTGTAACGTATTTTCAGGTTATTTTTCCGGGTTTCAACCCGGTTCGATGTCGCGCAAATGGCGGCCCACGGCGATCCACGAGCCGACCAGCCCCAGCGCAATCCCCGATACTAGCAATATCGCCGTGGTCTGGATATTCAATCCGCTCAGGCTGAAGCTGTTTTGATACAGACCGGCCAGTTTTTCCACCGGTCCGCTGAGAATCCACAGGGAAAGAGTGACCAGTAGCCAGGCGATTACCGCGCCGAACAGGCCGTACCAGAAGCCGGTATACAGAAAGGGGCGACGAATGAAGGCGTCGGTGCCGCCGATCAGCTTGATGATCACAATCTCGTCCCGGCGGTTCTGGATGGCCAGGCGAATGGTATTGCCCACCACCAGCAACACCGCCAGGGCCAACAGGCTGGCCAGCACATAGACCCCCTGGCGCAGGATATCCATGATGGCGTAGAGCCGTTTGACCCATTGCACATCGAGGCGGGCCAGATCCACGCGCGGGTTCTCCCGCAGCTCGGCCAGCAGCGTCTCGGTGGCCGCCGGGTTGCTGCGCTCGAGCGCCGGCAAAACCACCAGCACCGCCGGCAGGGGGTTTTCCTGCAGGGCGTCCAGCGCCTCGCCGAAGCCCGACAGGCGCTGGAATTCGGCCAGCGCCTGTTCCGGGGAAATGTAGCTGACCTGGCGAATCCGCGGGTGCGCCTCGAGCTGGCGAACCAGCCGGCGTGCCTCGTCCCCGGGGGTGCCGCGCTGCAGGAACAGGGAAATCTGGCTCGCCTCGTCCCAGCCGCCGCTGAGCTGCTGGGCGCTTTTGAGCACCACATGCAGGCCGGCGGGCAGGGCCAGGGCAATGCCGATCACCGCGGCGGTCATCAGCATCGAGGCCGGGCGGCGACTGAGCTGGCCGAGGGTATAGAAAAACACCTGGGCATGGCGCAGCAGGTGAATGCGCAGCCGGCCCAGCGGGCCGGTGCGGCGCGACTCAGTGCGCCGGGGTTTGGAGGACGGGGCAGGACGGTCGCGGCGCATGGGCTTACTCGCTCGGGTCACTGTCAGCGCTCAGCCGGCCCTGTTCCAGGGTCAGGCGACGATAGGGCAGGCTGGAGATCAGGGCCAGATCGTGGCTGGCCACCAGCACGGTGACGCCGACCTGGCTGAAATCCTCGAAAATGCCCATGATCTCTTTGGACAGGGCCGGGTCCAGGTTACCGGTCGGCTCGTCGGCCAGCAGCAGGGGCGGTTTGTTGACCACTGCCCGGGCGATGCCGACCCGCTGTTGCTCGCCGCCGGAGAGCGTAATCGGATAGGCCTTCTCCTTGCTGAGCAGGCCGACCTTGTCCAGCGAGGCACGTACCCGCCGGCCGATCTCGCGCTGCGGCTGACCGGCGATGATCAGCGGCAGGGCCACGTTGTCGAACACGGTGCGATCGAACAGTAACTGGTGATCCTGGAAAATGATGCCGATGTTGCGCCGGAAATAGGGAATGCGCCGGCGGCCGATGCGCGCCAGGTTCTGGTTGTTGATCAGCACCTGGCCGCGGCTGGGGCGCTCGAGCAGGGCGATGAGCTTGAGCAGGGTACTCTTGCCGGCGCCCGAATGGCCGGTTAAAAACGCCATCTGCCCGGCGGGCATGTGAAAGCTGACATTGGTCAGGGCTTCATAGCCGCCGGGATAGCGCTTGCTGGCCGAGGTGAAGCGAATCATCCAGAACAGGTACTAGGTACTGGGGGCTAGGGGCGAGGAAGAGCATACCGCCCTTAAAGCCACCGACCGGTTTTGATATCGGATCGGATTTGTTTTATTCACCCCTTATCCCCTCTCAATGACAGTTAGCTATTATATGAGCAGAATATCGCTTGCTCGTATCCTGCTCGTCTGACGCGGTCACGAATTCGCTGATTGCCGCTTTTTATTATTGCTCTTGCGCCTCGCCGGTGTCGCTGCCCAGCAGGGCGCTGACAAATTCGCCGGCGTGGAACGGGCGCAGATCCTCGATACTCTCGCCGACGCCGACGAAACGGATCGGCACGCCCAGTTTCTGGGCAATGGCAAAGATTACCCCGCCCCTGGCCGTGCCGTCGAGCTTGGTCAGGGTGATCCCGCTCAGACCGACGGCGTTATGAAACTGTTCGGCCTGGACCAGGGCGTTCTGGCCGGTGCCGGCATCCACCACCAGCATCACTTCGTGGGGCGCGGCCGGGTCCAGCTTGGTCATCACCCGCTTGACCTTTTTCAGCTCGTCCATCAGGTTGGACTGGGTATGCAGGCGCCCTGCGGTGTCGGCGATCAGCACATCGATACCCCGCGAACGGGCCGCGGCCATGGCATCATAAATCACCGAGGCGCTGTCGGCGCCGTGTTGCTGGGCGATGACGGGGATGTCATTGCGTTCTCCCCAGGTCTGCAGCTGTTCGATGGCGGCGGCACGGAAGGTATCGCCGGCAGCCAGCATGACAGAATGACCCTGTTGCTGGAGTTGCCGGGCCAGTTTGCCGATGGTGGTGGTCTTGCCGGCACCGTTGATACCGACCATCAGGATCACAAACGGCTGGCAGCCGGTGTCGATGGCCAACGGCGCCTCGCAGGGGGCCAGAATCTGCTGCATGTCCTGTTGCAGGGCTTCCAGCAGGGCATCGCTGTCCTGCAGCTCCTTGCGCGAGACCCGGGCAGTCAGTTCATCGATGATTCGCCGGGTGGCATCGACACCGACATCGGCGCCCAGCAGCAGGGTCTCGATCTCTTCGAGCAATTCATCATCGATCTGTTTTTTGCCCCGGGCCAGGCGGGCCAGGCTCTCGGTGAGACCGGAGCGGGTGCGTGACAGGCCCTGTTTCAGGCGGGCGAACAGGCCCGGCGCGGCGGATTTTGCGTCGCTGTTCTCAGAATCGGATTTACGGAAACCAAACATCAATTTCAGGGTCGTAGTGACTGTGATCGAGGAATGTGGAGGAACCGGTTGTTCCTGTGTTTCAGGCACACTATCCTACCACTGCTTGATGTTTTGAGTAAGCCACTAACCTCTCATACAGGCCAAATAAATCAATGCGACGTTTACTGATACTGCTCGGGCTGGGATTGTTTTGTTTACCGGCACTGGGCCAGGTCCATGAATACAATCTGGATAACGGTATGAAGCTGCTGGTGCGCGAGGATCACCGCGCACCGGTGGTGGTATCGCAAATCTGGTACAAGATTGGTGCCAGTTACGAACATAACGGCATTACCGGCGTCTCCCATGTGCTGGAGCATATGATGTTCAAGGGCACGGAAAAACACGGGCCCGGGGAGTTCTCGCGGATCATCGCCGAAAATGGCGGGCGGGAGAATGCTTTCACCAGCAAGGATTACACCGCCTATTTCCAGCAACTGGAAAAAAGCCGCCTGGCGATCAGTTTTGAGCTGGAAGCCGATCGCATGCGCAACCTGACCCTGCTGGAAGACGAGTTCGACAAGGAACGCCAGGTGGTTATCGAGGAGCGCAAATTGCGCACCGAAGATAACCCGCGCGCCCTGACCTATGAAAAATTCAATGCCGCTGCGTTTATGGTGAGCCCGTATCGGCATCCGACCATCGGCTGGATGAACGACCTGAAGAACCTGGTCGTTGACGATCTGCAACAGTGGTATTACCAGTGGTATGCGCCGAACAATGCGACCCTGGTAGTGGTCGGTGATGTCGAGCCGGAGGCGGTTTACCGCCTGGCAAGAAAACACTTCGGCCGCCTGCCGCGGGTCGATGTACCGTCGATCAAGCCGCGACTCGAACCACCGCAACAGGGAGAACGGCGGACCGTCGTGCAGGCGCCGGCGGAATTGCCCTATTTGTTGATCGGCTATCACGTGCCGGTACTCAATACTGTTGAACAGGAGTGGGAAGCCTATGCCCTGGAAGTGATGACCGGCATTTTAAGCAGCGGGCGCAGTGCGCGTCTGCCGTCGCGCCTGGTGCGCGGACAGCAGATCGCCGCCGGTGCCGATGCCGGTTACGATCTCTATTCCCGGCAGGATGATCTATTCATGCTTAGCGGGACCCCGGCGCGCGGGCATGATATCAGTGAACTGGAACAGGCCCTGCTGGAGGAGATCGAGGCGCTGAAAAATGAACCGGTCGGTGAGGAAGAACTGGCGCGGATCAAGGCCCAGGTGGTTGCCGGCGATGTTTATGAAAAGGACTCCATGTTCTATCAGGCCATGCAGATGGGTATTCTCGAAACCGTGGGACTCGGCTGGCAGACCATGGAAGCGTATCGCGAAAAAATTAACGCCGTTACACCGCAACAGATTCAACAGGTGGCACGCAAGTATCTGCGCAAGAATAATCGCAGCGTGACCATTCTTGAACCGCAATCACTCGACGAACCGCAATCGGCTCAATCAACGACAGCCGCCCCCCGACATTGAGAATTGCCAATCTGATGATAAACATGATGAAGCGACTGAACTGGAAAATTACCCTGGCTGTTATTGTCATTCTGGCTTTGACCTTTACGCTGGCCCGCATTGAACGGGGCGGCGAACCGGTTTCCGCCGGTGCCGATAGCCGCTTCGAGATCCAGAGCTGGACGACCGACAATGGTGCCCGGGTGGTATTTGTGCCGGCACCGGAGCTGCCCATGGTCGATGTGCGGGTTGTGTTCGATGCCGGCAGTGCACGCGACGGGGAATTACCCGGGCTGGCCAAGATTACCGCCGGTATGCTCAATGAAGGCGCCGGAGAATGGGACTCGGATCAACTGGCGGAGCGATTCGATAATATCGGCGCCAATTACGGTGTGTCGGTCCAGCGGGATATGGCCGCCTTCAGCCTGCGCAGCCTGACCGAGGAGGCACTGCTGGATCAGGCCGTGCAAACCTTTGCCACGATTCTGGCCGAGCCGACTTTTGGGCATGATGCCTTCAACCGTGTCCGGCGCAATACACTGGTCAGCCTGCAGAACAAGAAACAGTCCCCCGGCGATCTGGCCGAGGATCTGTTCTATCGCCACCTGTTTGGCGAGCATCCCTATGCCACGCCGGTCACCGGTGAGGAAGAGAGCATCAAGGCCATGGAACTGGCCGATCTCGAAGCGTTCCATCAACGTTATCTGGTAGCGAACAATGCCGTGGTGGCTATCGTGGGACAGATGGAACGAGCCCGTGCCGAGGCGCTGGCCGAACAGGTCACGAGCGGACTGAATGCCGGTGAACCGGCGCCCGCCCTGCCGGAGGTAGAACCGCTGAACGAGGCGAAGCGGGTGAATCATTCCCACCCGTCGGCCCAGACCCACCTGCTGGTGGGGCAGCCCGGTATGCGACGTGGCGATCGTGATTATTTCAGTTTGTATGTCGGCAATCACATCCTCGGTGGCAGCGGTTTTGGTTCAAGAATTATGGAAACCATTCGCGAAGAGCGGGGGCTGGCCTATAGCAGTTACAGCTACTTTGTTCCGCAACAGGTCAACGGGGCGTTTATCATGGGACTGCAGACCAGCAATGATCAGGCCGAACAGGCGCTGAGCCTGTTGAATGAGGTGCTGACCCGTTTTGTCGAGGATGGACCGACCGCAGAAGAATTACAGCATTCCAAAAAGAATATCACCGGTGGTTTTCCGCTGCGCATCGACAGTAACAAGGACATTGTCCAGTATATCGCGATGATCGAGTTTTACGGGCTACCCCATGATTATCTCGATACCTTCAACGACAGGGTCGAGGCGATTACCGCCGCCGATATTCGCGACGCCTTCCAGCGACGCATTCATCCCGACAAACTGCTCACCGTGACCGTCGGTAATGGAAATCGTAGTGAATAATTCCTGATATTCTCGCCAGGACGCGCAGAGCACCTCCAGATTACGTCGTTCCCTTTGCGTCTCTGCGCCCTGGCGAGAGTTTTCATTATTGGGATAAAACAAGGTGTGAGATAAAGCATCACATGATCTCGCAGAGACGCAGAGCTCGCCACGTTACGTCATTCCCTCGTGGCATTGCGAGAGTCATCATGATTGGTACAAATCAGGTGGCGTGTTATAACACCCGTGACGATGTATCAGCGGGAATCAACCAACATGGCGGGACAGCGTAACCAGTTTCGGATCATCGGCGGGCAGTGGCGTGGTCGCAAGCTGGGTTTTTTCCCCGCGCCCGGTTTGCGCCCGACGCCCGATCGGGTGCGTGAGACACTGTTCAACTGGCTGGCGCCGGTGATCGAGGGTGCCAGCGTACTGGATCTGTTCGCCGGCAGCGGCGCACTCGGTTTTGAAGCAGCCTCGCGCGGGGCTGCACAGGTAACCCTGGTGGACAGCCATCCACGCGTGGTGTCGCAGTTGCAACAGAATGTTCGACTGTTACAGGCGACGCAGATGAGTATCTGCCAGTCAGCGGTATTGCGTTACCTGGAGCGTCCCCCCGAGCCCTGTGACATTGTGTTTCTCGATCCGCCCTATCAGGCCCGGGTACTGGAAGACTGTTTTAGCACCCTGGAATCCGGCTGGCTGACTGAAGAGGCCTGGATCTACTTCGAGCACGACAGTCACACAGAGGCGCCCGCCCTGCCGTCCAACTGGCAAGTATTGCGCAGCAAACAGGCCGGCCAGGTCGCCTATCAGCTTGCCCGTCGCCAGCCGCAGGAATAATCGCCTCCGGTGAGGACGTGGTCGCGGCCCGGGCGACGCGTTACACTAGCGTTGTTCAATCGTGGGGATAATGTATGCGTATTGCGATCTATCCGGGAACGTTCGATCCGATCACCAACGGTCACAGCGATCTGGTACAGCGTGCCGGGCGCCTGTTTGACAAGGTGGTGGTGGCGATTGCCGCCGGCGGGACCGGCAAGCAGCCGGTTTTTTCGCTGGATGAGCGGATCAGCCTGGCGCAGGAAGTTCTGCAGGATTTTGACAATGTGAGTGTCTGCGGTTTCGATATCCTGCTGGTGGACTTCATGCGTCAGCAGGAGGCCACGGTGATTATCCGGGGGCTGCGCGCGGTCTCGGATTTCGAGTACGAATTTCAGCTGGCCAGTATGAACCGGCACCTGGCGGAGAATATCGAAACCGTGTTCATGACCCCGGCGGAGGAATATTCCTATATTTCCTCCAGCCTGGTACGGGAAGTGGCCCGGCTGGGCGGCGATGTGTCGCCGTTTGTCCACGAGAAAGTTGTGGCTGCATTGAACCGGCGGATGCGATAAAATTTTACCTCTGCGCAAGACTATCTGGAGTTCGGCATGTCCTTATTGATTACCGATGAATGCATCAACTGTGATGTCTGTGAGCCGGAGTGCCCGAATACCGCCATTTACCAGGGGGACGAGATTTACGAGATCGATCCGAATCTGTGCACCGAATGTGTCGGCCACTTCGATGAGCCCCAGTGTATCGAGGTCTGCCCGGTCGACTGCATTATCGTCGACCCGGATAACCAGGAAAGCAAGCCACAGTTGCAGGCCAAGTATGAAAAGCTGATGGCCTCGGCCTGATATCTCGTCCCCTTCGCTCCTGCTCTCTGACAAAAGCCCCTTCTCGGGGCTTTTTTGTTGGTCCGCTGGAACAAAACGCAGAGATCGCAAAGGCGCAAAGGACGCAAAGCAAAACCCGGTTTGTTGAGAAGCCTGCTTTTTTATCAGGAGTTGTGTGTCATCGAGGTACTGACAGCACCGATCGGTGTATGCAGTGAGTTCGGTGTCGTCGGTGATTAGCCTCCTGCCTCTGCCTGTGCCAGAATCCTGTTTTCAGTCGATTGTCTGCCAACGGGAGTGTTCATGAAAATCATTCGCCTGTGCCTGGTTCTTCTGGTCACGCTGGTTGCGGCCTGTGACCGGGCGGCACCGCCAGCCAACGCCGTAGCTTCGGCGCATCCGCTGGCGACCGAAGCGGGCCTGGAAGTACTGCAAGCCGGCGGCAATGCCTTCGATGCGGCGGTGGCGGTCAGCGCAACGCTGGCGGTGGTTGAACCTTACAGTTCCGGGCTGGGCGGCGGCGGGTTCTGGCTGCTGCATGAGGCGGACAGCGGCCGCAACATCATGCTCGACGGCCGTGAAAAAGCGCCTCTGCAAGCGCACCGGGATATGTACCTGGATGACGAAGGCAAGGTGATCGAGGGGCTGTCGGTGGATGGTCCGCTGGCGGCGGGGATTCCCGGTGAACCGGCGGCCCTGGTGCACCTGGCCGAGCATTACGGTCGCCTGCCCCTGGCCCGTTCGCTGGCCCCGGCGATACGCGCCGCGCGCGAGGGATTTGAAGTCACGCCCCATTACCGGCGCATGGCCGGTTTTCGTCTCGAGGTATTGCGTCAATCCCCGGCTGCAGCGGCGATCTTTTTATTGGATAACGAAGTGCCACCGCTGGGCCACGTGATTCGCCAGCCTGATCTGGCCGATACGCTCACACGCCTGGCCGATCACGGGCGGGCAGGTTTTTATCAGGGCGAGCTGGCCAGGCGCCTGGTCGAGGGCACGCGCGAGGCCGGGGGGATCTGGACGCAGGCGGATCTGGCGCAGTACACGGTCGAGGAACGCGAACCGATCAGGGTCCGTTATGGCGATTACCGGATCGTCTCCGCGGCCCCGCCTTCCTCCGGCGGCGTGGCGCTGGCAACCATGCTGAACATTCTCGAGCCCTATGCGCTGGCGCAATTGCCGGCGGTGGATCGCCAGCATCTGATCATCGAGGCGATGCGGCGTGCCTATCGCGATCGTGCCGAGTATCTCGGCGATCCCGATTATGTAGAAATGGATATCCCGCGTTTAACGAGCAAGGCGCATGCCGCACGCCTGCGCCAGAGTATCGAACCCGGGCGGGCGACCGACAGCAGCCTGTTGCCGGCGGTAATAACGGAACAGGAAGGGACCGATACCACGCATTTTTCGGTACTGGACCGGGAAGGCAACCGGGTCGCGGCGACCCTGAGTATCAATTATCCGTTCGGTTCGGGCTTTATGCCACCGGGCACGGGTGTCCTGCTCAACGACGAGATGGACGATTTCTCGGCCAAGCCCGGCGTGCCCAACGTCTATGGGCTGATCGGGGCCGAAGCGAACGCGATAGAGCCGGGCAAGCGGATGCTCTCCAGTATGAGTCCCACGTTTGTCGAACATCCGGATCGCATCGTCATTCTCGGCACGCCGGGTGGCAGCCGCATCATTACCATGGTATTGCACGGCATACTGGGCGCGATCAACGGCGATGATGTCGACACCATTGTCAGCCGGTCCCGTTATCATCATCAGTATTTGCCGGATCGGGTTCAGCATGAAGCCGACGCCTTTACGCCACAACAGCAACTGGAGCTGGCCGAACGGGGGCATGTGTTGATCGAGCTCAATGATCGTTATGGCAATATGCAGGCGGTAATCTGGGATAAACAGAATCAGCAGGTCACCGCGGCCAGTGATCCGCGCGGAGAGGGCTTGGCGGCAACGCGTGACTGAGAAATATTCCTGTAACGGATTGGCGTCAAATAAAAGTTCCCGATATACGATCATCCCATGCAGGGAGAACGAGCTAAGTGAATCCAGCCGGAATCGGTCAATGCGGATCCGTCACGTTGCTCTTTGAACCGGACTTCTGAGTATCGGCACGAGTATCCGGAGCTCTTTTATTCTTTCGACGCTGTTAAAATATCAGCGCTGGCAATGGCTGCAATAGTAACTCGAACGTTGACCGATTACCCGGTGACGCAAGGCTTGCCCGCACTGATGACAGGGCTCCCGTTCACGCTCATATACATGCAGTTTCAGACGGAAGTAGCCGGGTTTACCGTCGCTGGCGGTAAAGTCGCGCAAGGTGGTGCCGCCTTCACGGATCGCGGCTTCAAGCACCTGTTTGATCGCGACGGCCAGCTGTTGATAACGCTCACGGGAAATGCGTCCGGCGGCCCGCTGCGGATGAATCCCGGCGATAAACAGTGCCTCATTCGCGTAAATGTTACCTACCCCGGTGACGATCTTGCTGTCCATTACAAAAGATTTGATCGCCAGTTTGCGCCCGCGCGAGCGTTGCCACAGGTAATCCCCGTCGAATTCAGCGGACAGTGGTTCGGGCCCCAGGCTTTGCAGTAACTTGTGCCGGGCGGGATCCTCGCGGGTCCACAACACCGCCCCGAAGCGGCGTGGATCGCGCAGGCGCAGACACTGGTCGTTGTCCAGCACGATATCCAGGTGATCGTGTTTTTGTACCGGCGTCGTCGCCGGCAGGATGCGCAGGCTGCCGGACATGCCCAGGTGCAGGATCAGGGTACCCGTATCCATTCCCAGCAACAGGTACTTGCCGCGTCGATCGATGTGCTGGATCGTCTGTCCCTGCAGCAAGGCATTGAGATTGCGCGGTACCGGCCAGCGTAACTGGCGCTGGCGCACGATCACCTCGCGCACCTGGCGTCCCTGCAAATGCGGGGCGATCCCGCGACGGGTGGTTTCAACTTCGGGCAATTCGGGCATGAGGCTTCGGAACAGTCTCGCTTAAAATTTATAGTATTTCACCACCAAGACACGAAGACACCAAGTAATATTTTCATGTACTGGATGCCTGAAACGTGCAGTTTGTTAATTAAGAGATCGTGTCAGGTAGCGCATCACGCAACCTGACCTATCTGATCTGAGTTCTTTCTTTGTGTCTTCGTGTCTTGGTGGTTAATTTTCAGTTTTCAGTTGCGGTTCGGGTAGTGGCTCGGGGAGTTGTAATAGCTGTTGGCGAATTTCGTCGTTGATGATGTAGCGCATTGCCGCGTCATGGCGTAGCAGGGTGGGCTGGCCGTCTTTTATCTGCAGGGTGAAGCGCACGGGTTCTTCCCGGTCTTGCAGTTGCACTTCAATATCGGCTTTGGGCAGGCTGTCCTGTGTATAGGGTTCGAGCCGCAGTGCCTGGGCGTTGCGCCAGTTGGCGATCAGTTCGGTCAACGCATCGGCGGAATGTGCCGGCTGTGGTGGCCGGGCCTGCCACTGGCCCGCTTCCAGGTCGAGACGGAGATCGGGCAATGTCAGCGCAACGATCTTGCCCTTGGGCAGCGGCGCATGGCTGAGATAACCGGTGGCCGGGCTGATGGTGTGATAGTAATGGGTATCGGGCAACAGATAGAGCCGGTTGCCGATTCGCACATAGCGCTGTTTGGAAAGCGGTTCGGTGTCACCGAATTCGATGACCGGTGAGTCGTTATAGGTGAGGCTGGCGCGGGGTTGCTCCAGTCCGTAGCGGGCCGGCTCAAGTTCATCGAGACGGTGCGCGGTTTCATACTCGGCCTGTAACAGGCGCAGCAGGGCCTGAACGCGGTATTCATTGGCCGCCAGCTGATAAGGTTGCTGCATGTACCAGGTTCCCTGTTCCTTGTACAAGGTGACCGGTTCCTGATCACGGCGTTGCAACCGGATGTGCTGGACCTTATCCGGTGCCAGGTCGGTCAGCGTCGATGGCGCCGGGGTATCCGTTTCGTCCGCGGTGCGGCTGACCAGCACTACCAGGACGATGATGGTCAGTAACAGGGCGAGGTTGAGTAGCAGGCGGGCGCGCATCAGGGTTTACGCCGTTGCCACCAGATGTAGAGGCCATAGCCGAGCAGCAGTAACGGCAGACCGAACAGGAACAGCAGACCGAGTATCGACCAGGTGGTCGAATCCAGGCTCAGATCGGTATCCGGTGCGGCCCGGGCCGGAATATCGATAAAGCGATCATCATGGCTCAGCCAGTTGATCAGGTTGTAGCCCAGATCCTGGTTGCCCTGGTTGCCCAGGTAGGCGTTGGCGAGAAAGTCCCCGTCGCCCAGTACGGCAATGCGCTGGCCGGTGTTACCCGATTCGGCTTCTTCGTCGGCCGGTTCACGACTCAGGGCAATACCAATATTCAGCGGGCCGGCGGTATCTTCGCCGGCATCATAGTTAATGACCCCATCGAGCGGACCGGTTTCCGCCCAGCTGCGCGGCACGGTCTGCAGAAACGGGGTTGCCTGAAACTCACTGTCCTGGCGTATTTCGATGCCGATGGCGCGGGGGAACAGGGTCATGAAGCGAAAGTCACGGGTCACCGGATGATCGCTGGCGCTGTAATCGGCCACCACGGCAAACGTCGGATCCTCGATCCCCAGCATGCGGGTGGAAGGATCGACAATGGTCCCCTCGACAAAGGTCAGGCCCAGTTCCTCCAGCAGAGGTTGCAGACCGTACAGCTTGCCCGGATCGTGTAACCACAAAAGATTGCCGCCCTGGCGCACGTACTCGCGGATGATCGCCACTTCACCGGGCAGATAATCGAGCTGGGGGCCGGCGATGACCAGTGCCGCGGTGTCCGCCGGAATTTCAGGATTATCACTCAGCCTGAGACTGCTGGTCTTGATGCCCTTGTTGTGCAGGTGACGGGTGAAACGGCCGTAATCGTGATTGGCCTGACCCTGTGGCTGGCGTTCGCCGTGGCCGGAAATAAACACCAGGTGTTTTTCGCCACTGCGCAACAGTTGCTGCAGGGTGTTGGTCAGGCTCTCTTCACTGAGGTTGCGCACATGTTCGGTGCGACCGTTATAGGTGACGACCAGCTCGCCATCGACACTGATATCATATTCGCGCGTCTTGTCCGGCTCGGTATCGGGATTGATATAGCGGACGGTGATATCGTCCTTGTGTTGCCGGTAACGGCCGAGCATGTCGGCGATGTTGCGCCGGGTCGATACCATACTGCCGGAACGGGCAAAGGCGATGATCTCGATCGGATCGTCCATACGCTCCAGCAGTTTGACCGTGGCTTCGGACAGGGTATGGCGCCCCGAAGCCGTCCAGTCACTTTCATACTTGTAATGCAGGCTGAGCCAGGCAAGCAGGCCGATGACCGCCAGGAACAATACGACGAACAGAATGTTTTGAATGCGAATCTGTAAGCGACTTCGGGAGGTAACCTGCATACGGATTCCAGACCTGCGTTAGTGTTGCAGCCGATCGGCATCCAGGCGACGGATGCCGAGGACCAGAAAGACGGTGATAAACA
>JAXHTI010000030.1:0-26280 GCA_034190045.1 Pseudomonadota bacterium
CCATCGTCAAGGCCTGGGACAGCGACAACGAGTTCATCCACACCTACCCCGCCGGCAGCTGGGGCCCGCCCGAAGACACCCGCCTGTTCGATCACGAAGACCACGACTGGCGCAACTCGCTGGACGAAGAATAAAACACAGTATTAGCTATAAACTGTATATAACGCAAAGAACGCAAAGAACGCAAAGGCGCAAAGTTCGCAAAGTTCGCAAAGGAATAATTTATTCCACAATCCGCAAAGATAACAGTACTTATCCGAATGCCTTGCTATTCGTTCCTCTGCACTGCTCAAATGATGGCGCGCAACACGGCATCCTACCCGGTTTTAATTGCGGCACAGCCGCGTCTACCTCTGCCAACTTCTAACTGTCACTGCCAACTTTTACATAATTTCTTTGCGTTCTCTGCGTCTTTGCACCCAAACAACGGGCATAAACGCCTCCGCGTTAAAAATTCACTGATTACCCGCATACCAGGCGGCGCCGAGCAGGCCGGCGCGGGGGGTGGTGATGGCCCTGACCGGCATGGTCTCGAGCAGCTCGTTCATCGGTGGTTTGTTGTTGAAGGTGGCGAGAAAGTCGCTTTCATCCAGGGCCGCAATCAGATGGGTGGTGATACCGCCGGCCAGGTAAACACCGCCGGTGGCCAGTCCCACCAGCGCCAGGTTGGCGGCGCAGCTGCCATAGATACGCAAAAACAGCTTGAGTGCCAGCACTGCCTGCGGGTCGTCCCCCGTCAGTGCCAGGCGGCTGATGGTCGCCGGCGCATCATCAGTCTGTAACACCGGTTCGGTCTCGACACCGTGGCGCCAGGCATAATAGCGATACAAGCGCACCAGTCCCGGCCCGGAGAGAATATGCTCGTAACTGACCCGCGCACTGTCACGATGCAAAAACCCCAGCAGGTCGGCCTGTTCTTCATCCAGCGGGGCAAAATCCATATGACCGCCTTCAGATGGCAGAACCGTGAACGTGCCCTGCTTGACACTGACCAGGGCCATGCCCAGGCCGGTGCCCGGCCCCAGCACAACCCGATTGCCGCCACTCACCTGTCCGGTCTGCAGTATGTGATAATCCGTCTCGCTGAGGGTCGCCAGACTGTAAGCGTTGGCAACAAAATCATTAACCAGGTGAACCTGCCCGATGGCAAAACGTTGCTCCAGCTGCTCACTATCCAGTGTCCAGGGCAGATTGGTCAAGGCGACGCGACGCTCACGAACCGGCCCGGCCACCGCAAAACAGGCCGACGCTATCCCGGACTCGATGCCCTGCTCGGTCACAAAGCGTTCCAGGATAGTCTCAAAGTCGGGAAAGTCGCGGGCGGGATAGTGCTGTTCGGCATGAACGACGACCTGGCCCGCCTGCACCTCGGCCAGCAGGAGCCGACAGTTGGTGCCCCCGAGGTCCCCGGCAACAATCACGTCGACCCCGGTAGCATGCTCGCGGCGGGCTGATCCAGATACCATTCTACGCGCCCCTGCGGCGCCAGTTTCTGGACCGGAAATTTGCGCTCGGTTTCGGCATCAAACACCCGGGCGATCACCGGCGCCTTCGCCTCGCCGCTGACCAGCAGCATGAGATAACGGGCGGTATTGAGCACCGGGTAAGTCAGGGTGACACGCCAGCTGTTCAGTTTTTCCACATAAACACTGACCACCGGGGTATCGGTGACCGTCAGTGCCGAACTTTCGGGAAACAGTGACGCGATATGCCCGTCATCACCGACACCCAGCATAATCAGATCAAAACAGGGATGACCGTTGGCGCCCCGGTGAACATTTTCCAGTACCTGACGATACGCCTCCACTGTGGTTTCAATATCCGGCTGGACATGGATGGGATGCACATTGGCCCCGGGGATCGGAACATGATCTATCAGGGCTTCACGGGCCATGCGATAGTTGCTGTCGGGGTGATCGGCCGGCACATCCCGCTCATCTCCCCAGTAAAGATGAATTTTGTCCCAGTCAAGATTCTCTCGCTGTAACAATTCGTAAACCGGTTTCGGCGTCGAACCGCCGGCCAGGGCGACATGAAAACTGTTACGCGCACGAATCGACTCATTGGCCAGTTCCACCCAGCGTTGTGCGGCGGCATGGACCAGTTGCTTGCGGTTGTCATAAACCTGATACGGCTGCTGAGATTTCAAGCACGAACTCCTGCGTTGATTCGCTCTGCAAATCAACATACACTGATTTGTGGAATGACTCTATAACTTGGCGAGTTCCAATTCTCATGTCAAGACATGCTGCCTCCAGTGACACCGACGAAAACGGTTACCAGAAAGCCTGCGAACTCCTGCATGAATGCCGGACTCGCGTCGGTTTTCTTGCCAGCCCGACCGACAGCGACAATTATCGACGTATCTGGTCACGGGACGGAGTCATCCTCTCCCTGGCCGCCCTGCTGACCGACGAACCTGAATTGATCGAGGCGGCCCGGGAAACATTGCAGACCCTGGCGCGCTATCAGGGTCCCCATGGTGAAATCCCCAGCAACGTGGACCCGGCTGCACAGCGTGTCAGCTATGGCGGAACCACCGGTCGGGTGGATGCCTGTCTCTGGTTTGTGATTGGCTGTGGTGAGTACTGGAAAGCCAGCGGGGATCGCGAATTCATCGAAAAAATGGTTCCGGTACTGGAAAAGATCCGGTTCCTGCTCGGTGCCTGGGAATTCAATAACCGCGGACTCATTTATGTCCCACAGGCCGGTGACTGGGCCGATGAATACCTGCATTCCGGTTATGTATTGTATGACCAGCTACTCTATCTTCAGTCCCTGCGAACCCTGCGTACCGTGCATCAGGACCTGCAGGGCACCAGCGACCATCCTCTCCAGGAGCGCATCGCTCACCTCAAACACCTGATTCAGGCCAACTACTGGTTTCATAACGGGGACGGCATTCCCGATGACGCCTATCATGAGGTTCTTTATCGCAAGGGGCGCGAAGCGGAATCCGGCTGTGCCGGACGATACTGGATGCCCTTTTTCTCTCCCACCGGCTATGGTTATCGTTTCGATGCGTTTGCCAATATTCTCGCCTCGCTGCTGGATGTGGCCGAAGAAAAACAGAGTGAAGCGGTAGACGAATTTATTAACACCATTACGCCAAAAAAACTGTCCCTGATTCCGGCATTTCATCCGGTTATACATCCCCCGGATCGGGACTGGACAGATCTTCAAATGACCTTCTCCTATACTTTCAAGAATAAACCGCACGAGTATCATAATGGAGGATTGTGGCCGATGCTGACCGGCTTTTATGTTGCCGATCTGGCCCGCCGCGGCAAAGACGCAGTCGCACAGCAGTACCTGGCCGGCATTCATCAGGCTAACGCCCTGGACAATGATGAAGCCCCCTGGAGCTTTCCCGAGTTTGTCCACGGCAGCAAATTGACGCCCGGCGGTACCCGTAAACAGGGCTGGAGTGCCGCTGCGGCAATCATTGGCCACTGGAGTATCAAAGGCAAAAACCTGTTTCGTATCGACCATGACTGAACGCGTGTTGATCTGCACCGATCTGGATCGAACCTTGATCCCAAATGGCCATCCACCGGAGTCGCCCCTGGCCCGTCCTCTACTGCGCCAGCTGGTGGAACGGGACGAGGTATACCTGGCTTATGTGTCCGGGCGTGACAAAATGTTGTTGAACGAGGCAATCCGGGAATGGCAGTTACCAATGCCCGATTATGCGATCGGCGATGTCGGTACCACTTTATATGCCATTGACGGAGACCATTGGCAGCTGATGGATGCCTGGCAGGAAGAAATCAGCCACGACTGGGGCAATTACCAGCGCAGCGATATCGCCGGCTGGTTGCAGGATATTGACGCACTGACCCTGCAGGAACCGTACAAGCAGAACGATTACAAACTCAGTTATTATGCCCCGGCAGATATATCGCCCGAAACACTACTGAACGACATCCGGCAACGGCTGGATGCCCGCCCCATACGCTATAATCTCATCTGGAGTATTGATGACTTCAAGCAGATCGGTTTGCTGGATATTCTGCCGCAACGGGCCAATAAACTGGAGGCCATTCGGTTTTTAATGCACTCGCAGGATTTCCCTGAGAACTCGACCGTCTTCTCCGGCGACAGCGGCAATGATCTCGAAGTACTGACCAGCGAAATTCAGGCAACCCTGGTCAACAACGCCAGTGATGCCATCAAACAGCTGGCCGCCGACATGGCCCAAAAAAATGGCTATGCCGATAGATTGTATATCGCCCGGGGCGATTTTCTGGACATGAACGGCAATTACGCCGCCGGCATCCTGGAAGGCCTGGCCCACTACATACCTGATACTCTAACCTGGATGATTGATAGCATTTCAAACGATACGGGTAATTAACGCAGAGTTCGCAGAGGCGCAAAGTCGCGGAGAAGAGAATTTAATCGTTTCTCTTGTTCGGCATTTTCCTCATAAAACTGTATTCTGCTACATTAATATTGATTTTTAACTCTGCGCCTCCGCGTCTCTGCGTTCTCCGCGTTATTGTAAATACTGCCTAATCGTTCGGAATCCGGATTTTATCGAGAAAGTTGTAGTATTCAATTCCCTCGATAATGCCGTCGGCATAGCTTTTTTCCGAGAAATAGATCCGGGGCTTGTCACGCAATTTATCCAGTTCCGGGCTATGGTTGGCAACGACGACGCCGAGGGTACTGCCCTGCAACATTTCTTCGTCGTTACCCGAATCGCCGATGACCAGGATATGGTCCAGTGGTATCCCCCATTTAATCGACAAATAACGAATGGCCAGACCCTTGGAGCAACGGATGGGCAAAAGATCAAGATTGGTTTTTTCCGACAGGATCGCCTTGGCGTGCAGGTCATGGCGTCGCAAATGGCGTTTAATTTCCCGAACACTCGGCGCTTTTTCCGGCTCAATGGTATAGGTGATCTTGTGTTCCCGTTGCTCGGACTCTGGAGCCAGTTTGATACCGGGACACTCGCGCATAACTTTGCGCAACGCCTTGGGTTTCCAGCGATAATCCAGGTTCCGTCGCCAGGCATTGTCCTCGACGATACGTTTATCCTGATGCGCATAGTGGATTTCAGAGCCCACCGAGGTGACCAGAATATCCGGCGTCGGCAGGTTATAGCGCTTGAGAAACTCCAGGGTTGACTCCAGGGTTCGGCCAGTTGCCAGCCCCATGCCGATGTGCCTGGCATTCTGTTCCAGATAGGTCATCAACCGTTTCAACGCCGCCTTGTCACCAAACAGGGCATTATCGATGGCGGTAAAGCCGATGCGATCCAGGGAAACCAGCCGGGTCTTCCCTTCCGGAACAAAACTTGCGCGATACTGATGTTCACGAAACCCGCTGATTTTTTCCAGGTAGGTCATGGCATGACCTTCCCAGCTGTAATGTCGGTGGGAACCTTCGTAGCCCTGTTTTGACCAGAGGCGCCATTGTTTTTTATCAGACAGGGCCTTGGACAGGGCATTGGCAATGTCCTGACTGTCATAGGGGTCGATCAGAATGCCGTTTTGACAGTTGGCGACTATCTCGCTCGGCCCACCATCATTGGTTGCAACGATTGGCAAACCGCTGGCAGCGGCCTCGATCAGTGTCAGACCAAACGGTTCGGTGAGTGCCGGATTGACGAATACGCCCTGGGTGCGGGCTGCCAGTCGATAAAGTGCCGGGACATCGTCACTTTTGTGATGCTTGGGGTAGGCGACTTTACCGTAAAGATCGTATTTGTCGATCAATAGCAGAAGTTCTTTGAGAACCTCCCGGGCTCCCTTTTCCATTTCGGGAATATTGTCGCGATTACCGGCAACAATTACCAGGTTAGCTTTTTTTTGCAGCTCGCGGGATTCGCCATAGGCCCGGACCAGGGTGGTAATGTTCTTGCGTTCATCAGCGCGAGACAGGGCCAGTATCATCGGTTTGTCCGGCTCCCGGAGAAAGCGTGACAATTCACCGGCAATTTCCGGCGGTTGCTCATCTTTTTCAGGTGGCCGGTAACGACTGATATCGACACCAGGTGGAATCACTTCCATGCGCGAAGGATGATAATTGTCGTACTTGGCGTATTGCTCTTCGACTTCCTGGTGTGTGCTGGCGACGATCATGGCGGCCGTACCCAGGGCGATTTCTTCGGCTTCGATACGCTGGCTGAGATTGTACTGGGATTCGAGCTTTTCCTTTTTAACCCCTTTGTTCAACAATTGACGCTGTTTTTCACGGCCGAGTGAATGGCCGGTAAAGATCATCGGCGCCCCCAGCAACCCGGCCACCCTTGCCGCAACCAGGCCGGCGTCAGCGTAATGGCCGTGAATAAAATCCGGAACCTGGCCGACCGAGCGAATATGTTGCAGGGCGCGATCGATAAATTCATCCAGATAGGGCCACAGAACCTCTTTGCGCAAATAACGACGGGGACCGCAGCGCAGACGAATCAGATTGGCTTTGGGGGAAAGTTTTTCCTCCGGGCGGCTGTAGTCGGAAGCAACCTTGGGATCTTCGACCAGCCGGGTCAGCAGATCGACACGCGCGACATCATCCCGCGCCGCCAGGGCTCTGGCCAGTTCTACCACATACAGACTCTGACCACCGGTATCGGCATCCCGCCCAAGTTCAAGATTATTGGCCCGGATCAGACCATGTACACTGATTAAAACAATATAAAGTTTATCGTTGCCGTTGTTATTTTTCATAATGTCCAGAGATAGCGGTAATGACGATAAAACTCCTCATCCTGATTGATGGCACCGCGCAAGCTGCAGATCGCTGAAGCAAATTCCACGGCCCGTTGCAGCCTGGTCTCGTCAGGCCAGTCTCTGAGCAGTCCCGCCAGCCAGACGGCACTGAAGCCATCGCCGGCACCAACGGTATCGACCAGGCGCCCAACCTCGACCGGGGCAATCAGGCGGGTTTCTTCCGACTTCACCAGCATAGCCCCCTCACTGCCGCGCGTCACAATGGCCGCCTGCCAGCCGTAATTCTCAAGCATGCCACGAGTGGTTTGCTCGATATTCTGATTATCAATCTGGCAACCACTCAGCGTGGCCAGCTCGTTGTCATTCAGCTTGATCCAGTTTATGCCCTGTAATAGATCATCCAGTTGCGTTTTGTTCCACCATGGCGCACGCAGATTGATATCCATGAAAATAGAGGGCGCGTTCTGGCGTAACAGGGAGAGGGTTTGCGCCGAGTCCGACATACGGCCAATCAAAGAGCCGTGATACAGCGGACCAAAGGCGGAATGGTCGTACAGATTATTGACCATATCGGGCATGATATGATCATAAGCAACATCGGGAACAATATCGAAATCGGGCTGACCGCCTTCCAGAGTGACCCGTACCTGGCCGGTGGGATGATCGGGATCCTGAAAGACGGCCGAGGTATCCATCCCCCATTCATCCATGGCGCGCAAAATCCGGTCTCCCAGCCGGTCATGGCCGACCCGGCTGACGAATAAGGGCGCCAGCCCCAGCCCCTGCAGGTGCCAGGCGACATTAAACGGTGCGCCGCCGAGAACCTCGGTGCCATCCGGGAAAATGTCATACAGCACTTCGCCAAAAACGACCGGTCGCATCTGCATCGACAACCCTGTCATGCCCGTCTCCCCCGGACGTCATTCAAATTATTGACCATACACGCTAACCATGCGGTTACAGAGGCCGATTTCAAGCTTTTCTGGCATAATAATTGTAGGGTATTTATGATAACTGCACATGTGTTTATAATCGTCGTCGACCCCATTCCTGACCAATCAGGTTAAGCATTTATTATGTCTGTACAACACATCATAGAACGCGCCTACGATATTCTCAATCAGTCGATTGTCTACTATCGCGATAAACCGGTAGGGACTGTTGCTGCACTGAAACATACCAACCTGGCGGCAGCGAACTATGAAGAATGCTTTATTCGCGACTTTGTTCCCTCCGCGCTGGTATTTCTGGCTGATGGTAAGCCCGAAATTGTGCGTAATTTTCTGGAGGCGGTTCTGGAGTTACGAACCAGCGAACGCACGGTCGCCGGTCATGAAATCCAGCCGGGTGTCATGCCGGCCAGTTTCACCGTCGCCACCGACTTCGACGGCAACGAGCGGCTACAGGCCGACTTTGGCGAGAAGGCGATTGGCCGGGTAGCCCCGGTTGATTCCATGATGTGGTGGTTGATTCTGTTGTTCATCTACACCCGCAGTACCGGTGACGATTCACTGGCCAAACGGGCTGACTTCCAGCAGGCCATGCGACAGATCCTGCATCTTTGTCTGAAGGACACCTTTGAGATCACCCCGGCCCTGCTGGTCCCCGATGCTTGCAGCATGATCGATCGACGCATGGGAATTTATGGCCATCCCCTGGAGATCCAGGCCCTTTTCTATGGCGTATTGCGAATCATCCATTCCCTGCTCGAGGAAAAGGATCCCGAAAGCGATCACTCACTGGTGGATACCGCCATGACCCGGGAACAGGCACTGCAAAGCTATGTGCGTCTGTTCTACTGGCTCGATCTGCAGCGACTCAATGAAATTCACCGCTATACCACCGAGGAGTTCGGCCATGACAGTGTCAATGTCCTCAATGTCTATCCCGAGTCAATTCCCGACTGGGTGATCGAGTGGATGCCCAACGACTGCGGTTATCTGGTGGGTAATGTGGGGGTCGGACGCATCGATTTTCGCTATTTCTCCCTGGGCAATCTGCTGGCCATCATGTTCGGTCTGGCCTCAGATGAACAGTCCGAGCGCATCATTCGTCTGTATGAACTTCGCTGGCCGGATCTGGTCGGCGCCATGCCGCTGAAAATCATCTACCCGGCTATGGAAGGGCTGGAATGGCAGGTGCGTACCGGTAGTGATCCGAAAAACGCCGCCTGGTCCTATCAAAATGGCGGGAACTGGCCCGTGTTGCTGTGGCCTTTCGTGGCCGCGGCACAGAAAACCGGTCGCGGGGATCTGGCCGAACGCGCCTTCCAGATCGCCCTGAACAAATTGCCGCTGGATGAATGGCCCGAATATTATGACGGCCGTTCCGGACGCCTGATCGGCCGGCGCTCGAACAGCCACCAGGTCTGGACCGCGGCTTCGCTTATCTTTTCCTACAAACTGCTTGAAGATCCCGGCCTGCTCGACCTGCTCCCCCATTAAGAGGGGACTACAGGTAGTCCCACAGCAGTTATATTCGGTATAATTCCCGCTCTATTCAGACAAGCCTGCTGTCATGTCAGACGAACCTGTTGAACTCAATGCCGCCGAACTTCGGCAAAAACTGAACCTGGAGACCGGAAAACTGCCCTGGTCCGAATTACAGCGCCACTTTGCCCGTGGTGTGGTAGTGGTGGTCGGGCCGGAACTGGATCTGATCGAAGTTGCCGCGGCATTCGTCGAAGACAACAAGCAACAAATCGAACAGTGGATTCAGCAGGAGCAGCTTGCCCGCGCGCATGACGAGCATGCATTGAAATGGACCGAACAGGAACCCGACTTCTGGAGCGTGGTTGTCGCCCCCTGGGTCATCGTGCAGGAGATCCGCACCCACGGATAACTTTCGGCGGCGCCGGTATTACACGAGGTACTCGATATCCTCTACCAGCAGCTGTTTCAGTACCGTAATCACCCGCTCGCGTGAATCATCTGCATAGGGGTGCGCGGCCACCTTCCCCCATACCGGGGCCGGCCAGGCCGGATCATTACGGTATCGCACGATATGGTGGACATGCAGCTGTGGAACCACGTTGCCCAGCGCGGCAACATTGAGCTTATCCCCGTTAAACCCGCGCATTATCGCCTCGCCAAGTCTGGCGGACTCACTCGCCAGCTGCTGCTGATCTTGCGGTGACAATTGGTAAATCTCCTCGATACCCTCGCGATCCGGCACCAGGATAAACCAGGGGTAATTGGCATCTTCCATCAACAACAGATGGCACAGTCGCATTTTGCCGACTGGCAAACAATCTTTCAGCAGTGTCGGGTGAATCCCCTTCAAGAGACAACCTCCTGAGTGGTTACTGTCAAATTTTCCGCCAGGGCAAGCTTTTGCCGGCGGGTTAATTTGCGAATTTCGGCTTCGCGTTTGGCGGCCGCCGAACGGCTGCTACAGGATTCCAGGTAGACCAGCTTTACCGGGCGTCGGGCACGCGTATAGCGGGCGCCCAGTTTGTTATCCTGGTTATGCTCCAGAACCCGGCGCTCGGGATCGACAGTAATACCGGTATACAGGCTGTTATCACTGCATTGCAGCATATAGACATACCAGGCATTCGATTTTTTAATCATTTCGTGCATAATCAAACAAGTGTTATAACAATCGCTGCCCCGATCCGCTAATTATGAAGTAAATCATGACACCCGGCATCTTTCAATTCTCACTGTTATTTAGCATCCTGATTTTCCTGGCTGCCGCCGTTGTTATCGCGATATTCGGTGTCAGGATGACCCATGTCGCCCGTCAGCTGGCAATCCGGACCCGTATGGGTGAGGCGCTGATGGGTACCATCTTCATCGGGGCTTCCACCTCCCTGTCGGGTATCATGACTTCCGTCACCACGGCCAGCTACGGCTATGCCGAATTGTCGGTCAGCAATGCGCTGGGTGGGATCGCAGCCCAGATGTTGTTTCTCGCCATTGCCGACATGTTTTACCGCAAGGCCAACCTGGAGCATGCCGCCGCTTCCGCCGAAAATCTGATGATGACGGCCTTTCTCATTATATTATTGAGTATCCTGTTGTTTGCGACAACGGTACCCCATATCAGTATTTATGCAATTCATCCCGCCAGTCCGCTGCTGATCATCTTTTACCTGTTCAGTATTCATATCCTTGCCAGAACACACCAGATGCCGATGTGGGTACCTAAAAACACCCGCGATACCCGCCATGAATCGACCAACAAGCTATCTCGCCGTGTCCCCGGGGTTGAAAAATTGTGGATACAGTTTGCCATCTGCGCGGCAATGGTTGCTATGGCTGGCTGGGTCCTGGCCCAGACCGGCATGCAAATCAGTCAACAAACCGGTTTATCCCAGGGCGTGGTCGGGGGTGTATTTACTGCGATCTCAACCTCATTACCTGAACTGGTGATTGCCGTGGCGGCAGTGAGAATGAAGTCATTGACTCTCGCGGTCGGCGACATCGTCGGGGGTAATCTCTTCGATACACTGTTTATCGCTGTGTCTGATTTCGCATACCGAGAGGGGTCAATCTATGCGGCCATATCGTCGACAGAAACAACCTGGCTGGCGATTACGCTGATAATGAGCGGTATACTGATGGTCGGCTTGTTGCACCGGGAGCGTCATGGCCCGGGCAATATAGGCTGGGAGAGTGTCTTGTTGATCATAGCCTACCTAGTGGGATTGCTGGCCCTGATACTCAGCTGACATCAAGGAAACCGGCGTTTGGAGCCCTGCAAAGTAAACCAGGCTTGACCAGCGCCCGCCACGCAGCTTGTCATCAAGCCGCCCCGCCAGCTTCACGCGGGGCGGTATAACGTAAAGAGCGGGCTGATCACGGCCCGGTCAGTGGGGGGAGAGAGTGTAGCCCCTGAGGTTGCGGGCAAATTCTTCCAGTGCGGCGATCCCGGTACGTTCCGCATCGCTACACCACTGCTGTAACCATTGCAGACGCAAGCTGGAATTGGTTGCCGAACGCGCCCACAATTCCTTGAGCTGCTGTTTGAAGCGGTACACCGTCTCCAGTGTCTGGTTCTGACTCAATGCCTCGTTCAGAATCCGGTTGTCCTGACTGTCCAGGTTGATATCTTCACGCGTCATCCACTTGCGCAAACGACGGTAAAATCGCCGGTAACCGGCGCCCAGGCCGTCTCGTTCTGCCTGCAAGACCGGGGTAACAACCTGCCGACCATACAACTTGAGCACGTGAAACCGGTTACGCATCACCGCGCGCAGGGTCTCCATATCCAGGACCCGCTTGTCGGCCACTCGCCGACTGCGCGGTGCCACGGTTCGAACCCGGGCCAGCCCCAGCATGCTCATCAGGCGAATATAGATCCAGCCCATATCCAGTTCCCACCATTTATTGGCCAGTTTGGCGGACACCGCGTGCGCATGATGGTTGTTGTGCAGCTCTTCCCCGCCGATCAGAATTCCCCAGGGGACGATATTGCGAGACGCATCACGGGTCTCGTAATTACGATAGCCCCAGTAATGACCGATGCCATTGATCACGCCGGCCGCCCAGATCGGAATCCAGAGCATTTGCACCGCAAAGATGGTAATCCCGATGGGGCCGAACAGAATGACATTCATCGCCAGTAACAGCATGATGCCGGCAAACGGATGGGGGGTGTAAACGTGGCGTTCCAGCCAGTCATCGGGCGTGCCCTTGCCATACTGGTCCAGGGTTTCCTGGTTGATCGACTCGGCCCGATACAGCTCGCTGCCCTGCAACAACACCTTGCGAATCCCCTTGACCTGGGGGCTGTGAGGATCCTCCTCGGTTTCACATTTGGCGTGGTGCTTGCGATGAATCGCTACCCACTGACGGGTCACCATTCCGGTGGTGAGCCACAACCAGAAACGGAAGAAATGACTGATAATCGGGTGCAGCTTGACACTGTTGTGCGCCTGGGCCCGGTGCAGAAAAATGGTCACACTGGCAATGGTGATATGAGTCACAACCAGGGTCCACAGAACCAGTTGCCAGGGTGTCAGGGGCCAGAGGCCTTCAAGATAAGTTGTCATTAATATTCTCGCTAACTCGGTGTTCGTTTAAAAATAAAATATAACAGGGTTATTTTCCACGCCACTGGACATTATAAAGATCGTGGCGGCGATCATGCAGATTCTGGACCGTGCCACTGTTACGGGCCACCTGCAGGGTTTCGGGGCGTAAATCGGCGATGGCGACCGTTTCAGCATTCGGGGTGGTATCGGCCGCGATTCCGTCCCGCGCGAAGGGAAAATCACAGGGCGTCAGGATGCAGCTCTGGGCATACTGGATATCCATGTTATGCACATTCGGCAGATTCCCGACATTACCTGACATAACGACATAAAACTGATTTTCAACCGCCCGAGCCTGGCAACAGTAACGTACCCGTAGATAGCTCTGGCGTTCGTCCGTGCAAAACGGCACAAACAGGATCTGGACCCCCTGGTCCGCCAGGTGCCGGCCCAGCTCGGGGAATTCCGAGTCGTAGCAAATCAACACCCCGATCGGACCGCAATCGGTCTCGATGGCATTGACCGCACGTCCGCCCTCGATATTCCACCAGTAAACCTCGTTCGGGGTGGGATGGATTTTGGCCTGTTCGTGAACCCGTCCATCGCGCAAAAATACGTAGGAAATATTCTCCACCCGACCGCTCTCCACCCGGGTCGGATGAGAGCCACCGATGATATTAATATTGTAGCGCAGGGCCATTTCACGCAACGCTTCGACAAAATGGGGCGTGTACTTGGTCAAAGCCTCAATCGACTCGGACGGACGCAGCTGCTGATCCTCGATCGACAGCAACTGGAGGGTAAACATCTCCGGGAAGACCACAAAGTCGCCCTGATAGTCGGCCACCACATCAACAAAGTATTCGACAATACCCAGGAACTCGTCGAAGGATCGCACCCGCCGTTGCATGTATTGCACCGTGCCGATGCGTACCGTATCCGGCAATCGCTCGCCATAACGCTTGCTACGCTCCTGTTCCTCTTCCTGCGGCACCTTGGGATTGTGCCACACCAGGTGTACGGCATAACCCAGCGACTCCCGATCGGAATCCAGATAGTGCTCGATAATCCCGATAATCTCGAAACCGTTGCGTAACTGGAAGGAAAGCACCGGATCGCGCAGTTTTTTCTGTTTGACCTGCTCGACGTAGTCCTCGACCGAGCTGAACCGCTTGATACGTTTGGCCAGGGTTGGCAGACGGCCGGCAAACACAATGCCCTTGAGCCCGAGTGATTCGCACAATTTCTTGCGTTCGTTGTACAACCGGTTGCCGATCCGGTAACCGCGATACTCGGGATCGACCACCACTTCCATGCCGTACAGCCATTCGCCTTCCGGGTCATGCCGGGAGGCATAACCGTTGCCGGTAATCTCCGCCCAGGTATGGGGCCGCAGTGCCACCTTGCCGGAAATCCGAAACGTGGCGCAGTAGCCAACAACCTTGTCGTCCACCAGCACCACGAATTGACCGGCCGGGTAATTATTAATCTGACCGCGAATCGAACCTTCCGAATAACCTGACTGGCCACTGCTGTTTCGATATGCCCGGTCCGTCAACGCGGCAATGGCCGGCACATCCTGATTGGTGGCATTACGGACTGTCAGATGACTGCGGGGATTTTTAAACGGAGTAGAGCCGCTCTGCTTTGCCATGGGGTCAGTGCCTGTCAAAACCGGTCAGGAGGTACCGGCTGGTTAATACAAAATGCATTCAAATAACTCTGTGTTGTTCCGGACAAACCGGCTTATTGCATGTAGGCATAGTCTTCCTCGCGCTGCAGACGGATAATTTCCGCATCAGCCATCGGGACCATCTGGACGAAACCGTGGATATCTTCCGGATCAAAACCATGCCCCCGGGCGGCAATCCGACACATCCGTATCTCGATCACATCGCCCACTGTCAGGCTCTGGGCGCGAGTGACCAGTTCCTTGTACTTGAGATAGTTCTTGATACCGAAAAAGGGAATTTCATCGCCATGCAGGACCAGTACGATCGAGGCGGCAAACGGATCGGCATGATAAACCTGGCTCAGATAACTGGCCCGGTCCAGGACCTGCTCGAATTGCTTGCGGCTGGATACCGCCACATCATAGACCACCTTCTGGGGCTGATAATCGTATTCCTGCGCTTCGGCCCTGCCCCATGGCGCCTGTTCGGCGGCAACAATGCCCCAGCTGCTCAACAGCAGCACGATTAGCGGTAGCATACGATTCATAGCCGGGTCCTTATGTTTAGATATAGCGTGAATGATTCTAGCATCTTGCGTAACTCACGGAACATGGGGGACAGCATTTCAATAACCACCAACCCGGAGCAATGGTATTGACTCACAAGGCTATTTCAGTGGAAGACTCAGACTGCAACTTTGCCTAGCTAGCCGTACCAGGGGGCGCAATCGGCCGGTGCCCGCTCAACGGCCAACTCCTGCAGGCGGGCCTGCCAGTCTTCCAGGCCGGCTTTCCAGTCGGCCACAAACTGTTCGAGCGATTCGACAAATTCGGGCGCGTGCTGTTGCCGGTTGATCGTGCAATGGACCACGACCTGACCGGGGTGCGTATCGGCCTCGGCAGTCACGGTCCATTGCAGGGCATTGGGACAACCCGGCAGGGTAAAGCGTACACCATCGCGCAGGATTTCCTGGTGAATGGCAAACTCGCCCCAGAGACAATAAATCCGGCCCCGCTCGCCCTGGTGGGACAGCACCGTTTCGATCGACGCGCACCATAATGGCAGGTTGTCGATGCGCAGATAACGTTGCAGTTCGTTAGCAGTAAATGGCAGGCGGGCAGTCGCGTAAAATTCCATAATCCCGTGTCTGAACAGTCAAATGTGTTGTCGTTGTTATCCGGCCCGGGCGGCCACCTTCATGATAACAAAGCCGCTCCCGAAAACCAGCCTGGGCCGGGAGGACCGGGCGCCACATCACAGTGAAATAAATCCCGCGCAAACGGTCGGGGACTGCCCGCAAGCCGGTCATTAAAGGGTAAACTACCCGCTTTTTCCGCGGTTTAACCATCATGTCCGATTACGCCCTGTTTGTCACTGCCCCCCTGCACCTGGAATCGCTCCTGGCCGAAGAATTGCACGCGCTGGGCATCGACCAGGCGCAGGAAACCCGGGGCGGGGTCAGTTTCCGCGGCACCCTGGAAGAGGCCTACCGGGTCTGTCTCTGGAGCCGGGTGGGCAATCGTGTTTTGCTGGAACTGACCACCTTCAGCGCCGATTCGCCCGAGGCGCTTTACCGGGGCGTGCAACAGATCGACTGGCGCGACCATTTCGGGATCGCCAGTACCTTTGCCGTGCAGTTTCAGAGCAGCCAGTCCACAATCACCCACAGTCAGTATGGTGCGCTCAAGGCCAAGGATGCCGTGGTCGATCAGTTCCGCGAGCGGGACGGCGAGCGCCCGTCGATCGACACCGGCTGGCCCGATGTGCGAATCAATGTCTATGTGCATCGCAACCAGGCCAGCGTCAGCCTGGATCTCTCCGGCGATTCCCTGCACCGGCGCGGCTACCGACGGGCCGGGGGCGCCGCACCGCTGAAAGAAAACCTGGCCGCCGCTATCCTGCTGCGCGCCGGCTGGCCGGCAATTGCCCGGGAACAGGGGACCCTGCTGGATCCCATGTGTGGCTCGGGAACCCTGCTGATCGAGGGTGCCTGGATCGCCGGGGACATTGCCCCGGGGCTGCTGCGCGAGTACTGGGGGTTCAGCGGCTGGCGCCAGCATGATCCGAAACTTTGGCAAAAACTGTATGACGAGGCGCAGCAGCGCCGTGCACAGGGCCTGACCCGACTGCCGCAACTGGCGGGCTATGATATCGATGAGCGGGCCATCGACGGCGCCCGGCAAAATGTCGAGGCCGCCGGGCTGGCGGACGCGATTGAACTGCACTGTCAGTCGCTGCAGCAGTTGCAGCCCGACGCAGAATTGACACCCGGACTGGTCATCGTCAACCCCCCCTACGGCGAACGTCTGGGTAGTGATTCCGACCTGCCCCTGCTGTATCAACAACTCGGCCAAACGCTCAAACAGCAGTTCAGCGGCTGGCAGGTGGCCCTGTTTACCGGCAACCCGGAACTCACCGGCCAGTTACAGCTGCGCAGCCTGCGTCGCCACAGCCTGTATAACGGCCCCATCGAATGCAAGTTGTTCCACTACAAGGTGGATGCCCGGCATGACATCACCCCGCGCGGCTATCCCCGACCGCTGGCGCCGGGGGAGTTCACCGATAACGCCAGGATGCTGGCCAACCGGTTGCAGAAGAATCTCAAACAGCTGTCACGCTGGCTGGCCCGGGAAAACATTCATTGTTATCGATTGTATGACGCCGACATGCCCGAATATGCGCTGGCCATCGATGTCTACGATGAAGACCAGCGCCGGGTCCACGTGCAGGAATACGCGCCGCCGCGCAGCGTGGATAGCGCCAAAGCCCGGCAACGGCTGCGTGAAGCGCTCGGCGTGATTCTCGATACCCTGCAAATCGACGAGCAGCAGCTCTTTTTCAAGGTGCGCCAGCGCCAGAAAGGGACGGCCCAGTACGAAAAACTGGCCGAGCAACGCCACTTTTATCCGGTCACCGAAAACGGTTGTCGTTTCTGGGTCAATTTCGAGGATTATCTCGATACCGGGCTGTTTCTGGATCACCGCCTGGTTCGCGCCCGCCTCGGCGAGCTGGCCGAGGACCGCGATTTTCTTAACCTGTTTGCCTATACCGGCACCGCCACGGTCTATGCCGCCCGGGGTGGTGCCCGCAGTACCACCACCATCGATATGTCAAAGACCTATCTCGACTGGGCACGGCGCAATATGCAACTCAACGACCTGAATGGCAGTGAACATCGCTTTATCCAGCGCGATTGCCTGGAGTGGCTGCAACAAGAGGTGACTGCAGCGCAGTATGATCTGATCTTTCTCGATCCGCCCAGCTTCTCCACCTCCAAGCGCATGCAGACGAACCTGGACATCCAGCGCGATCATGTCTGGCTCATCCGCCAGTGCATGAAACAGTTACGTAAAGGAGGTGTATTGCTGTTTTCCACCAACCTGCGCAATTTCAAGCTGGACACGGAAGCACTGGCGGCGCTGGAGATTACCGATATTCATCGCCAGACACTGCCGCGGGATTTCGAACGCAATCCGAAGATTCATCATTGCTGGGAATTTCGACACAAGCACAAGCCAGTCCTGTCCCTGAAATAACCCAAGGCTGAACTGACGTTTCTCATACGCTACGGCTTGAATTGACGCGCCAGAACTGAACGATTGTCCGTTTAACGCAGACCGGCGCGGTTCTCACACTGGCCGATCTCCTCGTTGCTCATCCCGAACGTCTCCTTGAGCCCATCGAACACACAACTGGCATAGGTATCGGCCGAATCATCAAAGTTTTGGGTGGTAATAGTGGCGGGTAACCGGCGACTGCACTGATCGACCAGCCGGTTGACCTGCTGCAGACACTGCTTTTCACTGGTGCCGAGACAACGGACAAAGGCCGGACTCTTACAGGGCCCCAGCAGATCGTCATAGGACTGCGCGACATAGGCTTCACGGCTGATCTGCTCTTCAGCGCCCAGGGAGACCGGCAGCACGCCCAGACACAAGAACAAAACGGCAAGATACCCGCGCCGACCCGGAGCAAGCGCCCGCCCTGACAACCGGCTGTAACGACAAAGACTGAATCCCATAACTTATCCCCTGGTAGCGTCATTCGACGCTCGAAAACCCGCTCTGCAGCGACTATGCTTCATGAAAGCCCTGATGAGCGAAACCCATGACGTTGAAACTCGCCCGACTGTTGTTGTTATCCTTCAGCTTGACCCTGGCATCCACCATAGCAGCCCAGACAGCCGACAGTTCCCCGTCCAGAAGCGTGTTGCAGCTGACCGTCGAGGACGTCATCGGTCCGGCCACTGAGGATTATATCATCCGGGCCATCGAACAGGCGCCGGGCGAGCGGATTGGCCTGATCATTATCCGGATGGATACACCCGGCGGGCTCGACAGCGCCATGCGGGGCATTATCAAAGCTATCACCAATTCCCCGATTCCGGTTGTGACCTATGTCGCACCGACCGGCTCACGCGCCGCCAGCGCCGGGACCTATATTCTTTATGCCAGCCATATCGCGGCCATGGCGCCGGGCACCAACCTGGGCGCCGCCACCCCGGTCAAACTCGGCAGCCCCGGCCAACCGGATAAACAGCCACCATCCGACAGCGAGTCGGACCAGGCCGGAAACGCCAAATCAGCCAGCGAACGCAAAGCCATCAATGACGCGGTCGCCTATATCCGGGGCCTGGCAGAATTACGCGGCCGCAATGCCGAGTGGGCCGAACAGGCGGTACGCCAGGCGGCGAGCCTGTCTGCCGGTGACGCCCTGGAGAAGAACGTCATCGACCTGATTGCCCGCAGTACGGCCGATCTGCTGCAACAACTCGACGGACGCGAGCTGGAAGTCATGGGCCAGACGGTCACCCTCAATACGCTGGAGATGAACGTTAAAACCGCCAATCCCGACTGGCGAAGTCGCTTGCTGAGTGTGATCACCAATCCCAACATCGCCTATATCCTGATGTTGATCGGGATTTACGGTCTGATTTTCGAATTCTCCAACCCCGGCGCTATTGTGCCCGGCACCATCGGGGCCATCTGCCTGTTGCTAGGACTGTATGCCCTGCAGTTGCTGCCGATTAACTATGCCGGCATGGCACTGCTGCTACTGGGTATTGCCCTGATGATCGGCGAAGCCTATCAACCCAGCTTCGGGATTCTCGGTATCGGTGGGCTAATCGCCTTCGTCTTCGGCTCCATTATTTTAATCGACACTCATGCGCCCGGTTACGGCATTAACCCGGGCGTCATCGCCGCATTTGCCCTTAGCAGTCTGCTGATGTTTGTCGTGGTCATCGGCCTGGCTATCAAGTCAAGACGACGACCGGTGGCAAGCGGCATGGAGCAACTGCTCGCGGAGACCGGCACGGTTGTCACTGCCGGTGATCACCAGGCCACCATTTTGATTCACAGCGAACACTGGCAGGCCACCTGCGATCAGCCGCTGCAGCCGGGACAACGGGTCCGGGTTATCGCCGCCGATGGATTGACGCTGCAGGTGAAACCACTGGAAGAACCGGCCAACCAAGGAGAAGTAACATGACCGATTACACCTTATATATCATTATCATTCTGGTAGTGGCGTTTTTATTCAGCGCCATCCGTATCCTGCGTGAATACGAGCGCGGTGTGATTTTCACCCTCGGGCGTTTCTGGAAGGTCAAAGGTCCCGGCTTCATCATCGTCATTCCCTTGATCCAGCAAATGGTCAAGGTGGATCTGCGGATTATTGTAATGGACGTTCCCAGCCAGGATGTGATTTCCCAGGACAACGTCTCGGTCCATGTCAATGCCGTAGTCTATTTCCGGGTCGTCGATCCGGAGAAGGCCATTATTCAGGTCGAAGACTATTATTCAGCCACCAGTCAGCTTGCCCAGACCACCCTGCGTTCGGTGCTGGGTCAACATGAGCTGGATGAAATGCTCTCCGAGCGTGACAAACTGAATGCCGATATTCAGAAAATCCTGGATACCCAGACCGACGCCTGGGGCATCAAGGTCAGTAACGTGGAGATCAAACATGTGGATCTTGACGAGAGCATGATTCGCGCCATCGCCAAGCAGGCCGAGGCGGAGCGGGTGCGGCGCGCCAAGATTATCCACGCCGAAGGTGAGCGCCAGGCGGCGGACGAACTGTCCAACGCGGCGGAAATACTCGCGCGCCAGGGTTCTGCCCTGCAACTGCGTTATCTGCAGACCCTGACGGAAATCGCCAACGACAAGACCAACACCATTGTCTTCCCACTGCCGATGGACATGCTGGAAACCCTGACCAACAACCTGAAAAAATAGTCAGGATCAGACTCTAAATAAATAGAATCTCAGGTTGCACTGTGCGCAACCTGACCTCTGTCTACAATACTCTCGCCGAGGCGCAGAAGACGCTGAGCAAGGAGTGAAATCAGATTTCTTTGCGCCGTAGCGTCTCTGCGAGAGACAAGCTTTATCCTTCTCAAGCAACAGACTTCTCGAATGCCCGATCACCCTGACCTTATTCGGTGCGGCGCTCGAAATCCGGTTTTCACGATTTGGGCTTGCACAGCATCTCATAGGCGGCATTAATGGCCTGCAGGCGCCAGGCCTCCCCGCCTCTGTCGGGGTGATGCTCCATGGCCAGACGCCGATAGGTCTGTTTGATCACCTCATCCTCCACCGGATCGCTCAGGCCAAGCTCCGCGAGGGCGTCAGCCCGACCATCAAAACGCACAAACTCACGCCAGAATGCCTCGATCAATCCCGCCACATCTTTTTCGGACATATTCTCTAGATTGTTGATATCCAGATAATAGTCGCGTACGGGATCGGTTGTGGTGATTCCCGTCTGCCCCGCCACATAGGGTAACAGGCGAATATTCAGGGGCGAGATCTCCACGATGGCGCGTTGTTGCTGCAAGCATTCGAGTTGCAGGTGGTAGAGCGCATGAAACAACAGAAAATGCATCTGGAACAAATCCAGCACGGGCGCAGGCCGTTGCGTGGAAAAACTGAAATAGCCCTTCTCTTTCAATAACTGCAAAAGCTCGTACTCACCGATTCCATCCGGCGTTTGTGCCAGGATCTGTTCAATATCCTGGTAAAAATTCTCGGGCAGTTGATCCGGGGTATGGGAGGAGTGTTCTGACATAAGCGGGCTGGCAATCGTTTCACTGATCCAGTATCAATCGCAGCTGTGTTTCGTCTGCCGCGTGCACCACTTCGATGGTATTGAGGCCGGGAACCCGCTGTACCAGATAGGCGCATGTTGCAGTAAGCATAGGCTGATTATTTTCAGTATATGCCTGCAACAAGTGCATGGCGACATAGCGGGCACGTTGCAGGCTGTCCGGTTCGGCAATGTGCTGTTCGGCCAGCCGGATCCCCCGGTCCATGTCTTCATCCATCTTGTCGAGGAAGTCCCGTTGCCGGCCCGGCAGTCGGGTATTGCGGTCGAACTCGAACACGACTTCGCCGTCGATATCCAGTTTCAGCAGATTTTGCATCATCCCCCCTGACGGCCTGTTGCCTGCGAGTATGACAAACCCATCACCACAGAGCCAGTTCAGTTGGCGGCCTGCATGGACCAGAAGGCATGCTCCTTGTCGAGAAACTCGTCATAGGGAATATAGTGCGAGCCATCGCAGGAGAAAGTCAGGCCTACCAGGCCGTTGAATATATTCAACGTGCCGGAGCGCAGGTAAAACGTTTCATCCATAAAGCGCAGCTGGCGAAAGGCCTCCAGCACTTCATGGATCTGGCTGGCCGGCACTGCCGCTTCGCGGGAATAGGCCTGATGCGGATAGGCCAGGCAGATATCCGGATCGATCAGGGAGTCGATATCCAGCAGGCGATAACGATAAGGATCTTCCATTTGCCAGATGATCGCGCGGCTGCTGGAGAAATGCAGGATGACATGGTACACCCCGTGCTTGGTCATCAACTCCTCGAGCACGGAAAGCACGGTATCCAGATTAGTATCCATATCACTATCCACCCGTGACTGGTGAAACACCGTCCCGCGGATGGAAGGGTCGCCCTTGATCTGACGCCAGTAGCGCGGTTCTTCGTAAAGTTCACGTGTCAGCGGCAAGTCGCGCAAATCAAAATCGGCGCCAACAAAGCCCAGTGCCTTGCCGTCACTGTCACGTACCAGCTGAATGGCGGTCAGGGAAGGTCGGTGAGCACGCAGGCTGATATAGGTATCGGAGAGCAGAAACCCGGAGCTGGGCACGACCTCGGACATGTACGGGCGCTGGGAACGGTCCCGGCCATAATCATTCGAAATCACGCCGTCGCGGGAGATATTGTCGCTGATCTGAACGGCCTCGGTGTTCAACACGTAGAGATACTTGCAGTTGGGTACCACTTCAAGCTTTTCGCGTAACACGTCATTGAGCGCCGGGCGATCCGGCCAGACACGGCTGCAGGCCCTGGCGATCTCGTACAGCGGCGATTGCAACATGTTGGTCAGCGACTCACGCTGACGAACGATACTCTCTTTCAGGGCAGCTTTGGGATCGGTCACGAATACTATCCGGTTATCAGTCTCAATTACCTGTCATAGCCCGGGCGTCCTGAACAGCGCAACACACGGGCATGTAAAATGCTCAACGCTCACTGGCACTACCGTCGCAGGTACACTTCAATTAATGCCGGAAACCCGCCGTCCCGGTGCGGCTTAAAACGGCTCCTCCAGCTGACGCAGACGGGAGCGCAGCTCGTTGACTTCATCGAGCAGTTCCAGGGCCAGTGCCACGCCGGCCAGGTTGAGTTCCAGATCGTGGTACAGATGCATCGCGGTTCGCACGCGGGGCAACTGGCTGGCGACAAATTGCCACTCGGTCGTTTCGCGGCTGGCCGGTTCAACAATCCCCTCCTCGACCAGCGCCACGATGGCGTCGCGCTCGACCCGGCAGGCACCACTGAGTTCATCCAGCGTCAGCGTGGTCGTTTCATCGAGAATGATACCGGAAAGCGGTTCCTGCTGCCCCGTCATGATTCACACTCCCATCCCGGCACGCGGGTTAAAATCGAACTCCTCGGCCATTTGCTGATAAAAGGCCTTCGCCTTTTCGCTGTCGGCCGGCGGCTGAATGATTTTCAGGGTGACATACAGGTCGCCCGGGGTCTTGCCCGGGATTCCCCGGCCCTTGAGGCGCAACTTGCTGCCACTGCGGGAGTTGGCCGGAATCCGCATGTCCACGGGGCCGTCCGGCGTGGGCACCTTGACCCGCGCCCCCAGCGCCGCTTCCCAGGGCGCCAGGGGCAGGTCCAGATAGAGGTCCCGGCCCTCGACGCGATACAGCGGGTGCGGCTTGAAGTCCACTTCCAGATAGAGGTCGCCGGCCTGCCCGCCGCCCATGCCGGGATGGCCCTGCCCGCTCAAGCGGATGTGCTGGCCCTGACGGACGCCTTTGGGAATGCGTACGTTCAGGCTGCGCTCGCGGGTGCGCACGTGGCCCTGCTGATCCACTTCCGGCGCGTGCAGGGTCAGATTGCGCTGGGTACCGTGGAAGGCGTCCTCCACATCGATCAACACCCGCGCGTGATGATCCTCGCCCCGGCTGCGAAAACCGGCGCCCCCCATTCCGCCCATTCCGCCTTGCTGGCCGAACAGGGTTTCGAAAAAATCACTGAAGGAGGCGGCGCCGGCACCGCCCCCGCCAAAACCACCGCTGAATTCAAACCCGGCATCCCAGTCCGGCGGCGGGCGAAAATCCTGGCCACCCTGCCAGTTGGCGCCCAGTTGATCGTAGGCGGCGCGCTTTTCGGGATCCTTGAGCACTTCATAGGCTTCCGCCATCTCCTTGAACCGATCCTCGGCATCCGCTTCCTTGCTGACATCGGGATGATACTTGCGCGCCAGCTTGCGATAGGCACGTTTGATCTCATCCTGGGTAGCGTCTCGTTCGACGCCCAGTATCTGGTAATAATCCTTATATTCCACCTTCGGCTCCCGTTGAGTACAGCTTTCTTATGACTAGGGGGCGCAAGAGGATATTTCAAGCAATTTCGTTATCCTTCTCAAGGTCTTTATCGAGCGCAGCTTCAGGAAGAGTCCTTCATTTTGGCAAACGCCGCCGCCATGGCCGTATTGGCCGGTTTGCTGTCTGCTCTGGCCGGTTTTTTGGCCGGCGCGGACTTGCCACGCGATTTGCTCTGGCGCGGCTTTGGCGTCGCCGGTTTGCCGGGTTCATCGGCCAGGCGCATCGACAGCCCAATCCGGTTGCGCGCGATGTCCACCTCCATCACCTTGACTTTGACGACCTGGCCGGCCCGGACCACTTCGCGGGGATCGCGCACGAAGCGATCGGCCAGGGCCGAGATGTGCACCAGGCCATCCTGGTGAACGCCGATATCGACAAAGGCCCCGAAGTTGGTCACATTGCTGATCACCCCTTCGAGCAGCATCCCCGGTTGCAGATCCTTGAGTGTCTCTACCCCCTCCTTGAAGCTGGCGGTCTTGAACTCGGGTCGCGGATCCCGCCCCGGCTTGTCCAGCTCGGCGATAATGTCGCGTACCGTGGGTTCGCCGAACTGCTCATCGATGTAATCATTGGCCGCCAGGCTGTTGAGAAAACGGCTGTCGCCGATCAGCGAATGAATATCCCGGCCGTTCTGTTCCAGAATCCGTTCGACCACCGGATAGGCTTCCGGGTGCACCGCCGAGGCATCCAGCGGATTGCGACCATTGTGAATCCGCAAAAACCCGGCAGCCTGTTCGAATGCCCGCGGCCCCAGTCGCGCCACCTCGAGTAACTGCTGGCGATCCGCGAACGCCCCGTGTTGTTCCCGATGCGCGACAATATTGGATGCCAGCGATTCACTCAATCCGGCCACCTGCGCCAGCAGCGGCGCCGAGGCGGTATTGATCTCCACCCCGACGGCGTTAACACAATCCTCCACCACCGCGTCGAGCTGACGGGCCAGCTTGTTCTGATTGACATCGTGTTGATACTGACCGACGCCGATCGACTTGGCGTCGATCTTGACCAGCTCCGCCAGCGGATCCTGCAGGCGCCGGGCAATGGAGACCGCGCCGCGATAGGAAACATCCAGCTCGGGAAATTCCCTGGCCGCCAGCTCCGAGGCCGAGTAGACCGAGGCGCCGGCTTCGCTGACCATCAGCGAATGCACGGCCGGTTGCGGATACTGACGCACCAGATCCTGTACCAGCTTGTCGGTCTCCCGCGAGGCGGTGCCGTTGCCGATGCTGATCAGCTCCACCTGGTGTTCCCGGATTAGCCCGGCCAGGGTGTCGATCGACGCCTGCCACTGTTTCTTCGGCGGATGGGGAAAAATCGTGGTCGCGGCGAGCAGTTTGCCGGTCTGATCGACCACCACGACCTTGACGCCGGTACGCAGACCGGGATCCAGCCCCATGGTGGTGCGCGTACCGGCCGGCGCGGCCAGCAGCAGATCGCGCAGGTTTTCACCGAACACGCGGATGGCCTCTTCTTCGGCACTTTCGCGCAGACGCATGAACAGTTCACTCTCCATCTGCAACGCCAGTTTTACCCGCCAGGCCCAGCGGGCCGACTCCAGCAACCAGCCGTCGGCGGCCCGGCCGGCATCGCGCAGCCCGAAATGGCTGGCCACCATGGCATCGCAAATGCCCATGGCGGTAATGTCTTCCAGGTCATCCTGGCCGGGCACCATTAACTTCAGGCGCAATGCGCCTTCACTGCGACCGCGAAACAGCGCCAGTGCCCGGTGCGAGGGAATCTTCTGCAGCGCTTCACTGTAATCGAAGTAGTCAGAGAACTTGGCGCCGTTTTGTTCCTCGCCGGGCACGACGCTGGCCGCCAGCTGGCCCTTGTCCCACAGCCGGTCACGCAGTTGGCCGACCAGATCCGCCTGCTCGGCGGCGCGTTCCATGAAGATCTGCCGGGCCCCTTCCAGGACCGCTTCGGCGTCCTCCACCCCGGCCTCGGGATTGAGATACTCGCCGGCCAGCGTGACGGGATCCTGCGCGGGATCCTCGAGCAGCGCATCGAGCAACGGCTCGAGTCCGGCTTCGCGCG
>JAXHTI010000300.1:0-1828 GCA_034190045.1 Pseudomonadota bacterium
AAGGTGTAAAAGGATTCCGAGTCACCGGGAACGTCTTCGATCCGGTAGGCGCGGCCCTTGTAATATTCCAGGTCGGTCAACAGCTCTGACCATACGGTACTCCAGGTACCGGTGGATGATTCAGCGGCTACAGCGGCAGCCACCTCCTCGCGTGGTACGCCGGGCTGGCCGGTGACCTTAAAACAGGCCAACAGGTCGGTATCCAGCGGGACATAATCCGGGGTCCAGTATTTGTCGCGGTATTCTTTTACACCCGCTTGATAGGTATTCGCTGCCATGATCTACTCCTGCTTCGGTTGCTGATATTTCAGTTCGCTGCAAATTCTGTTTGGGTAGTGAAAGCTTAGGGAGCCGCTTTGTTTGATACAAATCGATATTTTCTTCGATATTGATAGATAATTATCTATCTACGGAATCTCCCGTTCGCCGCCTCGTTACCTGACAGAACCACTTTTATAACCCTGTTTATCGAGGGTCATTAAACCTTCCCTTACTCTGAGCACGTTATTTAAAACGCGTGTCGCAATTGCCGGGTCTTGTCCACCATCCGATAGGTGGAGCGATTGTTGTTAAATCGCATCGCCTCATGCAGTCCCACCCAGCCAATCTCATGGGACTCGTCGTTGCCGGGAATCGGCAAACTGTCATCGATCTCCACCAGAAAGCGGATATCGATATGTTCGTGGGCCGGTGCATCCGCCGTGGCGGGCGTCCAGTGAATGTCCACATCAAAAATCGCGTCGCTCAATAAACTGACCTGCGCCGGATCGATCCCGCTCTCCTCGGCCGTCTCCCGCAGGGCCACGCGCAGAATGTCGGCATCGCCGTCGGCATGGCCGCCGGGCTGGAACCATTGATCCAGCTTGCGATGGTGCAGCATCAGCACATGCGTGCGATCCGGGCTGACCACCCAGGCCGAGCCGGTCACATGGGTGGGCAGCAGTTCACGTTCAAAACAGTCCGGATGCTGCTCGACAAACGCGATCGCGCGCCGGACAAAGCCCGCCTCGTCCATGAAACGGGTCTGATGTTGATCGAGTAACCGCAGCAACTCCTGGCGATGCATCAGCGTCCCCCCCAGGATTGCCATGGGCTTTGTACCGCGCTGATGGCCGCGGCGGCGGCTTCATCCACGTCCGCCTCGCGCCCGGACAGCGTCAGGCGCCCGAAGGCCCCCACCGCGCGGGCATCGACGAGGTTGATATTCGCGGCTTTCTCGGCCTGGTTGGCGGCATAGATGATGTAGCCGGCCGGTTCGGTCTCGAGAATAAACATGCTCTGATCGGGCAGGATCATCGAGCCTTTGCGATCCTGGCGGTTGATCACCACGGTATGATCGGGTGTCATGCCGCGGATGGTCTCCTGCCAGGCAATCTTGCAGGGTTCGGGGTCGGTGGCGGCGTTGCCCAGGTGGCTGAGCATCACCCGGCCCGACTCTTCCACGTCGCTATGGTCGCGATGGTGTATTACCATCGAACCGTAGGCACGCTCGACCACCTGCTGGGCCAGATGCACGCGGGTCGCCTTGAGCGCCATATCGGTCAGGCGATGCACGGCCATCCCCGGCGACACCTCCACCCACAGGCAGGCGTTCCCCGGCGAGGGGGGAAACCCCTGCGACACCGTCGCCATGTATTCCGCCAGCTGCGGCTGCAGGGAGTCGATATAGACGTAGGTCCGAAGTTTGATCATGTACCGCGCGCTCGCCGCTGCCCTGCAAAGCCAGAATGAGGCAGAAGCTTAAAAACCCCGGTACTTCAATACAAATCGATAATATCGACGTTTCTGATAGATAATGTTCTATATGTGGATAAGGCTTGCCAGTAAA
>JAXHTI010000301.1:0-1825 GCA_034190045.1 Pseudomonadota bacterium
AGGCGGTTATGCGTCACAGTTCTGACATACAGATTGTTAAAGCCAGGCCGCAACATATCCCTGTCATCCATGCCATGATCGACGCCCTTGCAGAACACCTGCAGCTGGGGCACGAGCGGGTAGCAACCGAGCAGGATTTGCATGACGCGCTGTTCGGTCCGCAACCACAGGCCGAAGTTATCCTGGCGTATATCGATGAGTCAGCAGCCGGGTTTGCCCTGTATTACAACAATTACTCCACTTTTCGCGGGCGCTGTGGCCTGCATCTGGAAGATCTGTATGTGCAACCGCAGTGGCGCGCGCACGGCATCGGCAAGCATTTGCTTTCGTATCTGGCCTGGCTGACGCTGCAACGCGGTTGCAGCCGCCTGGAGTGGTGGGTACTGGGCGAGGATGAAAAAGCGATTGCTTTTTATGAAGCACTGGGTGCGACCGCCAAGGAGGAATGGCAGATTTTCCGTCTGCGCGGCGAACCGTTGCAAGCTCTGGCGGATGCGAAACAGCACTGAAGCCTGTTCAACGTTGAATCATAAGCCGGTCAATAATGGCATCGAACAACTCCTCACATCACAAAGGGCGCGGCGCCGGCAGTAATATCGTTTCACGTTTTGTCGAGCACAAACGCGAGGCTGTCGATGATGGCTGGGAACCGGCAGAGCGCACGCCGCTGCGTACAGAGCTGTTTACCGATAACAGCCGCACGATTATCAGTCATAACGACTCGCCGGATGTCCCGTTCACCGCCTCCATTAATCCTTACAAGGGTTGCGAACACGGTTGCAGTTATTGTTTCGCCCGCCCGACACATACCTATCTGGATCTCTCCGCCGGCCTGGATTTCGAAAGCAAGATATACTGCAAACCTGCTGCCGCACAGTTGCTGGAAGCCGAACTGGCCAGGCCGCGCTACACGGCGCAGGTGATCGCACTGGGTGCCAATACCGATGCCTATCAACCGGTCGAGCGGGACATGCGAATCACCCGCTCAATCCTCGAAGTGCTGCAGGCCCACAACCATCCGGTTGCGATCATTACCAAGTCGGCACTGGTGGAACGGGACATTGATCTGCTGGCACCCATGGCCGAGATGAACCTGGTCAGAGTGTTTGTATCCGTGACCACCCTGGACCGGGAGCTGGGGCGACGGCTGGAACCCCGTGCTGCCGCGCCACAACGCCGCCTGGAGACCGTGCGCCGATTGCGCCAGGCCGGAATCCCGGTCGGGGTGTTGATGGCGCCGATCATCCCGGTGCTTAATGACCACGAGATTGAACAGTTGCTGGGGGAGTGTGCTGCGGCCGGCGCCGACTCGGCCGGTTATGTCATCTTACGTTTACCGCATGAGATCAAAGATCTGTTTGTCCGGTGGTTGCAGGAACATTATCCCCTCAAGGCCGAACATGTCATGAACCGTGTGCGTGATCTGCGCGGCGGGCGTGAATATCAAAGCAACTTTGGCGAGCGCATGCGCGGCAGCGGCCAGTATGCCGAACTGATCGCGCACCGCTTCGCCCTGGCCTGCAAGAAACAGAGGCTAAACCGGCGTAGTCTGGATCTGGACTGTTCCAAATTCCGGGTACCTTTGAAAAGTGGGGAGCAGATGGGATTGTTCTGAAGAAGATCTCAACGCAGAGGCAATGCCCTTCGGGCAGGTACGAGGGACGAGTTACGAGGGGCGAGGTAAAGCACCGGCACTGAGCAATCTGCCTTCGGTTTGATCCACTGTTCGGAGGATAAGGAAAAAGGATTGTTATTTCGGGAACTACAGGGGCAATTGCGCGATCGCTGGCAGCATATCGACTTATTAGAAGGAGATAACGATATT
>JAXHTI010000302.1:0-1809 GCA_034190045.1 Pseudomonadota bacterium
GTTTTCTCACTGATTTCTATACCGGCCGTTATCCTGGCAGTTTTGCCAGTGGCGCGCCGTTTCAGGAAAACAAACAGACCGGGGATGCGCGTATATCCGGGACCTGTGCCTCGCTGTGTGGTCTGGAAAAAGCACTGGCGGAACAGGATCAGGCGAAAATAGAACTGGCGATTCAACGGATACTGCTGCTGCATGGCGTGATTGTCATGCTGGGCGGTATTCCGTTGTTGTACATCGGCGATGAGCTCGGAACGTTGAATAACTACGATTACGATCTGGATAGTGCCAAGCTGGGGGATACCCGCTGGCTGCACCGCTCCCGCTTTGACTGGGAGATGGCCGAACAACGCCGGGATAGCGACTCGGTAACCGGAAGAATCTATCAGGGGATTTTGCGTCTCATCCAGTTGCGTCAACAGAACCCGGCGTTCAGTCATGCCGAAACCGAATTTACCGATAGCGGGAATCCGCATGTACTGAGCTTCTTTCGCAACAACGGTCAGTACAGTGTATTCGTGCTGGCCAATTTCAGTGAGCATGAACAGCGTCTGGAAGCGAGGCGTTTGCGCCTGCTGGGATTACGCAAGACCATGGTCGATCTGTTTGGCGGACATACCATCACGGCTACCCAGGAATTGATTATGGCGCCGTATCAGATACTGGTGTTATCCAGGGGAGCGTAGTTGGCAGATGGCAGTTGGCAGAATATAAAAGTTCTGAGTACTAAGCGATTTCAAGGTTACGTTGGCAGTGGTATTAAGCCGGAGTGTGGTCAGGGTGCCAGGTTCCAGGAGACTAGAAACTAGCCCCTAGAACCCAGCACCTGTTCTTAACCCCAGGTATCGCTGGTGATACTGGCGTACCAGCCGCGGGTGTAGCGGGCTTCCTTCTGCCGGAATTCGGCATCCGCATCCGCAGGGCTGACTCCGCCGGAGCCGTCCACCTTGTAGATACCCTGATCCGACGCGTAGCGGTAGACCGCGGCGACGGAGATGCCGTAGTCGGGACCGACCAGGCTGTAACAGGTATTTACATAGGAGGGTTCGGGCATGGTGGTGTTGTGCAGTGCGGAGACAATAGCGGCGGCACAGACCTTGCCCTGGCTGTTGGCGGCAAAACCCGATTTGGGCATGGCTCCGGCCAGTGAAGCATCGCCAATCACATGGATATCCGGGTGCTGGGTGGATTCGAAGGTCCGCTGATCTACAGGGCACCAGCCGGTGTTGTCGACCAGTCCGGCATCATGGGCAATCTTGCCGGCCTTCTGGGGTGGAATGAAATTTACCACATTGGCGGAAAACGATTCGCCCAGTTCGTTATAGACGCCCTTGCCGGCGACATCGACCCGACTGACGCGGCCGCCGGCATCACCGCTTACCCATTCGATCATGTCTCCATAAAGTTGTTCCCAGCCCTGCATGAATAACGGTTGCTTGGAAAACTTGGTTTTGGCATCCAGGATCAGCACCTTGGATTTAGGTTTGTTCTGCTTCAGATAGTTGGCGATCATACTCGCCCGTTCATACGGCCCCGGAGGACAACGAAACGGATTGGCCGGCGGTGCAATGATAACTGTGCCACCGTCGGGCATGGCGGTCAGTTGTTTGCGCAAAACGGTCGTTTGCGGACCTCCGTTCCAGGCGTGCGGCAGATTCTCGACATCGGCCTCACTCATACCCTCTACATCCTCCCAGCGAAAGTCGATACCGGGAGACACTACCAGCCGGTCGTATTCCAGCGTCGAGCCGTTATTCAGGGTCACTTTTTTACCTGCAGGATCGATTTCGCGTGCCATGGCATGGACAACCT
>JAXHTI010000303.1:0-1808 GCA_034190045.1 Pseudomonadota bacterium
CATCGGGATAGACGACGATTACCGGACCTTCCTCGCAGCGGTCCAGGCAGCCGGCGTTGTTGATGCGGATTTCACCCTTGCCGTGCAGGCCGAGCTCCTTGACCCGCTGCTTGGCGTAGTCACGCAATCGCTGGGCGCCGAAGTTGGCGCAGCAGGTTTCCCCTTCCTCGCGCTGGTTGACGCAGAAAAAAACATGATGCTTGTAAAAGGACATAAACAACTCCTGAAGATCAGGGCCGAGGGACGAGGGACGAGGGGTTTTGCCAGGACTGAATTTTATATCACCCCTCCCAGGCCCTCCCCTTTCAGGGGAGGGAACAAATCTTGCTGCCAGCAAAGCTCGGTTCCCCCCTCCCACAGGGAGGGGGTTAGGGGGAGGGAATATAAAAAACCTCGTCACTCGTCCCTGTTATTTGAGATTATGTCATACATCGAGCTGAAACCGGATGCCGGAACAGGGTAGACTTGCCGGACCATGCAGCCCGACGGTTTTAACCCCCAGTCCCTTTCCCGACAGATCGATCAGCTGGCCGATCAGTGCGTCAAGTGCGGGCTATGTCTGCCCCATTGCCCCACCTACCAGGCCGATTTGACCGAGAACGAGTCACCGCGCGGGCGGATTGCTCTGCTGCAGGCCCTGGCCAGAGGACAGCTGGAACCGGCCCCCAAACTGCGCGCGCATATCGACCACTGCCTGCTGTGTCGCCGCTGCGAGCGGGTTTGCCCCTCGGGCGTGGAATATGGCCGGCTGTTCGATCTGGGCCAGCAACTGCTCGAGCAGGATCGCCGCCCCGCCCGCGCTGCCCGGCTGGGGCTGGCGCTGGTCACCCGTCCCGGCTGGTTGCGGGCGCTTGCCCGGCTTGTCGTGTTGAGCCAGCGCAGCGGGCTGATGGCGCTGGGCCGGCGCCTGGGACTGGGCCGGGGCCCGGCGCTGCTACGCCGCGGCCTGACCCTGCCAGGGCTGCCCTGGCCCCGCCCCCTGGCGTCCCATTATCCGGCCATGACCCGACGGCGGGGCCGGGTCGCCCTGTTCACAGGCTGTGTCAGCGCAGCCGTCGACCAGCCGACCCTGAACGACACTATCGCGGTACTGCGCTATTTCGGTTTCGATGTGACTGTTCCCGCCGCGCAACAATGCTGCGGGGCCCTGCACGCTCACAGCGGACAGCACGCACAGGCCGACCGGCTGGCGGCCCTCAACCGTGACGCGTTCGCCGGCGACTTCGAGGCGATCATCGTCACCGCCTCCGGCTGCGCCAGTCAACTGCGCGAGGCGGCCCTGCCCGTGCCGGTGCGCGATGCGGTCAGTTTCATCGCGGCGCAGCCCTGGCCCGAGAAGCTGGCGGTGCGTACCACGGATGAAACCGTGGCCGTGCACGAACCCTGCAGTGCGCAGAATGTGCTGCGTTCCAGTGGCGACATCTACCCGCTGCTGGCACACATCCCCGGGCTGCGAGTCATGCCGCTGGGGGATAACGCCACCTGCTGTGGCGCCGCCGGCAGTTATCTGCTGCGTTATCCGGCCTTTGCCGATCAACTGCGGGCACGCAAACTGGCGAGTATCGAAACACAACGCCCCGATCGTATTGTTACGACCAACATCGGCTGTGCCCTGCATTTGCAATCGGGCCTGGTCGAACAGCACAATTTTATCCCGGTTATCCACCCGCTCACCCTGTTACGTGAGTCTATCGAGGCCCTGGCATGATCCAGCTGCGACAATACCCCTGGTTGCTGTTACTCGTGGTCGTGGCCACTTCGGCGGCGGCCCGGGACAAGGACCATTTCTCCGTCAAACTCGGCGCCCT
>JAXHTI010000304.1:0-1790 GCA_034190045.1 Pseudomonadota bacterium
ACGGACATCAACATCGTCGGTTCAGAACTGACTGCCGCCAACCTCCTGAACCTGAGTGCCGGGCGGGATATCAATCTGTTGGCCGGTACCGGCAGCAGTCTGGATCGTTCGGAGACCACCCGCGAACGTGTTGGTATCGAGGTCACTACCGATAGTAACGGTATCAACGCCTTCGCCGGGCGCGAAGTCCATACGGTTAATGACGAACTGGATAACCAGACCCTGCAGGCTTCCATCCTGCAAGCCGGGAACCGGGTTCAACTCGCCGCCGACAATAACCTCAAGCAGGTTTCCAGCGATGTGGCCGCCGGTAATGATGTGATCTACCAGGCCGGCAACGACATTATGCTGGATGCCGCGCTGGCCTACGAAACCAGTACCCACAGCGAAACAACCCGACGGGATGGGATCAGCGTCAGCCTGTCGCATAATTACGAAACTACCCGCCAGGCAGTGAAAAATGCCGGCGAGGGCGATAACGATGTCAGTCGGACCTCCAGTACCTTGCAGGCGATCGACTCGGTAAACAATTTCCTCAGTGGTCCTACCGCTTCGGGGTTTGCCGGCACCTCGATCACTTATCAACGGGCCATGGAATCCACCGGCGTGGCACGAAGCTCCACGCTGCAGGCCGGTGGCGATATTCAGCTTGTCGCCAGCAATGATATCGACATCCGAGGCAGCCAGCTGTTTGCCGGTAATGATATGCAACTGGCAGCGGAGAATGTCCGTATCCTCAGCGTCGACAACCGCTTCCAACAGGCGGGTGAAAGCCGCTTTGAGCGTGCCGGGTTTGTCGCCAATGCTGGCAAAAACAGCGCCAGCATCGGTGTCGGTGCCAATTTCAATGAACAGCTGAGTGATTATGATGCCGCCGGCGCACAGATAAGCTATCTCCATGCCGGGAACAACCTGGCCATCAATGCCAATACGGATATTCTTGTCGGTAGCAGCGATCTGGATGCGACCAACGACATCAGCCTGACCGCGGGTCGCGATGTCATGCTGATTGCCCAGGCCTTTGATAGTAACTATGACGAGCAGGGCAAAAGCTGGGGTGCCGAAGTGGGCGTGGCGGCAACCGTTAGTGAAGGTGGGCCTGCCCTGGGGGTCTATGGTAGTGCGCAGCTCGGCGACAACGAACTCAGGCGCGATGGAACCAGCTACCGCAACAGTCATCTCACCGCAGGCAATAACCTTGCAATCAAGAGCGGCCGCGATACTCGCGTAACCGGCGCGACCGGCGATGCGGACAATCTGTCAATGGATGTCGGTCGTGACCTGACCGTGGCCTCCGTGCAGGATATCGAACAGGCCGACGGACGCCGACGTGATGTTAGCGGTCGCGTGGTGGGCGGTGCCGGCGCTTCGGTCTCCCTGTCGGTCGGGTATGGTGAAACCGAGGGCGACAAGGACTGGGTCACGGAACAGACCCGGTTGGTCGGGCGTAACAGCGTTGATATTCGCGTCGAAGAGCATACGCAGCTTGACGGGGCTCTCATCGCCAATATTGATGAAAACGGTGTCGATCAGGGCAATCTGCGGCTCGATACAGGCACCCTTGCCTTTAATGATATCAAGGATCGTCACCAGGAAACGTCCTACTACCTCAATGTTGGTATTACCACCAGTGATGAAAAGGGCAACAACCCGAATCAGCAGGAGGGTAACAGGCAAACCGGCATGGCCACCCTGTCGGGCCAGAAGGCAAACGGCGATGGGAGTACTGGATTTACCATTTCCGGTTATCACAGTGAGACCGATCGTAGCCAGATTAACCGCGCCACCAT
>JAXHTI010000305.1:0-1781 GCA_034190045.1 Pseudomonadota bacterium
CGTTATCCATCAGCAGGCCCAGGGCGCGCGGTTTAACCTGGCGCAGGTGATCGACCAGCTGATCGATCGCGGCATCCAGTTGCGCATAACTCAATGCCTGGTGCTCGCCCCGCAGAGCGATGGCCTGCGGTCGCTGCCGGGCATGCTGCGCGATGGCGTCGACAATGGCCTTCATGCGCGCACCGCCCCGGGCGCGACCAGGTTGTCGCTGCCCAGTTGGTAGGCCGTTTGCCATAACCGGTCGAGCATGTGCGCCGCCTGCTCCAGGCGCAGGTAACGATCCAGCACGCCGAAGGTGTGGTGCACATTGACCGCCATCACCTGCGGCTTGCCATCGTAATAACTGCCCCAGTCGGCCTGTTGCTCAAGTGGCAACTGTTCGCGACGTGCCTCGCCCAGGGGCAGCATGTGCAGGCCCAGCTTGCCAAAGGAGTTGCGCAGCGCCGGCAGCGCGGTGAACACGACCCAGTCATACCCGGCGCCCTGCAGGTAAGCTGTCAGGGCAATGATCAGCCAGCGTCCGCCGCCGGTATGCGCCGCTGCCAGGTTGCCGACTTCCATGATCTTCTCGCGAGGCACCTGTAAATCGAATGACGCCAGCCGTTGATCCAGCACCTGTTCCACCGGTTGTGGCAGATAATGTTCCAGAAACAGGCGATCGCTGGCGGCCGGGCGCAGCCCCAGCGCGGCCAGTAAATGACCGTCGTTGGCGCACAGGCCCAGCAGGCTGGGCATGCAGCGGCGCACCCGCGCCTGGTAATGGCGTTCGAACACCTGGCCGATGAACTGCTCCAGCCGGGGGCGTTGCGGATGCCGCGGCCCCACCAGCGAGGCGCCGGTGGGAAACGCGTGTGAACGGTTCGATATGCGGGTCATGGTCATTTTCAACACCCTCCTCTCTGGTGGAAAAATAACCATACTCAGCTTTTCTTAAGCCCCGCTTAAGCGCCCGGTAAGAAACCCGCGGGATCGTGTAAAACTATGTAAAGCGTGTGGCCGGGATCACAAAACCCGTTTCATCCAGCTCCTTCACCAAGTTTCAGCACTCAGCGCTCAGCACTCAGCGCTCAGCACTCAGCTATCGGTCCTGTTGTTGTAGGAGGGTTTTTAAGGCGCGACCGGAAAAGTGGCAGAGAAGTCGCCGCTACAAGCGCCTCCCACAGGTCCATCGGTAAACTCAGCACTCAGCTATTGTCCCTGTTGTTGTAGGAGGGCTTTTAAAGCGCGACCGGAAAAGTGGCAGAGAAGTCGCCGCTGCAAGCGCCTCCCACTGGTCCTCCATAAACTCAGAACTCAGCACTCAGCACTCAGCACTCAGAACTAGCCCCTGTATCTATATCCGGCTATGATACTTTGAGAAAAAGTGGGGGGAATAATAATGGATGTCTCGACAATCATTACACTGGTGGTGCTGGGCCTGCTGGTGCTGTACATCATCGCCATCTTCAATCGCCTGGTGGCGCTCAAGAACCGGCTGAAAAATGCCTTCGCGCAGATCGAGGTGCAGCTCAAGCGCCGTTATGATCTGATCCCCAACCTGGTGGAAACCGCCAAGGGTTATCTCAAGCATGAACGCGAAACCCTCGATGCCGTGGTCCAGGCACGCAACACGGCCGCGCAACAGCTGGACCGGGCCCATAACGATCCCGGCGATGCGGCAGCCATCGACGACCTGGGCCGGGCCGAGGGCAACCTGGCCGGGGCACTGGGCCGGTTCAACGTGGTGGTCGAGGCCTATCCCGATCTCAAGGCCAACCAGAACATGATGCAGCTGAACGAGG
>JAXHTI010000306.1:0-1777 GCA_034190045.1 Pseudomonadota bacterium
CATGCCGCGGTATGGAGGCATCTTATCAAGCAGATGCTTTTTCCCATACAGAATTCCGAATCCTGTAGGCCCGCACATCTTTTGGTTTCCGATCCCCAAGACCGGCGGCGAAGCGATCTGGAACCACACCTATTTCAACTGGGGCAAGATCTGGAACGCTCATGCCTACGGTATGAACGCCTATGCTGACGGCGGCTATGCCGACCACCTGAAAATAGACCGGTGGATAAGCGCTCATCTGATGCAGCCGGAAGAACGCAGTACCGATCCCTATTTCGATCGGTTTGGCGGAGCGATGATGTGCGGTTCCCAGGAGGACATCTATCCGCCACGGACCGCCGGTCAGATGTTCGGCGGCTGCAATGGCTACGAAAATAACGACTTCGACGCCTACCTCTACATCCCGGGTCAGCGCCGGGTGCGCAAGGCGCCGGAGATCGGCTTCTACGACAGCCCCGGCACCGGCTCCGACGGTCTGCGCACCGCCGACCAGCGCTGGCTGTTCGCCATCACAGGTCAGGAAGAATGGTACGAATACAAGGCGCCGGAACGCAAGGAGTTCTACCTGCCGAACAACGCCTACAAACTGGCGCAGCCCGGACTGACGTTCGATGATCTCGCCATGCCGGGCCACATAAGCCCGGATCTGAAGCGCTATGAATTACACCGCCACTGGGTGATCGATGCCACGCTGCGCCCGCAATTCCGTCACCTTGGGCCGCATCGCGTGGTTTATGTAGATGAGGACAATTGGCTTGCCACTGGCCACGAAATGTACGATGCCCAAGGCCAGTTATGGCGGGTATCCGAGTCCTACAACATCAACTTTTACGACAAGAAAATTTCTTACTTCTGGGGTGACTCGCACATGGACCTGCTCTCCAGCCGGTACGCGCTGGTCAACGCCTGGCACAACATCGGCGAAAAAGATGGCAACGGCCCGCCCCAGATCAACGAAAATCCCTCTTGGGAGTATCAAAAACCTGCTGGTTTGCGCCGGCTGGGAGTGCGCTGAACCACTTACCAGTGGATAACTTGCCCCTTTCCTCCTTGAAGGGTGGGCTTTTAAGGTCGTCCGTCAGAAGGTTGTGAGGCGCTGTGTTCCATGAAAAGCGCCCTTCGCGAGTACCACGAAGGGCGCTTTTTTTATGTGACGGTTCTGTGCTGTGGCATCCAGACCTCCATGCCACACAGCTTCAACAGCCACTCAACGGCCCGGGGGCTGAGTGCGCCCGATTGTGCATTGCAACATAAAATTAGGTTAATCTTTAACCCGCGCAACATGGACCAGATAACAAATAACTAAATAATTCGTTCGCATCGGCTTGTGAAATCAAGACGATTTAGTGCAAGGGATTGCGGTGTCGCACAATGCAACAACGTGAGGAGACCCGCACCATGACAAAGAGCGCATTCTGGATATCTGGAATTGCCGCAGCCTTTTTCACCTGTGGTACCGCGACGGCGAAAGTGTCGTCCGAAGAAGCCGCCCAACTCGGCATGCCCGGAGACGACACCCCCCTGACCCCGGTCGGCGCCATCCGCGCCGGCAATGCCGAGGGCACGATCCCGGCCTGGACGGGCGGTATTACGCAACCACCGGCCGGTTATGTTCCCGGTGGCTGGTACGTCGATCCCTATGCCGACGACGAGATCCTGTTCACCATCACCGCCCAGAACTACCAGCAGTATGCCGACAAGCTCACCGTAGGGACCAAAGCGCTGTTCGAACGGTACCCGGATACTTTCAAAATGCATGTCTATCCGACACGCCGCG
>JAXHTI010000307.1:0-1773 GCA_034190045.1 Pseudomonadota bacterium
CCTTGAGATTGCCCTGGTTTTCTTTTTTCAGCCGGGTCACTTCTTTACGCAGATCCGAGCCGGTGCGCATCTGGAAGTTGGAAATGCGCACATAGCCGTAACCATCGCCCAGCGAGCGCGCCTTGACGCTTTCCACGCGGATCTTGTCCCGGGTCAGCTTAAAGGTCATCGGCTTGTCTTCGCCCTCGCGCACGACGGTCAGGGTGATCTTGCTGCCGGGTTCACCGCGCATCAGTTTGACCGCGTCGTCCAGACTCATGCCTTTGACCGACTTGTCATCGAGCCGGATGATCAGATCGCCGCTTTGAATCCCCGCTTTTGCGGCGGGGGTATCATCGATGGGGGAAACGACTTTGACAAAACCGTCTTCCATGCCGACCACGATACCCAGCCCGCCAAATTCACCGGAGGTCCCGATGCGCAGCTCGGTGGTCGCTTTTTCGTCCAGGTAGCTGGAATGGGGATCGAGCCCGGTCAGCATGCCGCGAATGGCGTTTTCCAGCAGGGTCTTGTCGTCAACTTCCTCGACGTAGTTCTCTTTCACCCGCTGAAAGACTTCGCTCAATGCCTGTACCGTTTCCAGCGGCAAATGCCCGGCAACCGCCGCCGGCTCACGCTCGGCGATCACCCCGCCGGTGATCGAGAGGGATACGCCCAGCACCAGGCCAAGCAGCAGAATCAGGGTATTACGGGTAAAGGCATTCATTGCTCTAACTCCTGGTGCCAGAGTTCATTCCGGCATGAACTTGTAACGCTACGTCGTTGATAACTTTCAGGTATTAACTTTAACACCTTTTATCAGGCTTGTCGGTCAAATCTTCAGCCGCGCCGGGTCTGGCGGCACCAGCTGGCGGGATTGGTCGGTTTGCCGTTGTGGCGGATTTCAAAATAGAGCCCGGCCTCGTCCCGGCCGCCGCTACTGCCCACCTCGGCAATCGGCTCGTCAGCCTCGACCCAGTCGCCGACTTCTTTTAACAGGCCCTGATTATGGCCATACAGGCTCATGTAGCCGTCGCCATGATCGAGGATCATCAGCAGGCCATAACCCCGCAACCAGTCGGCATAAGCGACCCGGCCGGGCGCCACCGCATAGACTGTATTGCCGGCACTGTCGCCGATCAAGACCCCGTTCCAGCGCAGCTTGCCGGCATTGCGGGACTGGCCGAACCGTTTTTGCACCTCGCCGCGTGCCGGCCAGGTCAGCCGGCCGCGCAGTTCGGCAAAACGTTTCTGGCTGTCCTTGCCGGTCAATAAATCACCCAGCTCCCGGTTCAGTCCCTGCAACAGTTGCTGCAACTGTTTTTCGTCCTCGCGCAGGCGGCTCAGCTGCTGATCCTTGCTGCTGATTTCCCGCTTGAGCTTGACCAGGGCCTGGGAGCGCTGGCGAAAGTTTTTTTCCAGTTCCTGCTTTTGCCGGGTTTCACGCGCCAGCAGGGTTTGCAGCTCGCCGCGCTGGGTTTCGATCTCGCTCTCAACCCGATCCAGGCGGGTAATGGTCTCGATGGCCTGGTCGATCTGCTCACTGCGGGCGCGATTGAAATAATCATAATAGGTGGAAACGCGCCCCAGCGCCGCCGGGCTTTGCTGGTTGAGTAACAGCTTGAGAAACTCCTGGCGGCCGATGATGTAGGCGGCCTTGATCTGCTGGCCCAGCAACGCGCGCTGATCGGCCAGTTCACCTTGCAACTGGCGCTGTTCCTGCTGCAGTCGGGCGAGCTTGCGGTTCTGGGTTTTTAACTGACTTTTTATATTGCGCAGGCTTTTAACGCGCTG
>JAXHTI010000308.1:0-1754 GCA_034190045.1 Pseudomonadota bacterium
CCGGCACCTGCTTACTGTATCGATCACGGATCGTCTCAAATGAATGGCGCAATATCTCCGTATCATCATCGGTGCGCAGTGACTCCAGCCGCTCGAGTGCCGGGAACAGCTCGGTTTCGATCAGTTCCTCCATCGGCTTGATCAGCAGCCGGATATTGGTTGCGTACCGGGATTCCAGGCTGTTCAGGTTCGGTGGCCGGGGTAGGCGCGGAGCTCTGCGTTTGCGGCGTTTGACCAGCGGCATTATTCCTCAACCTCGGGATCGGGCGGCATTTCGCCCGGCTCAGTGCTCTGCTCGCCTGGGGCGGGCTGTTCCTGCTCCGGCTCCCCGACTTCCACCGGCTGTTTCGCCAGTTCGGCCAGGTACTTCTCACGCCGGGCCACATCGATGTTCATGTCATGGACGTTGATGCCGTCACCACTGAAGCGTGAGATCGCCACTTCCTCGGGCTCGACCACCTGCTTGTCGATGTAGACCTGATCGGCCTGGGCAGTCTTGTAACGGACTTCGGCATTATCGGTTTCAGACAACTGCCACAGCGGGTTGAAGGTGAAATCGACTTCCCCGGGCTTGATGCCCAGCGGCTCGGAGATCAGATCGATAATCCGGCGCAGCTTCGGCCGGCACTTGTTTTCCTGAAACGCCGCAATGTTGTCGTAATGCACACGCAGATCGGTGGCACCGGGATCACCGCCTAGGATGCCGGTTTGGTTATGGAACAGTCGGGCCTTGGGGATTTCAGCCGCCGCCGAAGTGACGTCCACCATGAAGTTCAACAGCTCCGGTAGATTAGTGATCGGCGTTCCCATCTTCTCGAATTCTTCGTCTTCACCGAACACGGCCAGGTTATGAACAGACATGCCATAGGCCAGTAATGACATGCGGGTCATGATGTCGTTCTCGCCGTCTTCGGTGGACAGCAGATCAACCAGGTTGGATATCTTGACCTTCTTCGTCACGAAGTCTTCCAGCACCGCCGATGCCGACTGCACAGAGACGCCGAAATTGCGCAGCGCCTCATAGAAGTTCTGAAGTACCGATTCCCCCCAGCCGTAATTGCGCATGCGGCGCACCGGGGGCAGGTAGTTCCCGTCGAACCGGATCACCCGGCTTTCATGGACAGTGGAGGTCAGCGAGCCGTGGATTTGCAGGCGCTGGACCAGGTAGGTCTCCGGGCTACCGTAGCGCATTTCCATCGGGTCCATGTAGTAGGACTGGGGGAACGTCAGGTAGCGATCCACGTTGTGCACGAACTCCGTACTGCGCACCGTGCCCAGCGGTTCGTGCATTTCGCGCCCATCGAAGGCACCGATCACCATCAAGTTCCCGCCGTACATGCGGCCCAGGCGGATCGCTTCCTCAAAGATTTCCCGCATGTTCAGCCGTTCCAGTTCTTCGCGCACTCGCTCAGCTTTCCCCGGGTCGGTCTCATGCGACAGGGTGATCCATTCGCGGGTGGCGTCCTTGGCCGGGATTTCAACCACGCGCCGGGCCAGCCAATCGTGTTCAAACAGCGCGTCAATCTGGCCGCGGCCCAGCCGGGTGTCATAGGCGTAACTGGTTTGGGTAATGGGATCCCGGCTACCGCCGAACTTGTTGGTGGTATTCACCCAGCGATCGAGACGTTTTGCCACGCCGGTGTTGATATTCCTCGTTTTTGCCGTGCTCATAATTTCAGCCCTTTGCCCTTCGCCACATTGGTAACGGATAAATTCGGTTTCGCGAATCGCAGATATAATGCCTCGAATCTGTT
>JAXHTI010000309.1:0-1666 GCA_034190045.1 Pseudomonadota bacterium
TCGAGGCGGCGCCGTCGGATATCGACCTGGTCATCACCGACTTGACCATGCCGCAACTGTCCGGACTGCAGCTTGCCTCGGAAATAAAAAAACGCTCTCCCGGGACGCGGATCGTCTTGATCACAGGCTTCAGCTACCGCGTCGACGACCGGACCCTCAAACGCCACGGCATCAGTCATCTGGTCCGCAAACCCATGGTCCGCGCCGATATGGCGGCCGTCATCCGCGAAGCCCTGGATTGCCCGCCGGTACAGGCCGAATAGCGGCGGTTACGATCTGGTCTTCATGGATATCCAGATGCCCGTAGTGGATGGCTTCGAGGCCGCCCGGCGCATCCGCTGCCCGTCCTCGCTCGTGCGCGACCGCAAAATCCCCATCGTCGCCACGACCGCTCACGTGCAGGAGGGGTACCGGCAGCGTTGCCTGGACATCGGCATGCACGACTACATTCCCAAACCCGTCAACCCCGATGCCATGTACGCCAAGATCGCCCAGTGGGCCATGGACGCGTAGCCGCGCCCCCGACGTTGCCATGGCGACCGCCCCTTGTCATTTAAGCCATTCGGCGTAGTCTGAGCGCCCGCGAATCATGTGGTAGCGTACGAAAGCATTCAAGCAGCGCATGGCCTGGCTGGCGGACAAAAAGGTCGGCACGCCGCCCATTTCCAAGGTCTGACCGAAACGGTTGTACACCACGTCGGCCCCGCTGGTGATGCAAATGGACACGACCACGGGTTTGTTATGCTTGCGGAATTGACGCACGATTCGGGCGGCCACGTTTTCCGGATCGGCCTGCATTTCCTCGTCGGTTGTATGCAATGCCGGTGTCTGCGGAACGATGGAGACGAACAGGCTGTCTACCGCCGGGCATTGGAGCACCTTGTCGATGCATTGCTCGAACAAGGCGTCGTTGGCCATGGGGGTCAGATCCAGCAGCGGGTCCACGGCAACAAAGGGCGGGATGATCTGTTCCAGGGCGGCAGTGGTCGCGTCGTCGAAAGCGGCGACCTGAAGATGCCCGAGATGGTCGGCTGCGTAGGTTTTTTCGTAGCCGGCATTGGCGATGATGCCCACCCGGTTTGCCTTGACGTCCAGGTCGTTGAACAAAGCGAAGGTTTTAATCAGGTCCTTGTGATCCATGACTGTTTCGGCCATGACCGCGCCGGCTTGCTTCATGGCGGCCTTGGCCACCGCGTATTCTCCGGCGATACTGGCGGTGTGCGACTCGGTGGCCTTTTGCCCGGCTTTGGTCCGTCCTGCTTTGTATACGATCACAGGCTTGGGGCAGCGGCTGACTTCCTTGTAAAAACCGGCGCCGGCGCCTGGTTTGAAGCCTTCGATGTAACACCCGATTACGTCGGTGGTCGGGCTGTTGCCGAAGTAGGCGATCAGATCCGCGGGGTCGATATCCAACTGATTGCCGTAGCTGACAATCGCCCTGGGCGATATCCCCTGGCGCAGATTGTGGTGTTCGGTCAGGCCGAAAGCCCCGCTCTGGCTCAGCAGAACAACCTGCTTGTTCTGTCCCGATGGTAGCCGCAGTTTTTCTTCCGGGATGAAAAAGGTGTTCAGACCGCTGTCGGGCGTATCCGAATTGTAGACGAGCCCGAGGCAATTGGGACCGAGCAGCCGCATGCCGCTTTTTCGGGCAACGGCCAGCATGGCT
>JAXHTI010000031.1:0-25359 GCA_034190045.1 Pseudomonadota bacterium
CCAACCATCGACGCCTTCTTGACGACACTGGGTTTCACTGCCTTTACCAAAACCCTGATCGACGACGCGGATGCCGATACCTACTGGGCCACGCTCATGGCGTCGATTACCAAGGCCACGGCACGGGCGGAATTAGGTGTAGATTCTTCGACGCACCCAGTAACAATCATCCCTGCCACGGATGCTGACCATATATTGAGTGGGGCAGAAAATCGTGCGGACGACAGGACTCTTGACGCGACAAACTGGAGCAGCGGGCACAAGCTAATCTGTGATGATGCAAATCGGGATTTTGTGCAACGTAACCCAACCCCTTACACACTGTCAGTCACTACTTCGGCGGCCGGAACACCCGCAGAGGTGAGTATTCCGCCAGGAAAATCTATGCGGGTGATTACCCGCCAAGGTATTGGCGCAGAACCTGGCGTCTCCATCATTCAAGCGCCAGTCCGCCAGACTGTATTGACCGGTCCGGTTGATTCAAATGGTCGTGCCGACTTCCTTGCAGCAGGGACAGGACTGGAGGCCGTTACCAGCGGCCTCTCCACGGATAACCTGATCGCGACATGGGGCGACGGGTTCGGAACATACGGGAAGATCGATTATGCATCACGCATCACCAGCGACCTGACTTTTTCAAGCCTGACTGATAACGACACGAACTATCTGTATATCGATATTGATCCGTCAGACGGTTCAATCACGGCGGGCAGCACAACGCTCGCGCCTGAATACAGCTATGCCAAACCCGCAGCCCCGGCGACCGGGCAATACTGGTATCCAGTCGATCATCGTAGCCGTGGCGAATATTACGACGGCGCGGCATGGCAGCCCGTTTATCGGTTATTCCTCGGCGAAGCGGTAACGTCCGGTGGGTCTGTTGCTAGTGTGGTGAGTTATGTATATCAAGGCCGTTATCGTAGCGACGTGTTTTCGGTCTCGACCTCATCAGCATACTCAAAAAATCATAAAATCGGCACAGACAGTATAAGGTATTCAGTGTTTGCACGTGAATCTGACGCCTACAATTGGGCTCTCATTGCCGGGGGGCACACCGCACAGAATAGTACAGCCAATGATCAGAATCGTTCCGGTATTGGCGCTGCTCATAACAGATCCATCGTAAAACTTGGAACAGGCAACAGCGCCATACTGATCGGAACTAGCGCAAATTACGGTCTAAATTCAAACGCCGCAAATGCTGTTGGGACCAGTAGTGTTACAACAGCGGAATGTTACATAGCCGCAGAAAGGGGCTTCTAATATGCATATTGAACACTCAAGCCATAAAATCTATTACGGGGACCGAGCAAGTCCCCACGACATGCCCGCAACTAGCGAGCGCCCATCCCCGTATCATAACCCGGTAATCGAAAACGGGGAACATGTGGGCTGGGAGTTGGATTTGCCCGCAGCGAAAGAGGCTAAGATTACCGAGCTTCGAGAAGCCTGCCAAAACGATATTTTTTCCGGATTTGATTCTGATGCGTTGGGTGGAGTAGTCCACCACTACCCGGCCAAGCAGGATAACGAGCATTTCGACCAGACCAACCTGATCAGCCAGTACACCCACGCTAAAAGCCATCCCGGCGAAACCTACTACATCATGTGCGCCGATCCGAACGGCGTCTGGGCCAGGCGAGCGCACACGGCTGATCAAACCATTATCGTCGGTGATATCGGCATAAATCGTGTCGCCGATGCGCGACACAGGTTGCTCGGCACAGATACCGTTGACGGCCTGATCGATGACGTGAACAACGCCACAACAGAAACTGAACTGGATGCGATCGTATGGTAATAATTCGACGGCGCTGCGCCGTACCGGACGCGCAAGAACAGGGCCATGCTACAGAGTAACTAGCGGGAGGGCATACGTGGAAGAAGACGTTATAAAAAAAGCCGTGCATGCCGCGCTGGATGAGCGGGATTCGTTAGACCGCACGACCCACCAGGATCATCACCGCTGGGTGGCGAAGAAGAAAGCCCGCGAGGAAGCCTGGGTGCGGCGCTGGGACCGGGTCAGCACCAGTGTGATCGTCGGCATCATCATGCTAATGGTCACTGGCACCGTCGCCTTCATCAAGTGGGTCGGCACACAAATCGGCAAGGGGCTGGGGCACTAATGTCTGAACGCATCGAACAGATCATCGACACGCTCATCGAGACCGAGGGTGAGTACGTCAACCATCCCTCCGACCGTGGCGGCCCGACGCGCTGGGGAATTACCGAGGCGGTGGCGCGCTCGCATGGTTATGAAGGCGACATGCGCGACTTCCCTGTAGAGATGGCCCGGTCGATATACCGGCACGACTACTACGAAGATCCGGGCTTTGCCCGTGTGGCCGCGCATTCCCAGCGCATTGCCGAAGAGCTCACCGACACCGGCGTCAACATGGGGCAAGGTGTGGCCGTGAAGTTCCTGCAGCGCGCCCTGAATGCGCTGAACCGGCAGGGCGAGTTCTACGCCGACATGGTTGTCGATGGCTACATCGGAAGCAAAACCCTCGGCGCCCTGTACCGCTACCTGCAGCACCGCGGCCAGCGCGGCGAGCAGGTCCTGTTCGGCGCCATCAATGCGCTGCAGGCTGAACGCTACATCGCCATCGCCGAAAACGACCCGGACCAGGAGGACTTCGTTTACGGCTGGCTGTGGCATCGGGTGGTGAACCAGGTGGCGGATCATGGCTGAGATAAAAACCAGCTTCCCGGCCTTCTACGTTGACGACCTGCTGGACGGCGACCACCCGCCCGGCGCCTTCAAGTTCTACGCGAACGAGGCTGGCGAGATCATCGGCATGAACGCCGTGATGCCGTTCAACAACGAGCAGGGCAAACAGCTGGCCACCTTCCCGTTCACCGCCAAACACAAACACCACTGGCAGTGGGACGGCAACCGCGAGAAGCCGACCCTGTCACCCAGTCTGCACCTGCCCGGCCACTGGCACGGGTATCTGCGGGGCGGGGAATTCAAAAGCGTATAGGAGGGCACCGTGACTGAACTCGCACTCTACCTCGACCCGGTCAACCTGGTCGGCTGGATCATCGGCGGTGCCGTGCACCTGTTCTGGAGCCTGAAGGAAGAGAGCAAGGCGCAGGGCCGCAAAGTCACCCTTGCCGACTACCGCAACGCGCGGCCCTACAAAGTCGAAACCGGCATGGGCCTGTCCCTGATCGCCTACCTCGGCGCCGCCGCTAGCGGCCAGATGAATGTACTGGTGGCCATTGCCTGCGGTTACATGGGCGACAGCATGGCCAAGAAATTCATGAATACGGTGATGAAACGATGATCGCTTTTACAAAAATCAAAGGCTACCTTTTCGCGGCCCTCGCCGCACTCATCGCAGGCGCGATCTTCACCCTGAAGGTGTTCAAGGCCGGCAAGCAGGCACACAAAACCGAGACTCTCGAACAGCAGCGCAAGATTGAAAAGGACGTTGACGACGCTGCCAGCGAGGTCCGGGACCAATACAAGGAGAAACTCAAAAATGCGCGCGCTACTGGTAACTTTGGCAGCTTTAACGATAGCTAGCTGCGGCACCACACCGGTCACCCCGCAGCTGCACGAACCGGAAAAGCCGGACTACCCGCACTTCACCGAGGCCGAGATCAATACACTGAAAACCTGCGTACAGGACGACAAACCAACCTGTACGGTTCAGGACGCCACGCTGATCAAGATGCGCGACAAGGACATTCAGTGCCGGGGCTACGCCGCCGAGGCGATACGGGTGATCAAGGTGAACAACGCCGAAGCGATGGTGCAGTAAAGCCGTTTATCGGCATTGCTCCAGCTGCTGACGCAGCTCGTCCTTTCTGGCGTTGTCGGCCTTAATGTCGTGCTTGAGGTTGCGCAGGGTTTCCACCAACCAGCCGTTGGTGACCGGCCCGGCGGGGCGGCCGGGGAACTCGAGATCGACCAGTAGTGTCAGGTCGAACTTGCAGGTGAGCAGGGCGGGTTCTGGCTCAGCTGTCGCCGGCGGCGTTTGCGGCACCGAGGCGCAGGCCGTCACCCCAGATAATGCCAGGCACATCAGCAGGCACCTGGGCGTCATAGTAAGTCTTGAACTTTTCATTTTCGCTGCGTAGCTTTCTGATGCGGGCATTGGATTCCCGTTCTTGTTGTTTGAGTTTTTGCTCTACCGTGGCCACGCGCTGCTGCGCGGCCTCCTGGATGGTCTTGACCTGCGCGGCCCACTGGTTGCGCAGGTTGATCAGCCTGGCGTTGTAGGCACCCAGGTCCCGCTGCTGCTGCAGCATGAACTCATCGCGCAACGTCATCTCCATATCGACGCGACCCACATAGTAAGCGGCGCCGCCGGTAGCCGTGGCGAGAAACAAGGCCAGGGCAAAGTAGAACCAGCGGGTCCATGCTTTTATTTCGCGCACCCTGGCGTCGTCGGTTGCGCCGAAGAACTGGCGCAGGCTTTGCACTACGCTGGTTTTTGTGCTGCCGGGGAATGGGGTGATCTTGTCGTCGCTCATTGGCATCGGCCCTCGTAACTATGGGGCTCTATGCCCGCTCGAAAAAGTAGCCGCACGATGGACACTTCCAGACTTTCTTTTTTGAGTAGCCCAGACGCAGCGAACCGATCATCAGGATGACGCCGACGATGGTGCCGAGCGGGAAGAGAAACAGCAGCCCGACCCCTACGAGAAACAACACCACACCGAGCAGCTGCAGGCCCAGGCTTTTGTCGGCCTTGGTGGTTTTTTGCATTGGTGTGCCGCACTGCTGGCATTTGATGTCTTCTGCCATGAGCTTCCCCTTTTACATTGCCAGTTTGATGGTCGCCTGGATCTGGTCGCGATCGACCTTGCCGCCCTGCTTGCTGATGATGTCGTAACAGTAGGCTATCAGGTAGTCGACCTTGGCCTGATCGTGTTCGTTATTTACTTTGATACCCGCCTCGTCCAGCAGCTCGTGCACGGCCTCGGCCACCTGGCTGTGCAGCTCGAAGTTGATGCCGCCGCCGTAGCGGGCGGCCGGTTCGGCGATGCGATCGAGATCGGTCAGGTGTTGCGGGCCGCGGCCGTTGACCACCCATTCCAGCGAATAGCCTTGCCGGGCAGCGAACTCGGCCAGCTGCTCGAACGGCAGGGTGCCACGGCTCTTGTAGCCCGCCAGGGCGCGTCGATCCATTCCCAATCCCTTGGCAGCGTCACTATCAAAGCGCCAAGCCTCCGAGGCTTTCAGGCGCTCCAGGACCTTTTCGACAGACCAACGCGAAAAAACGTCATCTGATGTTGACACAGTCATTCTGCCTGCTATAGTTGTCATCATTACGTAGACAAATTCATACTGAGATAGACAAATAATGTCACAAGTTATTGATAATCCTGATAATAGCGCACCAAAGCCCGTTGTGCTGCTTAAAAACTACGGAATTTCCATGCGCGGCATCGCGCGGGGGCTCGGGGTTAGCCCTGATACGGTCAGGGATGTCCTCAGTCTGGAGCAGTTCCGGGTCGTCGGGCATGAGAACACCACCCGCATCCGCCTGCGCATCGAAGCACTGCTGGAAGCGTGGGGCGAAGACGTATCAGACCTGTGGGCCGAGTACGACCGCCAGCTGGAGGACGCCGCGTGATGGCTGGCGCCGCCCACCAATTTGTTCCAGAGCTGGAAAATGACACGCGTGGAACATCGTTTGTTCCGCGCAAGCCCATCGGCCTGCGTGACTGGAGCCGGGCGCAAAGGCTGCTGCGCCAGTACCGCATTACCAACCGCGAGATCAGCGACGAGGCCGATGTACCCCTGGGCTCCGTGAGCCGCGCGCTCAACCTCAAAAAATTCCATGCCTGCTCGCACCTGCAAGTGATGGCCGTGCGCAGCTACGTGGAAGTGGCGCTGTCCGAAGCAGGCTGCGAGTACGACGGCAGCCTGTGGAGCGACTACGAACAGCGCCTGGCCGAGTTGATGTGAGGCGACTTGATGAAACTGATCCCTTACATCCGCGTGAGTACCGACGAGCAGGACAACAGCCCGAAGGACCAGCTGGCCATGATCAAGCGCTGGGCGCAGGCCTACAACATCGAGCTGGCCGAGCCTGTGTGTGACATCGGTATCAGTGCCGGCACCGAGTTTGACAAGCGTGCGGGCGGCAAGGAAGTGAAGCGTCGCCTGTTGGCCGGGGAGGCCGACGGCATCGCCTGCACGGAGCTTGATCGCATGTTCCGCCTGCTGACCGACGGCATCCAGAACCTGGAGTGGTTTGCCAGCCACGGCTTCTCGCTGCATGCGCTGGGCGAGCGCATCGAGGCGGTGAACCCGGACGACTGGCTGAGCGCCGTGGTCAAGCTGGCGGTGGGGGAATGGGAGCGACGCAAGACCCAGTTCCGCACGGCGCGCACCATGCGCAGCCTGCGTAAGGACTGCCGCAGCAACTCGCCGGCACCTTACGGTTGTGTGGAAGTGATCGAGACCATCAAGGATGGCGAGAAGCCCCGGACCATCAAGAAGCTGTTCAAGAACCCGGACACGTGGCCCGTGCGGCAATCGATTGTCGACATGAAAGCCGACGGCATGAGCCTGGACGCCATCCGCGCCGAACTGCAACGCCAGCGCATCCCGGCCCCCGGCGGCTACGGCAAGGGCAAGAAGCCCAAGGGCGGCCGGCTCTGGCACAAATCGACATTGAGCAAAATCATTCAATCGCATCATACGTTAGAGCATATACCCATGCTGCCGGAAAGCGATGATGCGTAGGTTTCACAACAGTGCGTTTAACGAGGGGATTAAGAGAGCGGCAGACCACCGCGATCGAACTCAACTTCCCGCAGCCCGGCCCCATCCCAGGGCGGAGTGAGAAACAGGGTTAGAGAGCATGCCGGTTTGGTCACCGGCCCTCTCGTTAAGCGCACTGAATACATTAAAGGGGAAGCTAAATGGCCTGTGACTGTATCGCGAACATAGAAACCAAGGCCCTGCAAAAGATGCAGGCCGGTAATGACTTTAAAAAACCGGTGACTAATGTCGCAATGGGCGGCGTCGTATTCAGTATTGGCCAAAGCATGAGCGTTAAGACTGTGAACAAGCTCGAAATAACGCTGGAAGGGCAGAAGAAAAAAGCAACGATGAACATGGTTCACACGTTCTGCCCCTTCTGCGGCACAAAGTACAACGAAGAGGAGTAACGCCATGCCGCAATCAAAAGAAACCCAGGGCTGGTGCGACGGTGTCTGCGGGCTGTACGACCACCATCTTGTCGAAGGCCTGTGCCCGCAGTGCCGCAAGAAGTTCGTCGACTATGAAGGCGAACATGCCTGCGATGACAACTACGCCGAACGGGCGATGGAAGATGTAACGCAGGACGCCTACCGGGAAATGTTGAACGTGGAGATCGCGGCATGACAGGCCTGCGCCGCACTCAACTGATCCTAATCAAACACGACACCGACGCCGCGCTGGTGGCCCGGGTGGTGAAGGGCGGCCGGCAGCCGATGGTGGAGCCTTACAACCACGAGACGCAGCGCTGGCTGAAACCCCGCGCGCTGAGCGAGCAGGACATTGTCTCGCTGCTGTACCGGCCTGACGGCAAACCCCAAACGATGCGCATGGCGGCATAGGAGAACCGACAAATGGAAGAGACACGCAACCAGGTAATCGCCCGACTCATTGACGAGCACATCCGCGTTAGCGCGGTGAGCTGGGAGACGTACAGCCAGGCGGTGGTGGACCACTACCACACGCAGGTGCCGGACGTGCGCCGGGGCATCAAGTTTCACGCCGGGGGCGATGCCTATAAAGACATGCGGGCCAACGCGCAGATCATCAAGCGCATTGTGCATGACGAAGTGCGCATGCCGGTGGAGCTGGAAGAATCGCTGGTCGAGGCGCTGCCTGTTGAATGGAACCAGCGCTGCAAAAAAGAACTGGCCAACCGCTTTGGCTTGCTGGCCGCGCGCATCCCCGACCCGGAGCACCGCACCGACGTGCAAGGCATTAGCGGCCTGTTGCGCGAGTCTGCCGATGTGATGGATGCCATCGCCCCCATGCTGGCCGACGGCGTGATTGACGAAAACGACATGCCGCTGGCCAAGCGGGCGCTGCAAGAGATTAACGACCTGGACGCCGTGCTGGCCACGCTGCGCAAACAGATTACCGACATCCTGCCGGATGCGGACAACGTGTTACCCATTCACGGAGGTGTGCAGTCATGAAACTCATCGCCCTGTTTCGCCAGTACCCGGAAGCCAAGCGTAAAAAGATTGTCGACGACTTCCTGGCCAGCCTGTCAGACGCTGAGATCCGCGCCTGGCAACGGTGGTTTCGCAATGAAACCGTGGACCATATCCACATACTACGCACGCTGCGCGGCAAGCCGTTCTGCCTGATTAAAGGCGGGCTGTATTATCGGCGCCCGACAACAGGCAGCCCGTATTCTCGTGGCCCGCACCGGCCGAACGGGGGAGGGCGCGCGGCATGAACCTGGGCAAAGAACGCTTCCACCAGGCGCTGATCGTGTTCTGGCCGGAACAGGCCATTGCACCCCTGCGCGACCCGTTCACCGCACCGAACTATTCGCGCATTGCCGAGGCCTACGAACACGCCGCGCAGGATCTGATGGCGCTGCATATCTTCTTTCTGTACATCGACAAGCAGAAAGCGATCCACTGCCACTGGCTGTACGAAACCGCACGCGGCCTGGCCGAGTTTTATCGCGAGCAGCAGCAGGTGAGGGCGACATGATTTTACCGATTGAATTACACCCGCATGAAGTGACCGCAATTTTTGAAGGACGGCAGCACCAACTGCGCCGGCCCATCAACCCGCAGCCGTTTCAAGGCTGGAGTGATAGCGACATTGAAACCCGGTTTATGCATGACGGTTTGCTGGAACTTGGCTCTGTCTCGCAGATCGTGAACGGCGCATGGAGTGCGGGATTTATTGATGTTGAAAGCGTGTATGGGCGGATTGGTGATCTGCTGTGGGCGCAGGAAACATGGGGCAAAAGCCCTGATGGCCCGATCTATCGCGCCACCGAGCTTGAGCCTGTCGATGAACGACGCTGGATGCCATCTATAGAGATGCCATCCTGGATATCGCGCCTGACTCTATTGGTAAAGGATGTGCGAATCGACCGGCTGCATGATATTAGCGAGCAGGAGGCTATGGTCAACGGGGCAGACTTGGTTGGCGTGGAAACTGGCAGACTTTCAGTGTCAAGCGCACCTGAAGAAGTCGGCAGTTATCGGGCTGGATACTATGAATTATGGAATTCCATTAACGCCGAACGTGGCTACGAATGGGATGCCAACCCTTGGGTCTGGGTGATCGACTTTATGGCCTTTCCACGAAACGTGGACCAGGTACAGCCGGGGGCCGCAGCATGAACAACGTGGTCCCCCTTGCCAATGCGGATCGTCGTTTCACCCCGCGCAGCGTGACGGCGCCGGGCGAGCTGGCGAAGCTGTGCGAGCAATACCTGCGCCACTTGCAGGTGCGTAACCTGGCGGCCAATACCATCAAGGCGTATCAGGCCGATCTGGAGCAGTTCGCCGGTTACTGCCTGAGCCGCGACACGCTTTACGTGCAGCACATCACCGCCCAGCTGCTGGAAGACTTTGCCGATGCGCTGGTGCGTGGCCAGGGCTGTGCGCCACGCACCGCTGCACGCAAGCGGGAGACGGTGAAAGGGTTTTTGAAGTTTGCCGTGTCGCGCAACCTGCTGCCGCGCAACCCGGCGGACGATGTCGCGCCGATCCAATTCAACACGACGCCGACCATTGCCCCGGAGACCGACCAGCTGCTGTCGGTGATCCGCGAAATACCCGGTGACACGTTGATCGGCATTCGTGACCGGGCGTTTTTCCGGCTGCTGTTTGATGGGGCCTGCCGCATCAGCGGGATCTGTTCGCTGGATGTGTACGACCCGGCGCAACCGGCAATCAATACCGTGCACAACATGACGGTGACCTTTACCAACAAGGGCGGGCGAATCGAGGCCAACCCGATCGACGACATCACGCAGCAGTACCTGGATGCCTGGCTGGCCGTGCGCCATCGCTGGGCCGGTGACGACCAGCCCGCACTGTTTGTGAACAACCGCGGCAACCGTATCACCCGCGCCGGCATGCACGACCGCTGCAAGGTCTATGGCAAGGCTGCCGGGTTGCCGCATCTGCATCTGCATCTGTTTCGCCACCGGCGCACCGGCGAGGTGTACGACACGCTGGGCCCGCGCGCCGCGCAGTTTATGGCCAAGCATAAAGACATCCGCACCACGATGAATGTGTACGGCCACCATGCCGATCCGTTTATGCGCGCGCAGCTGCGCGACAAATGCAAACTGGGGGAGTAAATGCAAACCACACTACTGAGAAAAGAAAACGAGTCGATCGAGGTGGAGGGCTTTACCGTCACCATCACCCGCATCGGCGCCGGGCACGTGATGTTGAAGTCCGTGTACAGCGACACCGGTGTGCCGCGCGCCTCGTCGATGGTGCCTTACGGCTACCCTTTCCGGCTTACATCGAACTGCCTGATCAAGTTCAACTACTGCCCGCCGGAGCATGTGAAGCTGCACATTGCCACCGACGACGGCGTTACCGTGATCCCGGGGGTGCGCCATGCCGCATGAGCTGCAGATACTGGCGCAGGACCTGGCCGAGGCGCTGGGCCGGGCCGTGTACAAACCGAGCGACGACGTGCACAAGTTCGTCAAGCTGACGACGCACGAGGGCAACCTGCTGACGATTACCAGCATGGACGGGTCGATCATCCTGCAGCAGAACCTGCTGCACGAGGACGGCGACCTGCCGGACATTGCGGTGGAGGCAGCCAAGCTGATCGCCGCGCTCATGCAGCGCCACGACACGATCACGCTCAAGGCCAACGACGCCTGCGACACCCTGCGCGTGCAACAGGGCAAGAGCCGGTTCGACATCCCGGCCATCAAGGGCGAACTGTTCCCGAGCATCCCCAGCATGCATCACCAGCCCATCGAGGCAGACACCAAAGCCTTTCTGGAAGGGTTGCGCCGGGTAGGGTATGCGGCGGGCAGGAATGATTCACGGCCGCACCTCAACGGTGTGTTTGTCAATCACGAGACGATGGTGGCCACCGACGGCTACCGCATGGCGCGCATCGACATGGCCACCAGCATCGGCGAGAAGGGCATCATCACCCCCTCGCACGCGCTGGCGACCATTAACAAGCTGGTGCGGGACGACTACGCCATCAACCTGATCAGCCATGCCGACGATATGCCGCCGGCCATGATCGAGTTTGGTGGCGAAGACCTGACCCTGTACGTGCGACTGATCGATGCCCTGTACCCCGACCCGCAGGCCATGACCCCGGACATGGACGATGCGGCCTACACGCTGACGTTCACGCCCATGCAGGTCAACCCCGCGCTGGACCGCCTGAGCCGGTTTAACGAGGTGATCACCCTGGCGCCCACCGGCGGCAAGCTGGGTATTGCCGCGCGTGACGAGAGCTGCCGCGACGTGGTGAGTATCGACAGCATGGACGGCCTGACCGAAACCCTGATCGCGATCCGCTTTGTGCAGGACGTGCTGCACCAGGCCGGCAAGGAAGACCCGATCACCTGGACCGGCAAAACCCACGACACGTTCCAGCGCCTGCAAATCGACGGCGCACCCGAAACCCATTACATCGGCGCCATTCGCCGTTAGGAGGGGAGACCATGCAACACGGTGAACAACTGCCGCCGCATATCGAGCGGAACATGACCAACGACGAACTGGTCCGCCACTACCAGTTCAGCGACGAGCCGATGGTGAGCGCGCTGGTGCAGCGGCTGGATGCCGGGCCTAGCGAAGACGAGCTGGCCGAACTGGAAGATCGGAATGGGGATTTGTCGGTGGAGATCGACACGCTGGAATCCAGGCTGAAAGACTATGAAGGCTACGACGAGGACCTGACCGCGCTGGACGACGTATACCCCCCCCTGAAACGGTTGCTGGCCCGCAACATCCTGGATGCCTCGCTCAAGCAGGACATCGAGGAAGCCTGCACGGCCATCCTCAAACTCAAGCCCTGGCTGGCTGACGGGGAGGACGCGGCATGAAAAAAGAAGCGCAATGCAAAAGACTGCTGCGGGTACTGAAAAAGCGCCCGCTGACCAAGCTGCAGATCCTGCAACTGGGCATCCTCAACGCCGGCGGGCGCATCTACGACCTGCGCGAAATGGGTTACAACATCGAAACCCGCTGGGTCGAGCGCGGCGCCCACAAACACAAAGTGGCGCAGTATCACCTGGTAGAGGCCAGGCGCCAGCAGAAGAAGAGGGCGGCGTGATGCTGAAAAAGGTTGATTTTTACTGGTCCGACAGATGGCGACGCCGGATCAATGTCTACCAGTGCACTGCGTGCGGGAAGGAAATGACCGACCTGAATAAAGCCAGGCCCGCACTGACAAAAGAACATGCACAGGCATGTAACGAATCCCACGAGAGACCCCTGGAGCCGGGGGAGAGCAGCCGCAGCGCCAACTGCGGGGAGCCCAGATAAGGACCTGCTCCACCCTGTCGTGAAAGCTGAGTGGCATCAGCGGAAGCGGTAGGGAGGCCTATTTTTTTAAACAAGGGGAGACTAATGCAAAAACTCGGACCACACAAAAAAAGGCCAGAACCAAAACCGAGGCCGACCAGTGCCGTCGTTTACGACCTGGTGGCGCACCTGCACCGCCAGCGCGAATTTTCGCTGAACACCTTCGGGCCGGGTTACAGCACCTCTCGGATTCTTGATCACGTTCGTCACGAACTGACCGAGATCGAAGCGGCGCCAAAGGATCTGGAAGAGTGGATCGACCTGATGATGCTGGCAGCCGACGGCGCCTGGCGTGCCGGTTATTCGCCGGAGCAGATCGCCGCGATGCTAGACATCAAACTGACCAAAAACGAACAGCGTGATTGGCCGGACTGGCGGGAAGCCGATCCCAATAAAGCCATTGAGCATATCAAGTAAAAGGGGAGCCCCATGCGCAGACGATTTTTATACTGGCTCACCGGCTTTTTACCCTGCCGGTTGATCAAGATCGGCGACCAGCCGTACCTGGAACGCTACTACGTGGGCCAACTGTTCGGCGTCACGTTTTACCTGCACCGGTTTATATCCGCCGACGGCGACCGCGACGTGCACAACCACCCCTGGCGCCTGTCCGCGGCCCTCGTGCTGGTTGGCGGCTACCGGGAAGAGCGGGTGACACAGATCACCCCGGACGGCTGGCACAGCAAAGAGCGGGATCTGTACCTGCCGAAAATCAACATCATCACCGGCAGCCGGTTTCACCGCATTATGGAAACCCGGCCCGAGACCTGGACGCTGTTTATGCACGGCAAACGGATCAGCACCAGCACCAAAGCCTGGGGCTTTTTACAAAAAACCGCCGACGGCCTGCGCCTGTTCAACCCCTACAACCTGGACGAGTCGATCGGCTGGTGGAAACGCCTGCCCAACGGCAACGCCAGCGGGCGTGAACCGTATGCTGGCTAAAGCGGCATTCTCACTGGTGCTGACTGCGCTGCTGGTGATGGTGATATTGGAGACGACGACATGAATACAGACATACAAACATTCATCGAGGCGGTAGTAGATCACATGAAACATGATTGCACCGCCTTTGGGATTGATGGAATTACCGATACGCCGAGAGGCGACAGGGAAGACGATTATATGGATACCGCACCCTATGATCATACTTATGTTTATCAGACCTCTGGACCAGGAGAGGATGAATACTACGGGAATCAATATTTTCCAATTGGCGACGGCAAGTATTTGAGTCTCTGGTATCACATTTAATGCCACACCGCACCCGACAATGCCCGCGCTGCGCCGAGCCCAACAGCCTGGACCGCAAGACCTGCTGGCTGTGCCACTCGCCGCTGCGGCAGACGCGGTTCCACATGAGCAAGGACAAGATCAAATACATCCACACCCTGGCCATGCGGCAAAAAGGCCTGAGTCGGGAAGAATACGAAGCCAACCTGCAGGCCGTGGGCGTGGCCAGCAGTAAGGACATGAAGCGACAACACTACTACCAGTTTTTGCAGCGCATGAAAGCGCTGCCGGATGTGAGGCGGTAACCCGATGTCACAACACAGCACACCCGAAGACTACCAGGCCAGGCAGGGCCCCACCTACAAGGTGGAGCTGCCGGGCCTGACCGAGGACGACAAGAAAATGTACCTGACCATCAACCACGACAGCGACGGCCGCATTTTCGAGATCTTCGCCCGCTTCGACGTGCCCAAGTATTACGAGCTGGTCACCGTGATCACCCGCATGGCCTCCATGGCCCTGCGTGAGGGCGTGGCGCCGGAAGTCGTCGGCCAGGAACTGCGCGACATCCACAGCCCGCGCACCAGCCACTTCCCACCCGGCACCAGCGAACCGATCCCCAGCCTCACCGCCCGCATCGGGCAGGTGCTGCTGGACCATATCAATCAACAGAAGGAGCGGGCGGCATGAAACAAGAGCGAGTCTATTACCTGGTTAAGGGTGGCGCCGTGCTGGAGGCTATCGAGGAATTCAAAGAGAAACACCGTGCCGTTCACGAAGCCGGTGAGGCCTTTAAGGAGAAGTACGGCGGCGGCGCTGTCTACACAAGCCGCAGCTGCGTACACGGCCTGCAATTCGAGGGCGAGCCGCCGGAGGGGTGGTTTGTCAAAAAAGGTGACCCACACGATTGTTACCGCCCGCGTGCCAAGCGAAAAGCCTGCCGCGAAGCCAGAAAGGATTTTGACGCCTTGCCCGTTGCGCCGGGGGCCACTGATTTTGCCAGAATGATTAACGTTGATCTGGTTATCGCTGATGGATGCCGGGTGATGTTTCCGTCTTTCGAGCTGGTGGACGACAAATACATTCTTGGCATCCCACTCCAGAAAGACGGCAGCCACGACGAACCGCACGGCGACTGCCAGAAACTCAGCATGTCGGAATACTGGCAACTGAAAGAGCAGGTGGAGCAGGCGGCATGAAGCCATTTGAGTGGAAACGGCCGCCGCAGGTGACCTTTAACATGGATCACGAGCTGGTGGTGGATAACTTCGCCGGCGGTGGTGGGGCGAGTATCGGCATCGAGCAGGCGCTGGGTCGCTCGGTGGATATTGCGATCAACCATGATCGCGAGGCTGTTGCCATGCACGAAACCAACCACCCGATGACTACGCATTACCGGCGGGACGTGTTTGACATTGACCCGCGCGAGGTCTGCCGTGGGCGCCCGGTGAAGGTCGCCTGGTTCAGCCCGGACTGTACGCACCACAGCAAAGCCGCCGGGCGCAAGCCGCGGAAAAAGAAGATTCGCGATCTGGCCTGGGTGGCGGTGCAGTGGGCCGCCAAGGTGCGCCCGCGCATGATTATGCTGGAGAACGTGGAAGAGTTCCGGGACTGGGGGCCGCTGCTGGAAGACGGCAAGCCCTGCCCGGTGCGCAAGGGGATCACGTTTAAGCGCTTCGTGAAGCGCCTGCGCGACCTGGGCTACAGGGTGGAACATAAAGAGCTGCGCGCCTGTGACTATGGCGCACCGACCATCCGCAAGCGGCTGTTTCTGATCGCCCGGTGTGACGGCCAGCCGATTGTCTGGCCGGAACCGACGCACGGCCCCGGACGGCTGCCGTACCTGACCGCCGCCGAGTGCATTGACTGGTCGCACCCGTGCCCCTCGATCTTTCTCAGCAAGGCAGAGGCGCGCCAGGCTGGCGTGCGCCGGCCGCTGGCCGATGCCACGCTGGCACGAATCGCCAAGGGCTTGCGGCGGTATGTGATTGATGCCGACAAGCCGTTTATTGTGCCCGGCTTTATTACCGAGCATGCAAACGGATCATCCCAACGCAACATGCCTATCGACGAGCCGCTGCGCACCATCTGTGCCGAGGTCAAGGGCGGGCACTTCGCGCTGGTCTCGGCCTTTCTGGCCAAGCACTATGGCGGCGTAGTCGGCCACGAAGTAGGGCGCCCGCTCGGCACAGTCACCACTGTCGACCACCATTCACTGGTGACCAGTCACATGGTGAAGCTGCGCGGCACCTGCAAGGATGGCCAGTCTGTTCTGCAGCCGATGCCGACCGTGACCGCTGGCGGCAACCACATCGGCGAGGTGCGCGCCTTCCTGGTCAAATACTACGGCACTGATCAGGACCCACAGCTGACCGAGCCCATGCATACCGTGACTACCAAACACCGCTTTGGCCTGGTGACCGTGGAAGGGCAGGATTACCAGATCGCCGACATCGGCATGCGCATGTTGCAGCCACGCGAACTGTACCGGGCGCAGGGCTTCCCGGACTCATACATCATCGACCCGGTTGTGCCCGACACCGGCAAACGGCTCACCAAGACCGCACAGGTGCGCATGTGCGGCAACAGCGTCAGCCCGCCCATGGCGCGGGCGCTGGTTGAGGCGAACATTGCGGCCGAACACGTTATTGAAGGTGCGGCATGAGCAAAAGCGCCCAGCACATCGCCAGCCAGATTATCGCAAAGGGCTACGCCATCACCCTGGACATTGAGCGGGGACAGTGCCTGTGCTCGGTATGGGGTGAGATTAAAAAAGACGGCATGGAACCGATGGTGGTCAACGCCATCGGCCCGACGATGGCCGATGCGCTCGGCCAGTGTTATTCACAGTTACCACAGCAAAACAAAAAGGCAGCATAAATGGCAAACGCGCGAGACATCACGCTACTGCTTGAACAGCGCCACAAAGAAGATCTATTTGTATCCGAGTGCAAAACCGGCCCATCGGTGCAGGACTGTATCCGCCTGGATGGGTGGGCGATGAAGAAGTCATGGGCAAAGCCGCTGACAATTGGCTACGAGATCAAGGTGTCCCGGTCGGACTTTGTACGCGACACCAAGTGGCAGGGGTACCTTGATTATTGTAATGAGTTCTATTTTGTCTGCCCGAAAGGCATTATCGACAAAGACGAGCTGCCGCCAGAAGCCGGGTTGATCTACACATCGACAAATTGCGCCCGGCTATACACAAAGAAGAAATCCATCTATAGAAACGTGGATATACCGGAATCCCTGTTTAAGTACATCCTGTTCTCGCGCACCCAGATCACAGAACCCTTTTTCGGCGGTTCAAATCGTAGCCAGAAGCTGTACTGGGAAAAATGGCTCAACAATAAACAGCGCGATCTGGAGTTCGGGCATCATGTATCAAAGAAAATCCGCGAATTTGTGCGCGAAGAAATCGACAAGGTCGAGGCAGAGAACAAAAGGTTGACCCGAAAAATGGAGGCCTACGACTCAATCAGAGAGGCACTGATACAGCTTGGCTTTGACCCTGATAATCCGCCACCAACATGGGGCGCGCAGGAAAGAATCAAAGAAGCCGTACAGCTATTTGACAGAGGGTTTTTTCATAACATTGATACCATCATTAATTCAATGGAAAAACTCAAAACTCACGCCACACAAATAAAGGAAAAAGCATAGCCATGGCACGAGGTGTTAACAAAGTCATATTGGTTGGGAATTTAGGTGCCGACCCCAAAGTGAACACAGGCGGCGTACTGGCCGCGCAGCTTTCCATTGCCACATCCGAAAGCTGGAAAGACAAAAACACTGGCGAACAGCGCGAGGCCACCGAGTGGCACAAGGTCGTCGCGTTCCGCCGCCTGGGTGAGATTGCCCGGGACTATTTAAAGAAGGGCAGCAAGGTCTACATCGAGGGCAAACTGCAAACTCGCAAATGGCAGGACAACAACGGCATCGACCGCTACACCACGCAGATCGTGGTGCACGAACTGCAGATGCTGGACCGGCCGAACAACACTGGGCAGAGCAGCGGGCCGGCGCCCGATCCGGAGCCTGTACCCGGTTACGACGAAGACGACGATATACCGTTCTAGGGTTGAATGATATGAACCCGAAAACGCTGAAGAAGACGCACCACAAAGTTGCCGGAGTTGACGCAAGGCAGGGCGGGCAAACAGAGTTTGAGTATACTCATCAAACCGCGTGCGGGTATGTTCGAGACAACGTAACCGACGATATTCGCGACGTCGATTGCAAGCTATGTCTCGACTCTATCCATGCGGCAGAGAAGGAGGTGGGATAATGGCAAGAGGAATCAAAAAGGCAATAGACAAGGCCCAGCAGCGCATTCAAAAAGAAATACGCGGAAACTCCAGCAGGGGCGGTAAGTATGCGTCTGGCTTGAGTGCCGAAGGGTACGCGGGCGGCTATTATCAGGCTCTGTCCGATGTGCAGCTCGCGCTTAATGATGTTAAACCGTCTACTCGCGGCTATTGGGACGATACAGATCTCGGGGGCAGGCAATGAAACCAACTAATAATGAATCAGTCCGTCCTACGCCGTTTATGTCTTCATGCTCGATCGAGGAAGTTTCGCATGATGCTGTTTGAGCAAATCCAGATCCACCCCGAGATAGTGCGCGGTACTGCTCAGGGACTCGTGCCCCAGCAGTTCCTGCACGGCACGCAGATCACATCCGCCCTGCAGCAGGTGCGTGGCGAACGACGCGCGCAGCAGGTGAGGGTAGTAGCCCTGCCAGGGTCGATTGTTGGCCGTGCGCACCACCTGGTGATAGCCGCAGCCGATTCCCATCGACTGGCGGGCGTACCGGTTCACGATGACCCAGATAGCCTTTGCATTACTGAACGGCTTGCCGTGCCGGGTCACGAACAGGGCGCTACGCTTACCCGGGCGGGCCTTCTGGCGCAGGACAATCCAGGACACCAGCAGCCGTGCCAGCTCGTCAGAGTGCGGCACAAGGCGGTCTACGCGCCCTTTGCCACATCTTATATATATAAGGTGTTCACTCACCAGGCTGCCCAGCTCCAGCGAGACGACCTCACCGGCCCGCAGGCCGGTTTCATACAGCAGACGCAGGATCACGTGATCCCGAAACCCCACGAACGTGGACAGGTCCGGTGCCGCCAGCAGCTGGCCCACCTGGTATTCATCAAGAAACCGAACCAGCCGACCCGGCGCCCGTCGAGACGCAGGAAACATATCGCTGTAATCCCGCGGCGCCAGCTCCCACTGGTACAGCCAACGATAAAACGAACGCAGCGCAGACAGCTCCTGGTTAAGCGTATTAACGCCCACGCCAGCCTGTCGGCGCTGCCTCAGCCACTGATGAATTGAGGTAGTAGAAGGTGCCAGCAGATCATCAACAACAACACCAAAACGCTGCAGCGTTGCCAGATAGATCCGTGCCGTGGACTCACTACGCGACACCCGCAACGTGCGCTCATACAGCCGCAAAACCTCAAGGCAGCGAGCGGGCAGAACTAAACAATAAGACGGTTTTAATAACACTAGCGCCAGTTTTCCTTATGGAAAAATGGCGTAACTTATTGAATTATAAAGGGTTATTAGGAGGACGGACGGTTTTTAACATAATATACATTATGCGCACTCACGGCACAGTCTGCGACAGCACCCCCGAGGCTCGATCGACCTGGCGAATGACCTGCAATTGGCTCACAAAACAGCGTTCAGCACTCTCCAGGTCACTGATCAGCCTTTGAATGGCCTGACCTCTGGCGACTGTTTCGATACTGTCATATGTAGCGAGTTTTTCGCGCAACACTTCCCGCAGCTCAGCCAGTAACGTGATGGCTTGCATTTCATCCTGATTCATCGAGTCCTCCATAAACTCAGAAAAGCTGCCAATTCAGCTTCGCTATTATTGGATGGGTTTCAGCGTGCCGTCTTTGAACAGTATCACAGCCTAAATATTCACCACCGAATGGAGTCCCAAAAAGTTATTTTACAGCTCCCGGACTTTCTCCAGCATGGCCTGGGCATGGCCTTCGGGATCGACGCCGTATTCCACGTGAACCAGTTTGCCGGTTTTATCGATCACAAAGGTCGAGCGCACGATACCCATTTTCTTGACGCCGTTTTTTTCTTTTTCCTGCCAGACGCCGTACTTGTCGCACAGCTCGCCGTCGGTGTCGGCCAGCAGATCGACGCGCAGGCCGAACTTGCTGATAAATGCCTGGTGGCTGTCGCTGTCGTCCCGGCTGACGCCGAGAACGACTGTATCGTGCTGGGCGAATTCGTCAGCCAGTTCGCTGAACTGGTTGGCTTCCACGGTACAGCCTGGCGTGTCGTCTTTGGGGTAAAAATACAGAATCACGTTTTTGAGGCCTTTGAAATCGGCCAGACAAACCGGCCGACTGGACTGATTCGGGGCGCAAAACGGCGGTGCAAATTGACCAGGTTGCAACATTGTTATTCTCCATTTATGTCAGGCTCAATCTATCGGCACGTGTATAACATATTCAGCTGTCGCTGTACCCACGTAGATTACAGGGTAAATATTGAAATTTCGCAATGCGTAACCGGTAATTAACCGCTTTACTGTACATATCTGTAACGCGAATCACAGGAGTCAGTGCAATGAGCAAACTGGTCTTTATTGTTGGCGAAGGGTTCGAGGACTCCGAGTTTCAGGTTCCCTACGAGCGTCTGAAAAAAGCCGGCCATGAGATCGATGTGATGGGCAAGGAAGCCGGTGTGGATGTGCATGGCAAAAAAGACGGCATCGCCGCGCATATTGATATCGATGCCGAGGGTGCCTACCCCGATGATTACAGCGCAATGGTGATTCCCGGGGGATTCGGGCCGGACCGGCTGCGGACCAACGAGGCGATTGTCGATTTTGTGAAAGGCTTTGTCAGTACCGGTAAACCGGTCGCGGCGATTTGTCACGGCCCACAGTTGCTGATCGAAGCGGACGCCGTCCGTGGACGCACCCTCACCTCCTGGCCTTCGGTGCGAACCGACCTGTTGAACGCCGGCGCCGTCTGGGTGGATGAGCCGGTGGTGGTCGATGGCAATCTGATCACCTCGCGCAAACCGGATGATCTTGAGCGGTTCTGTCAGGCTATCGAGCAGGCGTTGTGACTCAAGGTATTCACCAGAGTCCCTGTTTTTCAATTACTTACAATGTCTTGCCAGTACTCCGGGGCATCCAGCACAATTATTCGCAAGTCTCGTGACATGGGCGCCAGAGGGGCTAAACTGGAAGTATGGATCCCATTGATTCGCTCTCACTGTGCGAGTCCGACCAGTCCCTGTCGCTGGCCGGACGGGAAGACTGTTCCCGGGCCATTCACGCAATGAGCCAGCAGGCGACGCATTCCTTATATATATTTGATGATGACCTGGAGCCGGCGCTGTACGACAGTCCCGACTTTGTCGAATCGGCACGACGCATCGCCACGAGCGATGCCAATGCGAGCATACGGATTCTGTTTTATTCCGCCGAAAAACTGCTCCAGCGCTGCCATCATCTGCCGGACCTGAGCCGACGCCTGACCAGTCGGATTGAAATCCGTCAGCTGTCCCGGGCCTATCATCATGCGTTTTTTGTTGCCGATGGTTGCGGCGTGGTGGATCGGCGGGTGGCCAGTCGTTTCGAGGGGATCGCCAATTTCAATGACCCGGGTCGGGCTGCTGAACTGATGGCGTTCTTCAACACCACCTGGGAAATGAGTAGCCGTAATACGGAGTTGCAAGCCTTACAGATTTAGACTGACGCTTCGCTTTTATTGACACCCAACGATGGAGGAGTCACTTATGCCCAAGACCTGGATTCTGGTAGCCGACAGCAGCCGCGCACGGCTTTTTTCCGCTGACACGGCGTCCTCGCCCCTGGTTGAACTGGAGACATTTACCCACCCTGCCAGCCGACAACATGAACAGGATATCACCTCCGATCTGCCGGGCAAGCAAAACGGCAAAGGGATCAATGGCAGCGCGGCTCACGCCATGACCCAGGAAACCGATCCCAAGCGCCAGGAGGCAATCAACTTTTCCCGTGAGATCGCCCAACACATCAACAAGGCCCACACTAAAAACAAGTTCAGGCAACTGATTATTGTGGCGGCGCCCAACTTTCTTGGTCTGTTGCGGGATAACCTGAATGACATGACCCGTCGCAGCCTGACCCTGCAACTGGATAAAAACCTGACCCAGCAGAATCCGGAAGCCATTCGAAAACATCTGCCCGAGTATTTACCCAACCTGGAGTTGCATTGAGCAGACAGGCAGGCCGGTGACAAACCGGCCTGTTACTTTATACGCTATGTCGGACGATATCAGCGCTCATATCTGGAATACAAAATACCGCTACTACCGCGACGGGACAGCAGTGGACCGGGTGATGGCGGATACCTGGCAGCGTGTGGCCCTGGCTGCGGCGCAGGCGGAATGCCAGGATATCGATGCCTGGCAGGCGCGGTTTTATCAATTACTGGATGATTTTCACTTTCTGCCCGGCGGCCGTATCCTGGCCGGTGCAGGCACGGACAAGGATGTCACCCTGTTCAACTGTTTTGTAATGGGTACCATCGAGGATTCCATGGACGGGATCTTCGACGCACTCAAGGAAGCCGCGATTACCATGCAACAGGGTGGTGGCGTCGGTTATGACTTTTCCACCCTGCGACCGTACGGGTTTGTTGCACATCACCGTGGCACGATTGCCTCGGGACCGGTTTCATTCATGCGTATCTGGGATGCCATGTGCGCGACAGTGCTTTCCACCGGTGCACGACGTGGCGCGATGATGGCGACCCTGCGTTGTGATCATCCCGATATCGAGGAATTCATCCAGGCCAAGCAACACGCCGGCACCCTCACCCGCTTCAATCTCTCTGTGCTGGTTAGCGACAAGTTCATGCAGGCGGTCAGCGCGGATGCCGACTGGCCGCTGATCTTTCCGCGGGATCAGCAGGATCCTGAACCCGCCGATCTCCATTGTGAATGGCCGGGTTATTCCGGTCCGGTTCCCTGCCGGGTTGTACGAACAGTGCGGGCCCGCCGGCTCTGGCAACAGATCATGCGCAGTACGTACGAGTATGCCGAGCCGGGCGTACTGTTTGCCGATCATATCAATCACGAAAACAACCTGGCTTACCGGGAAGCGATCACGGCCACCAACCCGTGCGGCGAAATCCCCCTGCCCCCGTATGGCGCGTGCAATCTCGGCTCATTGAATCTGCCACGCTATATCGATGCGCCTTTCAGCGAACAGGCCACGCTCAACTGGTCGAAGCTGGAGGAGGACACCCGTATTGCCGTCCGTTTTCTGGATAACATCATCGATATCTCCCGTTATCCCCTGGTTCGTCATCAGGCCTACGAAACCGGCAGCCGCCGTATCGGGCTCGGCGTGACCGGTCTGGCCGACGCCCTGATCATGCTGGGATACCGTTATGACAGCGATCCAGGGCGTCAACAGGCGGCCGCTATCCTGCAATGCCTGTGCGATCAGGCCTATGCCGCGTCTATTGAACTGGCACGGGAGAAAGCGCCGTTTGCGTTTTATCAGGCACAGGCGTATCTGCACAGCCCGTTCATCCGGCGCCTGCCCGACAGCCTGCAAAAGCAAATCAAGCAACATGGTATTCGCAACAGCCATTTGCTGGCCATTGCTCCCACCGGGACCATCAGCCTGTTGGCCGGTAACGTCTCCAGCGGTATCGAGCCGGTTTACGATCTGCAGGCCAACCGACGGGTCCTGGATCTGGACGGGGAGTTTCAGGACTTTCAGGTTCGCGATTACGCCTGGCAATGCTGGCAGGCCCGCCATGGTGAGACTCCCCTGCCCGACTATTTTCAGACCGCACTGCATATTGCCCCCGAAGATCATCTGAAGATGCAGGCACAACTGCAGCCCTATGTGGATAATGCCATCTCCAAAACCATTAATGTCCCACAGGATTATCCGTTTGAGGATTTTGTCGATCTCTATCGTCTGGCCTATGACAATCGCCTGAAAGGCTGCACCACTTATCGCCCCAACCCGGTGACCGGCGCCATTCTCAGCAGCGACGATATTCAAAGTGCACACCATTGCTGTAGTATTGAACGCGAGGCGGATTGAAGTGTCTTCCATCTCGTCCGCGAATAAGCACAAATGGACGCCAGTAACAGGGTAAGTTTTAATTTAACATTCGCGTAAATTGGCGTTGATTTGCGGATTATTTATCTCAATATGGAGTGATGTGTCCTGATGAGTGATGTTCAGGCGTTGATCGAGCAGGAATTCAATCTGCAGGACGATTTAATTCATCTCAATCATGCGGCGGTTGGGCCCTGGCCCGGGCGCACGCAACAGGCCGTGGAAGCTTTTGCCCGTGAAAACCACCGGCTCGGTTCGCTGCATTATCCGCACTGGGTCGAGGTTGAAACACGCCTGCGCGAACGCGGGGCACGCCTGATCAATGCTGCGGCCGATGACATTGCCCTGGTCAAAAATACTTCGGAAGCCCTGTCCATGGTGGCCTGGGGCCTCGACTGGCAACCGGGCGAGACGGTCGTCATCAGCGATGAAGAGTTTCCCTCCAACCGGATTGTCTGGGAATCCCTGCAATCCCGTGGTGTAAAAGTTCACCAGGTCAATCTGCATGGCCATGAATCCCCCGAACAGGCGCTGATCGGGGCCATCGATTCCACTACCCGCCTGCTGGCGATCAGTTCGGTCCAGTATGCCTCCGGGCTGCGTGTCAACCTGGTAAAGCTGGGCGAACACTGCCGGCAACACAATATATTGTTTTGCGTGGATGCCATTCAAAGTCTCGGCGCGCTGCAGTTTGATGTACAGGCCTGCGGCGCGGACTTTGTCATGGCCGACGGACACAAGTGGATGCTGGGGCCAGAGGGCCTGGCACTGTTTTACAGCCGTCCACAGGCACGCGAACAGCTACAACTGTTTGAATATGGCTGGCACATGGTCGAACAGATGGGCGATTTTGATAACCGGCAGTGGGAGCCGGCACATAACGCGCGCCGGTTCGAATGCGGCAGCCCCAATATGCTTTGCAGTCACGCGCTGGAAGCCAGCCTGTCGCTGATCGAAGAAATCGGCATGTCCACGATCGAACAGCAGGTACTGGAAAACAGCCGAAGGCTGTTCGATGCCATAGACCAGTTTCCGAATCTCGAATTAATCACCGATACGCAACCAGGCCGTTATGCGGGCATCGTGGTCTTCAGGCACAAACAGATTCCGGTTGAACAACTTTATCCCTGGCTGATGGAACAACGCGTATTGTGCGCCCAGCGTGGCGGCGGTATTCGCTTTTCCCCTCATTTTTATACGCCTTGGCCAAAAATTGAACAGGGCTTGCAACTGGCCAACACGGGTCCGCAATGAGCCTTCGTGGGCTTGCCGAAGTCGAAGCGGACGCATAAAGTCTTTAAACGGGTGAACGTTATAACAAGGATGAGGTTCTAAATAATGATTATGGCTGAGATCATCGTGCACCGAGGAGGTTTTTCATGAACAGCACGGCGCAGAAAGTTACCGGTTGGCGGCAACGCTGGATCTCCCGCCCCCTGTTGAAACTGTTCCGGCGCGTCTCGCCGACCATGTCCCAGACCGAGCGTGAA
>JAXHTI010000310.1:0-1654 GCA_034190045.1 Pseudomonadota bacterium
TTCTCGAGATAGGCCAGTCCCTGCAGCCAGCGCTCGACATCCGTATCCGGACTGTCCAGAAAGGGAATCCGACCCTTGTAGATCACATCGCCACTGAACAACACGCCGAGTTCTTTGATCAGCATGATACTGTCGCCCGGGGCGTGCGCCGGGCCCATGTGCCGTACCTCGAAGGTCAGCCCGCCCTGCTCGAAGGTATAGGTTTTTTCAAAGGTCGTATCCGGGGGTACCAGGTAGGTGCTCTCATCCACCCAGGGGAACAGTGCCTGGCGGCGCTGTTCCAGTCGCTGCTGCCCCGCCTCACCCTGGCTGGCGCGATCCCCGCCGATATAACCCAGCGCCAGTTGCTGGGCGATCACCTCGGGACTGCCGGCATGCTCATCGAACGCCTGCAGGCCGTAAATATGATCGGCGTGGTAATGACTGATCACCACGTGCGTGACCGGCTTGTCGGTTACCTCGCGAATCCGCTGCAGCATGCGGTAACCCAGCGCCGGCGTGCCCAGCGCATCGAACACCACCACGCCCTCGTCGGTCACCACGAAGCCGGCGTTGGAGGTATGCCCCTCGTTTACCGAATCGGGCACCCCCGACTCCCCGATGAGGTAATACACCGGCGCGTTTGGTACCTGGTGCAGTTCGAAAGGCAGGCTAACCGCACCGTAAGGGGTTTTGACCGGTTCGGCTTGCAGCGAAAAACTCATCAGCACCAGAACAAAAACAACAATACCACGCACGTTATTCACTCCCTTAGCCAGCGAACCGCCGGGCCAACACATTATAAAGCCAGGCAAAAATTACCCCGCCGATGATTCCATCGGCCACTCCATACACGGTACCCAGCAGTACCGTGCCGACCCCGCCGCCGGGAGCAAAACCCGGGTAGATCGAGCCGATCACTTCGAGAAACGCCACGCCATAGCCCGGCCAGATCAGATTCGCCAGGCCCGTGAGCAAAATTGCCCCGCCCCAGAGAATTCCGGCCGCCAGACCCAGTGCCAGTATATGCAATTTCATGAGACCTCCTTTTCGTCGCCAACGAATGTCCTAAAACAAACGATTCATTTATATAGTATAGATTAAGACGTCCACGCACCAATACAGGCGATATGCCGGCACCCTGGACCTTATTTGAGTGCGTCATACACGGAGAAGAACTGGCTGCAGCACTCTTCATCACCCTGGTCGTAATACAACGCATTGAGGACAAAATCGACCGGCGGCTCGAGCAAACGCCCCTCCAGCAGCGTGTGATAGGAAGCTCCGCCGAGCAATCGATGGACCTGGGTCAGATAGAGCCGGTTGATCACCCCGGCGGTCACCAGCGTCTCCAGCACCGCCGTGCCGGCAACAGAATAGATACAGCAAAAGCCCTCGGCGGTGAGCGCGTCGAGCAACGCCCGGCCTTCCACCTGCCGCCCTTCCCCGGCAATCAAGACCTTCGCCCCGGCGCCCTGCAAGTGCTTGATACGTGCAGGATCCGCCTGCGCCCCGGTGGCGACATAGACCGGTCGATCCAGCTGTTCGCACATCACCTCCAGCGGCAGATCCAGGCTGGCACTGAGTACTACCACCGCCGGTTGCGGCGCCAGCCCCTGCGCGCGGCGCCATTCATGCAGATCCGCATAGGCGGGATCGTCGCTCAGCGGCAAGG
>JAXHTI010000311.1:0-1652 GCA_034190045.1 Pseudomonadota bacterium
TCGTTCGCAGCCATAACAATCAGGGCAATGAGCACCAGTAAAATCACGATAAACCGCGAGACCAGCTTCCTGCCAAGGTCGAATATCAGTTTCACAAGCATGTTCCTTATGGTATTACCGGGTCTGGGCAACCCGGCCTGGCTGAAATCGCCTAACTACCTGTGATTAGAATAGCACCAAAATCCGGGCTGTCCCTGACCGTTTCTTTTATCAGGCTCGAACAATCACCAGGCAACGACGGGACGGTCCCGCTGTAATTTCGCGAACAGGAAACAGAGATTCTGGAAAAAAGCGCTGGTTACCCCGGGAGCAACGACAGCAGCAGGAAATGTTCAGGGTCGGGGTGGGCCGGTTATACCCGGGACCCTGTTACAAGGATTCAGATTTACCGGGGGCGGAGCACAGGTTTCTGTAAAGCACAGTAACAACTCTGCTCCGGGCCCCCGGTACTTCGCCGTTATGCGAGACCGCACTTCTCCTTGATCGCCGCGACAACATCATCACTGGAAGTAGCATTGATGCGCATCAGCATACCTTCCTTCTCATAGAAGCCAGCCAGGGGTGCGGTCTTCTCGGTATAGGTATCAAGCCGGCTGGCAATCGCTTCTTCGGTTTCGTCATCGCGCTGCACGACCGGCCCGCCACATTCGTCACACACACCTTCGACCTTGGGCGGCTTGCTCTTGACGTTGTAGATGGCATTGCACTGGGTACAGGTACGGCGCGTGGTCAGGCGATCCATGATCACTTCACGCGGCACGTCGAGATCCACCACCGCATCCAGCTGTTCGCCCATGTCTTCGAGCATGGTCTTGAGCTGCTCGGCCTGGGGAATGGTGCGCGGGAACCCGTCCAGCAGGTAGCCGTTTTTGCAGTCATCTTCCTTCAGGCGCTCTTTCATGATGCCCATGATCAGTTCATCCGGCACCAGGTCGCCCGCGTTCATATAACTCTGGGCCTGCTTGCCCAGTTCGGTGCCTTCCTTGACCGCCGCACGCAGAATGTCGCCGGTGGAAATTTGCACAGAACCATCGATATCACTCAGCATATTGGCCACGGTGCCCTTGCCGGCACCCGGTGCGCCTAACAGAATCAATTTCACTACATTTCCCCTTTTATTCGGATGAATGGAAAGTCAGAATCAAGGGAGGGTTATTTCATAAATCGGGCGAAAGTTCCAAATAAATTTTTTTAGCAGCCAATAAACTGGCCTCTTAAAAAGGGTATTGTCTCCTTTCAAGGCATCGACAGGAGACAGCCGCTACTGATACGAGTCATTGTTACCGACTCTCGTACTTCGCAAAATCTCCCAGTGCCTGCTGCATCTCGCTTACCTTCAGATGCCGACCATCGACGCTGTCGTCATCGTGCCGGCATACCAGCGAATGTACTTCTGGCTGCTGTGCTGAATGCAAACGCAGGGTGATCTCGTAGTTGATCATTTCGCCCCCGGAAAAAGGAAACTGGCGGATATCCGGGATAACAAAATCCTCCCAGTAGCGCACATTGGTCACCCGGAATTCATCCGGTGCAATCATCTGCGGCTCGTTCTTGCCCGCCTTCATCACGAAACGGCAGCTGGCCTCAAAACGGTCAGCAGCACCTGTGACAATCCGCCCGTGCTGCAGGATGACACTCGCATTCTGAGCGGG
>JAXHTI010000312.1:0-1650 GCA_034190045.1 Pseudomonadota bacterium
TGAGCATAAGCATGGTGCTCGAACCGTCGCGGGTAATCGGGCTGGTACTTCAGTGTTTTTATCATTAGCGTCCGGTTGATCTTCTCGTAGGCTTTGTAAGCCAATGTTTGTACGCAGTAAAACTGCAACCATAAGATTTTTCTATTTCAAAGCCCGTTCGGCGGCTACAGCGTACAGTTCCCGGCATTTTTGCCCCGCCGAGGTGCGCTATGGCCGAGAAGACCGTCTTTGCGCAGCTTTTCCAACTCATCAACCGCTACGAATTCAACAAGTGCGTCGATCGGCATCAGGGCAATCACGGGGTCCGCACCTTCTCCTGTTGGGACCAATACCTCGCCATGGCCTTCGCGCAACTGACCAGGCGCGACGGCCTGCGCGATATCGAGGCCTGTCTGCATTCGCACCGCGACAAGCTCTATCGCATGGGTTTCCGCGGCAAGGTCTCGCGCTCGACTTTAGCCGATGCGAACCGAGCCCGAAGCTATTTGATCTATCAGGACTTCGGCATGCACCTGATCGAGCGGGCGCGTCGTCTTTATCGCGACGAGACCTTCGCGCTGGATCTGGATCAAGCCGTCTTCGCCCTCGATTCCACCACGATCGATCTGTGTCTGTCGCTCTTTCCCTGGGCGCATTTCCGCAAAACCAAGGCAGCGGTCAAGGCGCATACCCTGCTCGATCTGCGCGGCGCCATCCCCAGCTTTGTTGCACTGACCCATGGCAAGGTAAACGATGTCATGGCACTGGACTGGATCCCCTTGGAGCCCGGCTCGATTCTGACGATGGATCGGGCCTACAACGATTTCGAACGGCTCTATCGGATCCACATCCTGCCGGCCTTCTTCGTGGTCCGCGCCAAGAAGAACCTGCTCTATCGGCGAGTCCAGACCTATCGGCCTGCCGACAAGGAGGCCGGCGTGCGCAGCGATCAGCTGATTCGCCTAAGCGGGGTAAAAACTGCCAACGCCTATCCCGAGCGGCTGAGACGCATCACCTTCGTCGACCTAAGCCGCGACAAGCGCTTCGCTTTTCTCACCAACCACCTGACACTGCCCGCCGTCACCATTGCCGAGATCTACCGCCAGCGCTGGCAGATCGAGCTCTTTTTCAAATGGATCAAACAGCACCTGAAGATCAAATCCTTCTACGGCACTTCGGCCAATGCCGTGAAAACGCAGATCTGGATCGCCATCAGCATCTACCTGTTGATCGCCATCGCCAGAAAGGAATTGGCCATCCCGGATCAGATCAGCCTGCACACTTTCTTACACATTTTGGAAGTCAATCTTTTCGAACAAAGACCAATAGATCAGATAGTTATGGATTCGCTACAGCAAAAAAGAGAACCTCCAGATTCTATCCAATTGAATCTATTTGACTTTTAACCGGACGCTAGTGATCCTAACCATCGTTTCATCGCCACCGGATCTGCAGCGGCGGCCTTGCGCCTCAAGAGCCAGGAATCCGGCGCGGGCCGTTTCACCGATTTCATGCTGCCACCGCTGACATTCAGCGAGTATCTGCAGTTCGTGGACAGGGACACGGACCTCATCGAGCCGGACCCGGGCTCGGCACGGGGCTTTCGGGCCACCTCCGCCGAGGCGATGACCGCCATCAACCAGGAGTTTATCAACTACCTGAACTTCGGCG
>JAXHTI010000313.1:0-1639 GCA_034190045.1 Pseudomonadota bacterium
TGCATCACGTTGGCAAAGCCGTTTCGAATCTCGTCAAGCTGTTGCACCGCCTTGTGATCCGATTCCAGTAACGGCCGCAACGCGGTACAGAAACTCTCGAAGTTGCGTTCGGCGGCCACGGGCTGGTTCCAGAACGCGAAGTGTTCCCCGCCGCCTGTCCAGGGCTGGTAGTAAGGATCAAACACTTCCATGAAGCCAAAGGGGCCATAATCCAGGGTAAAGCCACCGGCCTGGGTGTTATCGCTGTTGAAATTGCCCTGGCAATAACCGACCCGGATCCAGTTGGCCACCAGCGAGGTCAGGCGGCTACGAAATTCCTGCGCGAGCAAGACCACTTTCTCGGGGGTACCCAGGTTCGGGTCGATCACCTCCGCGTACTCACGCTCGACCAGGTGCAACACCAGCTGCTCCAGTTCCGCCAGCGCAGCGGGATGTTCCTGTTTGCGCGCACGCCGACCAAACAGCTCGAGCTGGCCCACCCGGATGAATGACGGAGCCACGCGCGTCGAGATCGCCACCGCTTCAGAGACAATCCGGTCGGGATCGTGTGAGCGTGACCCTTCCGAATACCAGGGTCGATCGACCGTCTCCGTTTTCGACACATACAGGCTCAAAGACCGGGAGGTCGGCACCCCCAGGGCGTGCATGTGCTCCTGGGCCAGGAACTCCCGAACACTGGAGCGCAACACCGCGCGCCCGTCCGCCCCGCGACAGTAAGGCGTGCGACCGCCCCCCTTGAGCTGCATCTCCCAGCGGCGATCATTAATGACCGCTTCGAGCACCGACATGGCACGGCCATCGCCATAGCCGTTACCGGTGCGAAACGGACATTGTGCGGTGTACTCGGTGCCAAAGATGGACAGGGCATACCCCGTGGCCCAGCCCACCGGGCGCATCGGTGCCGGCACCGTTGAGAGATCCCCGCTGAACACCCGCATAAAATCAGCGGACTCGGCCAGGCTGTCGGCCAGGCCCAGTTCCTGGAAAAACTGCCAGCTGTGCGCAACGTACTCGGGGTTTTCGATGGGCGTCGGTTTTACCGGGACATAATGGCCCGAGAAGACCTGGCGCGGGTCGTGATCCGCGCCGTGTTCACTCGCCTCGGGATCGCGATTGAGCGTGTCCATGAAGGAGTAATCCGCACATTCGGCGAGTTCTTCCAGGGTCGAGATCTCGGGGGCCGTTTCCTGTAATACTTGATTTTTCATAGGGTAATTAGACACTGTTTAATCTGATCTTCACTATGCCATGCAAACGGAGGCGTTGTGAATAAGACTCCACATCAATGCAGGGGTTCAAAAAGAAATAGCGTCAGATAATATGGGACGCTAATTTCAGAAGTAAATGCACCGCGAACTTAAAGGGGTGTCATTATGAATGGTGAAAAGGGAAAAAGCAGTGCGGAACGGGCACGTCAGGATACCTTGCCTCTTAGAGCACTTATATGAGGCGATTTACTTTTTAACTCCAGCTTTATTTTCTTGTGTTGCAAGTCGTGAAATTAGATATTCTTCAATCGCTGCCGCCTCGAAGCTCAACTCACTATCAACAGCCATTGTGACAATGTAACGGGGTTCTTTTACCCATTCATGATTAGGCTTACACTTCCGATCTTGGCCATAGCAGAAATAACTACCTA
>JAXHTI010000314.1:0-1637 GCA_034190045.1 Pseudomonadota bacterium
GGTTTTACCCTGATCGAATTGATGATCGTCGTCGCGATCATCGGCATCCTGGCCGCCATCGCCATTCCGGCGTATAACGGCTACATCCAGCAATCACGCCTCAATGCCGCGCAGTCCAATGCGGATGCCGCGGTACGTCTGGTTAAAAATGAAATCGGCAAGGTCGCCGCCGGTGGCTCATCTTCCCCGGATATCGTTGCTGAACTGAACGGCGGTGCCGCAGGTACCGGTAAGGTCAGTCCTTTTGACAGCACGGCCGATGCCTTCGTCTCTGGTGCTGCGGGCGCAGAAGGTCAGGTGGGTATCAATGGTTTGACTGGCGGACAGCTGCCTGCACCGGGTAATACGGTTGTCATCACCGTCGGAACCGGCAGTGCACTGAGCACCACCACCGCCCCCTGGGTCACTCGCTACGCAGGTTCTGGTGTTGCTCTTACGGTCGAATAACATTACAGACCAGTTCTGCTCGATGAAACGGGAGGCTTTGGCCTCCCGTTTTTGTTTGGAACAGAAAAGCCTCGCTTTGCCCATTTGCGAACCGGTGCTATGGTTTAGCCTCCAGTAAAACCAGGTAAGTAATTTCATGGTCGACGAGCAGCAATCTTCCCCCCAGCGGTCTTTCGACCAGTCACAGCAATCCAATACCGAGGCTTTCTCTTCAGCGCAAGCTGACGGTGTTATTAGCGCTGGAAACAACTCTGCGATCTATACACTGACCGGGCTGCTGGCATTACTGGCGCTGATTCTACCGTTAATTTTCTGGCCCTCTTTGTATTATGCCGCATCGATACCCCGTCAGGTCTTGCTTGCGGTTTCGGCAGGTATCGGCCTGTTCATACTTTCACTCGGCTTCGTAATAAACAGGAAAGCGTCTTTACACTGGCATCCGGTGTTCGCTTTGATCGCGGGGCTGCTGATATGGAGCGCTTTATCCCTGTTCTGGAGCCAGGACCCCGGTAGCTCCCGGCTGGCGCTGATGCAATTCGGCGCCCTGATGGTCCTGTTCCTGATTGCCAGCCAGCTACCCGAACAGTTGTTGCGGCGTTATCTGATTCCCGCCGCCCTGCTCGCCGCCGCGCTCGTGGCACTGGTCGGTATATGCCAGCACTTTGGCTGGAACCCGCTGCCTGTCCGTCAGTCCAGCCCCCCGGCATCGACCTTCCTGAACAAAAACTATGCCGCCAACTACCTGGATCTGCTGGTACCGGTTGCCCTGTTGACCTTGCTGGCGGAATCACGTCCGACCGGCTGGCGGGCACTGCTCGGTGCCATGGCTTTCGCGCTGGGACTGGGTTTTTTGTTCATCTCCCAGACCCGGGGATCCTGGCTGGGACTGTTTGTTGCATGTATTGCACTGATTGTCATCTATCTGTCGGATTCGCAAACCAAGGCATTGCTCATACAAAGCGCACGCCGCCACCGATATACGCTGCTGCTGGCCCTGGTTTTCGCTATCGGGCTGTCCTTTACCGAGTCCCAGGTCCGCCCCGACAGGGAAGATCTGGCTACCTTGGTATCGATGACACCGGATCGTTCCACCGGCATTCGCCTGGATATGTATCTGAATGCCTCTGCCGGCATCATCGACAACCCGCTGCTCGGGGTGGGTTACGGGGCCTTTGCCAGCGGTTTTCTGC
>JAXHTI010000315.1:0-1635 GCA_034190045.1 Pseudomonadota bacterium
CCGATGCTGCAGGCGATCTGCGAGGAGGGATCCGGCGCGTAATACAACCCGTGAGGGGCCGCCGCCTCGGAAATCGCCAGGTTACGCACCCCCGGTTGCACCCGCGCAATACGCTGTTGGGGATCCACCTGCAAAATTTGATTAAACCGCGCCAGGCTCAGCAACACACCCTGCTCGTGCGGCAGGGCCCCGCCTGACAGACCGGTGCCGGCACCACGCGCCACGACCGGTACATCGAATTCACTGCAGGCTTTTAAAATCGTCTGGACCTGTTCGATGGTATCGGGCAACACCACCGCCAGCGGTAACTTGCGATAGGCGGACAGCCCGTCGCATTCATAGGGATGCAGATCCTCTTCGCTGTACAGCACCTGCCCGGCAGGCAACACGGCCTTGAAGCGGCGAATCAGTTTTTCACGAATATCCGGGGTCGTGTGTTGTGGGGCGCTGGCGCTCATACTGAACCATCAATTGGGTGCAGGGAATAGCCCCTGCAAATACAGGTTATGGATCATAACGAACAGGCATTCTACCCCTGTTAGGACAGTGGTGAAACCTCGGGACGGCGAGCCCGGTAACCCGTCACCTGTTTGTTATCGCACAGCCGTAGTACACAAAGCTGATAATGATTTTTCGCTCTATTTCCCTGCTCGCGATGGTGTGATCAGGGCGGATTGGGTAACATTCAGGGCCAGAATAAAAACACCACCAGGGGGAAGCATGTTCGAGGATGTCACCAATTACCTGATCGCCGGCGGCCTGCTGGCCGGTCTGCTCTACGGCCTGGTTGCCCGGCACTTTGATCTGGATATGATGCAGGCTGTGCGCAATGTGTTTCGTGAAGCCAGTCATCGCCAGTTGCTGGCGGTGGCGGCGGCGATGCTGGTGGCCGTCGTCGGCACCGGCTGGCTGGAGCTGTCCGACACGGTGGACGTGGCCAGCGCGGGCTATCGCAATGGCCAGTTCGACTGGCTGGGCGTGCTGCTCGGCGGGCTGCTGTTCGGCATCGGCGCCAGCCTCGGCGGCCAGGATGCGGCGCGGGTCTTCGTCAACGCCGCCGGCGGCGATCTGCGCGCCCTGCTGGTGCTGGGCATCTTCATCATCTTTGCCACCATCACCCAGTTCGGTCTGCTGGAGCCGGTGCGCCTGTGGCTGACCGGCGTCAGCGCCATCCACCTGGGCAGCGGCGACGCCGGCCTGGCCAGCGTGTTCGGCCTGCCCGGCTGGCTCGCGGTGCTGATCGTCGCCGGCGCCCTGGCCGTCTACATCGCCCTGCGCTGGAAACGGGGCGGCGAGGTGCCGCTGCTGGTGGCCGGCGGCATTATCGGGCTGATCGTGGTCGCCAGCTGGTACGTCACCGGCGTGCTGGCCTTCGACATGTTCAACCCCAAGGCCCCCTCGGGCATCACCGCCTCCGGGCCCATGTCGCGCATCGGCATGCTGGTGGTCGCCGGCGACACCCCGCGGCTCTCCTACGCCGTTTCCTTCGTCATCGGCCTGGCCGCCATCGGCTTTGTCTACAGCCTGCTGCGCGGCCAGTTCCGCTTCACCCCGATCCCCGGCGGCAAGCTCGGCAGCTCGATCCTGGGGGCGGCCCTGATGGGCATCGGCGCCACGGTCGCCTACGGCTGCAAC
>JAXHTI010000316.1:0-1634 GCA_034190045.1 Pseudomonadota bacterium
AGATGGTAGTTGTCGAGCATCTCTGAATCGGCGCGCGGAGCCGGCAGCGGAAATTCCGAGGAGTCGATCGCGGTTACCGAGACCTGGTCCTGGACGCCCATGAATTCGACGATTTTTCGCGCGATATCGTATCGGCTTCCGGTGCCCCGGTTTGTCAGATGGTACAGGCCATACCGGCCTGTCTCGAACAGGTCGACGGCATTCGCGGCGAAGTCGGCGGTGAAGGTGGGTGAACCGAATTTGTCCGAAACGGCTTTCAGTTCGGTATTACCCTCTTTGATCTGCTGGACGATCTTGAAAACGAACTTCTTGTCGATCTCCCAGCCGCCGATCATCCAGCCTGCGCGTACGATGAAGTATTCGTTCAGTAATGACCGAACCGCTTCCTCGCCCTTGAGTTTGCTCATGCCGTAGGTATTCGCCGGCTTAGGTTCATCGAATTCGGTGTAGGGCCCCGGCTTGTCCCCCGGGAACACCGCGGAGGTTGAGATATAAAGCATTCTCGCGCCTGCCTGGCGACACGCCAGCGCAACATTCTCGGTGCCGATGGTGTTGACCCGGAACGCGTGGTCCGGATCCTGCTCGCAGTAATCGACGTCGGTTTCAGCGGCGAGGTGGAAAATCCAGTCTGGCTGATTGCGAGTGATGGTGTCGAGGACCCCGTCCAGGTCGGTGACGTCGACGGCATAAACACCCTCTGAACTGTTGCGATCAGCGGCGGCGACATCGAAGCCCTTGGCTCTCAAGCGCGGAATCATGGCACTGGCAAGCATCCCCGCGGCACCTGTGACGAAAATCTTCATCGTTACTGTTGTTGATATCGCAGTCTGCTTAACAAGGCATCAGCATTGCATCTTGGCGGGCCGAATGGTCGAGACTTGCGCACCTTGGCACGGCGTTTCTCAGCTTGACGAGCATCGGCCATCGCATGCGGAGCATGGAAGTTTAGGGTAGCACAGACATACCTGACATCGCGGAGCGGAACGTTCGAGTGGCCGGGCGGATACCTGTGCACTTCGCCTGATCGGTCAGCAACACCGCCTCCGGTGCTGTCGGCCTAGTTTCCTCCGTACAATTTCGCGGTCAGTTTCTGGGTCTCCGGAAGCAGGTTGATCCACCAGTCACGGTTCGCCAGGTACCATTCGACCGTGGCTTCGATACCTTGCTTGAAGGTGGTCATCGGTCGCCAGTCCAGCTCCTTTCGAGCCAAGGCCACATCCATTGCATACCGTCGGTCATGCCCCGGCCGGTCGGTCACGAACTGGATGAGGGAGGTCGGTTTACCGACGGCATCCAGAAGTGTGTTGACGACTTCAAGGTTCGATAACTCACACTCCCCGCCCAGATTGTAGACGGCCCCGAGCTTGCCCTTGGTCAGAGATTGCCAGATGCCATCGCAGTGGTCCGTGACGTAAATCCAGTCGCGGACGTTATTCCCGTCTCCGTATACTGGCAGCGGCTGGTCGTGGAGCGCTCGGGTCAGCATCAACGGGATAAGCTTCTCCGGAAACTGGTAGGGACCATAGTTATTGGAACAACGGGTTGTCACGACCGGCAAGCCGAACGTCTCGTTATAGGCACGTACCATCAGGTCTGATGCGGCCTTGCTGGCGGCATAGGGGCTGTTGGGCAGG
>JAXHTI010000317.1:0-1633 GCA_034190045.1 Pseudomonadota bacterium
CTGGAAACTGCGGTCATCACCGGCGTGGGCATATCGTAAACATGATGCATCACGCCATCGATACGAAAACGGATGTGTCCCTGCTCCCGCCGTGGCTCCATGTGAATATCACTGGCGCGCTGATCGAACGCGTATTGCAGCAACCAGTCGACAATCTGCACCACATCCTTATCATTGGCATCCAGGTTGCCGGTCTTGCCCAGCTCCACCAGTTGTTCCAGGTTGGTCACACCGGGGATATTGACCGAGTCCTTGTCCGAAGTAGCGCGGCGAATGGAATGACTGACCGAATAAAACTCGTTGAGATAACGGGAAATATCCAGCGGGTTGGCGATCACCCGTTCGATCTGCAGACCGGTGACATGCGCCAGCTCATCCTCCCAGCTGCGAATGTCCGGTTCAGCGGTGGCGATAACGGCTTTGTTTTTATCCACCTTGACCGGCAGAATCCGATGCTTGCCGGCATAGGCCGACGAGGTCACCGCCGTCACCGCGGTGACATCAACCTTGAGCGGATCGATACGCATATAGGGTAAACCGGCACGTTCGGCCAGCCACTGGGTCAACACTTCCAGCGTCAGCTTCTTGCCGGGCCGGGCCTGGTCGTCCCATTCCTGTTGCGAGATGATCACCAGCGGGTGGATTTCCAGTCGCCCGGTGCGAGCCGGAATCAGAAACTCGTCCGAGATCTGTTTATCCAGCCGGCCGTCTTCTACCAGCGCATGGATCAGTTCATGCAGATTCAGATGACGATCGATACCCACTTCATGGGATTGCTGTTGCATACTTGATATGCCTGTTAAATGTTAACTCTCGCAGAGACGCTGAGCTCGCCAGGAAGAAAACAACGCATTTTCGCTGCGCCTTTGTACCCACAAAACGGGCATAAACGTCTCTGCGAGAGATAAATGTTATTTCCCCGCGCGTATCAGCCCGCCCATGCCGGCCTCTTCGAGGCGCTCGTTGAGGTAATGGCGTATCTCGTGCACGTTTTCCATCACCAGCACTTCGCTAAGGATCTCCGAGGCACGCTCGCGACTCAGGTTACGTATGACCCATTTCACTCGCAACAGACTGGAGACACTCATGCTCAGGCTGTGTATTCCCATGCCCAGCAACAGGATCGCCGCTGCCGGATCGCCCGCCATTTCACCACAGACGCTGACCGGTTTACCGTGAACCCGGGCACTGTCCACCACTTGCAATATGGCGCGAATGACCGCCGGGTGCAGGGAATCATACAGTTCGGCAACCCGCGAGTTATTGCGATCCACCGCCAGCAGGTACTGGGTCAGGTCGTTGGTGCCGATAGACAGAAAATCGACCCGCTTGGCCAGGTTCCCCGCCTGGTAAACCGCCGAGGGAACTTCGATCATCACGCCGATCTTGGGCATGCGAATGTCCTGCCCCTCTTCAAGCAGCTCTTCGTAGGCCTGATGAATCAGACTCAGGCTATCGATCAGCTCGCTGACATCACTGATCATCGGCAGCAGAATATTCAGGTTATCCAGACCGGCACTGGCCAGCAGCATGGCGCGGATCTGCACCAGAAAGATTTCCGGGTGATCCAGCGTGATGCGAATGCCGCGCCAGCCCAGAAACGGGTTTTCTTCTTCGATCGGAAAGTAAGGCA
>JAXHTI010000318.1:0-1606 GCA_034190045.1 Pseudomonadota bacterium
TGCCCGCGCTGCTGCGCCATTTGCCGCACCTGCTCAGCCGGCAGCAGATCGAACGGCTGCCCGACATGGTCACCGATGACGCCATCCGGGAAAAAGTGGCCGACAACCGCAATCTGCTGCTGACCCCCTTCGGATTCGCCGCCAGGGAACTTGTGCTGGCCGATCCATTAGGTCTCAGCGATCTGCTGCGGCGCAGTCTCGACCTGCCCTCCCGTTCGATCATCCAGAAAGGGCACGACGGTTACTACCAGTCCGAGCAGGGTCTTTTTTTCATTTTCATCAAACCGTCGCGCCCCCCCCAGGACATCCCTTTCAGCAAACAGCTCATGGAGCAGGTCGCCGTTATCGAAAGGGAAACGCTCGTTCAGGCCGCAAGCAGCGCCTCGCCGCCCAGCGTCGCCTACACGGGCGGTTATCCCATCGCTGTAAACGATGAGGTCGTGACCAAAAGGGATATCCAGATCACGCTGGTCACTTCTTTGATCGGCGTTTTGGCTTTGTTCGGCCTGTGTTTTCGCACCCTGCGAACCTTGATCCATGTCACCGTCCCCTTGTTGATGAGTATCGCCTGGACGCTGGGACTGGCCGGCCTGCTTTTCGGCCGGCTGAACCTGCTGACCTGCATTTTCTCTTGCGTGCTGGCCGGTCTGGGCATCGATTTCGCGGTGCATATCGTCAACCGGTTTTACAGTGACGACAAGCAGGGGCTGCCGCCCGACCGGCGGCTGGCCGACACGTATCGCGAAGCCGGGGCCGGCATTGTCATCGGCGGATTGACCACGGCTGCCGCATTTTTCGCCGTTGGCATATCGGATTTCAAGGGGTTTCACGAGCTGGGCGTGATGACCGGCAGCGGGCTGCTGCTGTGCCTGGCGGCCATGATGATCGTTTTGCCGGCGCTGCTGGTCCGCAGCCTCAAACACCGTCCCCGTCAAACCGTAAAGCTGGCCGGCTTCGGCCTGGTCCCCTTGCTGCGGGCCGCGGGCAGGCGCCCGCGCCCCCTGGCGGCAGGCCTGTCTGTCGTCACGGCGGCGCTGGTGATAGTCGGCCTGCGGGTGGACTTTGACGACAATTTGAAAAATTTTCGCAAAGCCGACGACCAGGTGCTGCGGCTGCAGGAGCAGATTACCGAATGGCTGGGCGGGTCCAGCGCGGCCACCCTGCTGGTGGCCGCGGATACATCAGAGGCGGCGCTGGTGCAAAAAAGCGCCGGCATGTGGGAAGCCCTGACGGCTTTGCAAGCCGACGGCCGGATCGCCGACATAGGAGGCCTGCAAGCCTTTTTCCCCTCACCCGAACGCCAACGCCGCAACCTGGCTTTCGTCAGGGATCATCGCCAAAGCCTGGACTGGACGCGCATCCGCCGGACGTTCAACGACGCCCTGGTCCAAAACGGCCTGCAGCGCCTGCCGGCTTACGACAGCTACCTGTCCACCCTCGAAACGGCCTTTGCCGACGACACCCTCTTTCTCCCCTCGGCCCTGACGGGCACGGCCCTGGAGCCGCTGCTGGGCATGTTCTTCTTCAGAGCGGCAGACCGCTTCAACACGGTCTTGTATCTCAGGCCGCCCCAGGATTTGTGGTCGCGCCACCAGGCGCAGGCATT
>JAXHTI010000319.1:0-1594 GCA_034190045.1 Pseudomonadota bacterium
CGAACACAGTAGGGACAGAAGCGGGTGGTGTAGATAGTGACGTCGGCCATGGGCTGCCTCCCTGTTATTTGCCTTGTTTTTGATGGACCAGCGGCAGGTTGGCATTCTTCCAGGCCATGATACCGCCGCCGAGATTGTAGACGTTGTCGAAACCGGCCTTTTTGAGCGTGGCGCAGGCCTGGCCGGAGCGCTGACCGGAACGGCAGGCCACGATGATCGGCCGCTCCTTGTGTTTTTCCAGCTGGTTCATCTGGTCGCTCAGCTGGCTCAGCGGCAGATGCTTGGCATTGATGATATGCCCTTCCTGGTATTCCGTGTCTTCCCGTACGTCCAGGACCAGGGCGTCCTCGCGGTTGATCATTTTCACCGCCTCGCTGGGCGAGGTGGAGGCATAGCCGCGCAACCGCCCGCCGATGTAACTGTTGATCAGCAAAAACAGAATAACGATCAGGGCGCCGACCAGGATCCAGTTATTGGTGACGAAGGTGGTGAGTTGATCCACGGGAACTCCTTGCGATACAGATTTTATTGACTGCTTTTAACGCCGAAGCGCTTTAACAGTTTTTCCGGCGGGCAGAAATTGGTGAAGCCGCTTTGCAGCAGGTTCAGACTGACAAAGGCGGTCAGCCACAACCAGTGCACGCTGTGATAGATCGGGCTGGTTTCCACGCCCAGCGCCAGCGACAGCAGTAACAGAAAACCGGCCAGGGAACGGATGATTCTTTCAGTCGTCATAGCGGCAGTGCCTCAGAAATAGTATTAAAAGAATAGTGTCACGATAGGGGCCGGGTGCCGAATTTCAAGCGATACCCCGCCCCTGACTGAAACCAGTCCGATATGTCGACCGGCTGTCAAAACCGGAGTCAGCTGGCGCTGCAGAACACTTCGCGCATCATCTCGATCAGGCGCAGGGTTCGCGCATCGCCCACCCGGTAATAGACGCGGTTGGCGTCCTTGCGGGAGTCGAGAATTCCCTTGTCGCGCAGAATCGCCAGATGCTGTGAGATGTTGCTCTGCGAGGTACCGACCTGTTCGACGATATCCTGAACACTGGTTTCCTGGTCGCCCAGGGTGCACAGAATTTTCAGCCGTAACGGATGCGACATCGCCTTCAGCGAGCGGGAGGCGCGGTCGATATCCTCGTCGCGGGTCATCAGACCGGGCATTTCCATCGTCTCTGTATTCATAGGACCTTCCGAATGCTATACCTGCGTGTTGTCAGGTCTTGAAATTGTCGTAGGACACCATGGTGCCTTTTATTAATAAAACATTATACAATAATCTACCGTTTGAGAAGGCTTTTCGCAGACGGAGTAGGGATTTTCAGGCCGACGGCGGGCGGGCCTGCCGGCATAACGCTGGCGCCGCGCGGGGTTATCCGTTAGACTCCGTCTAAATTTAAAACTTGTTATAAATCGAGCGCTTACCTCTACTTTATGTCACAGAATCCGAAACCGATGGTCCTGGTTATTCTCGATGGCTGGGGTTATTCCGAAATCACCGAGGGCAATGCCATCGAGCATGCCAATAAGCCGGTCTGGGACCGCCTGTGGCAGGAATGCCCGCATACCCTGATCCGCGGCTCCGGCGCCGA
>JAXHTI010000032.1:0-1954 GCA_034190045.1 Pseudomonadota bacterium
ACTCAGCACTCAGCACTCAGCACTCAGAACTTTGATAACCCCCCGTTCAGCCAGCAGGCTGATAACGGCCTGGACGGATTCTTCGAGAGGCTGTTCGGCGGTGTTGAGGTGCAGTTCGGGTTTGAGGGGGGCTTCATAGGGGGAGCTGATGCCGGTGAATTCGGGGATTTTGCCTTCCCGGGCCTTCTGGTACAGCCCCTTGGGGTCCCGCTTTTCGCATACTGCCACCGGCGCATCACAGAAGATTTCCAGAAAATCGCCATGCGGCATCATGTTGCGGGCAATCTCCCGGTCCTCTCGCAGGGGCGAGATAAACGCCGTGAGGACGATGACGCCGGCTTCGATAAACAGTTTGGCCACGTTGGCGACGCGGCGGATATTCTCGTGGCGATCCTCGATCGAGAAGCTGAGATCGCTGCACAGGCCGTGGCGCACATTGTCCCCGTCCAGGACGAAGCTGTGGCAACCCAGGCGGTAAAGTTCCTGCTCCACGGCATGGGCCAGGGTCGATTTGCCCGAGGCGGAGAGGCCGGTAAACCAGAGCACCACACTTTTGTGATGGTGGAGGGTTTCGCGCTGCTCGCGATCGATCGTGGCCGGGTGCCAGACGACGTTATTATCGGGTTTGTCCACGGGATACCTGCGGTGGTGAGTCAGAAAGCGTTATACATTCTGTTTCAATATATAGTAAAATACCCAGATAATTCAACGGTTTATTACACGGTTTTTCGCGCTGACCTGTCCAGTTCCGGCCAGGGTTAATTCGGATTTGTGCGTACCAATCGCAATGTGAGTGACTTGCCAATATGAAATTCTTGCCGATTTTTCTTGATGTCAGGGACAAGCCCTGTCTGGTGGTGGGCGGCGGCGGTATTGCCGCGCGCAAGGTGTTCTTGTTACTGCGGGCCGGTGCCAGAGTAACGGTGGTGTCACCCGAACTGTGTCACGAACTGCAAGAAAAACAGCACAGCGGGGAAATCGAGTACCAGGCTCGCACCTTTGAGCCCTTGGACATTGAGCAGCCGATGGTGGTGATTGCCGCGACCGACAATGAAAGCGTCAACCGCGAAGTATCGGAACTGGCCAAAGCCAAAAATATTCCGGTCAACGTGGTCGATGCGCCGGAATTATGTACCTTTACCATGCCCTCGATTATTGATCGTTCCCCGGTACAGATTGCGATTTCCACCGGCGGGGCTTCGCCGGTACTGGCCCGCTTGTTACGCTCGCGCCTGGAAACGGTGATACCGGCCGCCTACGGTCAGCTGGCCACGTTGCTGGAAAGTTACCGCGAGAAGGTCAAACAACGCTTCAGCTCAATTACCGAGATTCGCCGTTTCTGGGAAGCCATCCTGGAAGGACCGGTTGCGGATCGACTGCTGGCCGGCAAGGAGAATGAAGCCCGGGCCTTGCTGGAAGCGGCCGTTGCCAGCGGGCAACCGCCGTCACTGCAGGGCGAGGTGTATCTGGTGGGCGCCGGCCCGGGGGATCCGGATCTGTTGACGTTCAAGGCCTTGCGACTGATGCAGCAGGCCGATGTGGTGGTGTACGACCGGCTGGTTTCGCAGGGTATTATGGATATGGTGCGTCGCGACGCCGAGTTTATCTATGCCGGCAAGGAGCGTAACAAGCATACGATTCAGCAGGAGGATATCAACAGCCTGCTGGCGCGCCTGGCCAAGGAAGGGAAAAAAGTACTGCGTCTCAAGGGTGGCGATCCGTTCATTTTTGGCCGCGGCGGCGAGGAGATCGAAACCCTGATGAAAGAGGGCGTTACCTTCCAGGTCGTGCCGGGAATTACCGCGGCGGCCGGTTGCGCGGCCTACGCCGGGATTCCTCTGACCCACCGGGATTATGTCCAGTCCTGTACCTTTGTCACCGGCCATCTCAAGGATGGCACTACCAACCTCAACTGGCCGTCACTGGCACATCCGGGGCAGACACTGGTCTTTTA
>JAXHTI010000032.1:2054-25199 GCA_034190045.1 Pseudomonadota bacterium
AGATAGTCAACCGGCAGATCGTGCAGGTACTGAAACGAGCTGACGCCGGTTCCGAAATCGTCCAGCGCGAACTTGCAGCCCATTTCTTTCATGATATTGATAAAGTGCAACGCCTTGTCCAGGTTTGAAATGGCCGCGGTTTCGGTGATCTCGAATGTCAGTGCCGAGGGGTTGATGTAGTTGCTTTGCAGTCGCTGTATAAGGTAGTCAATAAATTCAGTGTTACACAGAGACTGTCCTGAAAGATTGATGTTGTAGGTAATGTTGCCAAAGTTGCGAATTCCCTGTCTTTCGAATGTTGACAGAAAGGCGTCAATGACCCAGCGATCGATTCTCGGCATTAACAGATAACGCTCAGAGGCCGGGATAAATTGTCCTGGCATAACAATCTCGCCTTCCTCGATCATTCGCAGGAGAATTTCATAGTGAGTTTGTTGTGTACAGTTGTCAGAAACAGGCTGGATTTCCTGGCAGAACAGCTGAAACTGGTCTGCATCCAGGGCATCGGTGATCCGGTTGTACCACTGCAGCTCATCACAGCGACGAATAAAGTCACGATCGCTTGGCGCATAGGTGTGAATGCAATTTCTGCCGTTATCCTTGGCAATATAGCAGGCGGAATCAGCGCGCATGAGGAGTTCGGAGTGATTATTGACTCCTGCGTTGATGGGTACCAGGCCAATACTGACTCCGATATCGAATGAGGTGTCATGCCATATATAGCGGAAGTCCGCCACGCTGTTTTTGACTTCATTGGCGAGCGCTTCGGCTTCTTTTATATCGGTGTCATAAAAAATGATACCGAACTCATCACCTCCCAGTCTGGCCAGAAGATCATGCCGGCGAATCCTGTTTTTAATTTGCTGACTTATTTGTTTCAGTAGTATATCCCCTGCCAGATGTCCGCAGGTATCATTGATGATTTTGAATTGGTCAAGATCCAGATAGCAAAGAGAGTGTTCTGTATCACGTTCTCTCGCGTCGTCAAGTGCATCGTGTAGCTGATTTTCAAATTCACGCCGGTTGTAGAGTGCGGTCAGATCGTCATGCGAAGCCTGATAGGCGAGTTTGTCAGACATGTGCTTGATGCTGGAAAAATCGTGAAATATCAAGGCCATACCAATTACCTCTCTCGAGCGGTCGAAGATCGGGCTGGCAGTATCCTTGATCACCATCTCGCTATGGTCGGGTTTGATCAGGGTCAGGTGAGGATCATGATAAAGATTCTCTTTACCGGAAATCACTTTCTCGACGGGGTAGGTATCGATGGTCTCCGAGCCGGGTTTACGGACCTTGAGAACTTTGTGAAGGCTTTTGCCGGAGACGCTACGCAACCGATTGCCTGTCAGAATTTCCGCGGCAGGGTTCATATAGGTTATGTTTCCCTGGATATCTGTTGTGATGACGCCCTCGCCAATAGATTCGAGTGTGACAAGTGCTCTGCTTCGTTCTGCATAAAGTTCATTGTCACTTTTTTCTATAAGCTCATCGTGCGCCTGTTTTAATGAAGTCGACATGTTATTGATATGGCGTGCCAGTGCGTCGAGCTCGGTAATTGGGGATGACTCGAGCTGATGGCCGATGTTTCCGTCACGGATCGTGTCAATATCTTTCAGTATTTTTCTAAAAGGGCTTGTTATGCGCCTCAAATAAACAAGCGTGACGATAATGGTTATCGTAAGAAGAAGGAGGGTTATAACGATTCCTTCTATGATAATATTCTGTTTTTCTTTTTCCAGGGCCAGGGTTGAAATTCCCGCGTGGAGAGTTCCGACTTTTTGCGTCGATTCCGGTTCTGTGTCTGTATAATCGTTTATGTTCTCCACCGATCTAAGGATGTCCGTCTCAATTTTTATCCCTGCTTGTTTGGTTTTCCTGGTTACAGATTGGTCGAGCTCCTTGTGCAGGAGGTTATTGTCCGCGTCATAAACCTCAACTGAGAGGATTTCTTTGCTCTCAATAAAACTTCTCAATAATGATCGGGTGTATTCCCGGTTTCCTGAGACAATGCCATATTCCAGTGAGCTGGCAAGCATCCGGGTAATTGTCCTGGCTTTATTGATTAACCTGTATTCTGCGTCTTCTGTGCGATTGCTGATGTGAGATGCCGTCAGAATAAAGGCGATCGCCAGCATCGGAATTATTGCTATGGCCAGTACTTTATATTTGATGCTTCTCATTCTCGGTGCCTGTCCTGATATGTCTGTTTCAGGTCTGAAGTGTCAATATTAATCCCGAGTGATTTCGCCACTTGCGGGTTTACTTCAACGGTATACTCTGAGGGGTGATACATATTACCGCCAAAGCAGCGGTCAATTTTGTTGACGATATCGATTACATCTTCTGCCATTGACTCGGGAGCTGAATAAATTCCTATCAGGGCACCGGCCTTGACAAACGCACTGGAGTAACCGATTAGCGGCAGGTTGAAATGGTAGCTGGAAATAAGGATGTTACGCGCGGTACTCCGGTTATATACCTTTTGGTTGTGCAGGGCGATGATTATGTCAACGCCACTTTGCGACAAAGTGCGTATGGTGGAATGAATATTATTATCAAGCGGCGCGCGAATAATTGTTGGGTTGTTGTGTTGTTGCGTGACATTGTCCGGATTCGTGTTTTCCGAAACTCCCGGGCTTTCAATGATCCCCGCAACGCGGGTATCGGGTAATCTGTCATGAATGACACGGAGGATCCGGTCCAGCGGCTGATCGATGACAAGTGCGCAATGTTTGCCCCGGGATATATCCTGCTCTGAGAGAATATCCTGGTAGGCTTCCCGGGTGATAAGTGCAGCGACATGGGGTTTTTCAACGTTCAAAGCACTGACCTCGCGCGTGCTTTTTTGCCCCAGTGTGATTACAACCCGGCTGTTGTTAATCAGTTCTCTGAGTTTCGCCGCTGGCAAGTGCTCAATTGCGACAAAAAGATGATGATTGCCTTGAGATGGTGAGTCATCTTTTCGCTTTTCAATGCTTTCTTTGAAAGTCAGATAGGCCGTTGCCTGGCTGCTCATGACATACAGGGCATCGTATTTCTCGTCGGCAACCAGTACCAGTGGTAGCAATAGCGCTGCTATGAGCAGCACCGTCCTGCTGGCGATATATCTGACGCCTGCCATTGAGGCCAACAGTGGCAAAATGAATGGTTTCATCAGAATCGGCAAGCGCCGGAGTGGAGCGGCTTAATGTACTGGTTTTGCCGTTGAGGTCGGTGGTGACAGGGGTTGATCGTCGGGCCAATGGCGATTTTCGGATGTGTCGAAGCGGCTATCGAGCCGTGTTGGAGACGTGGGTGACGCGGCCTGTCAGGCGCTTGCCGGGAAGCGGCCAGTTTAAAGAATTTCGTGAGAAAGGTTGAACAGGGGGGGGTGATCGGACTATCGCCCGTCGCAGGCGTCGGAATCAGGAATAGACAGGGCCAGAGGCCGGACAACTCACAGGGTATTCTCATACAGGGCAGCGGGAATCCCGTCCTTCTCTCACAAAGATGGCCTAAAGGTATGATAATATTTTATTTTTCAGGCTGGCAGCAACGCTTTTATGAGTATTCCCCGCTATACCGACGCCCCGCACAAAAACCGCCAGGATCTGCGCAATTTGCGCCATATGCTGCCCTATCTGTGGGATTACCGGGGGCGGGTACTGGTCGCGCTGGTCAGCCTGGTGCTGGCCAAGCTGGCGACTGTGGGGATTCCGGTCCTGCTCAAGGAAATCGTCGACACCCTGGATGTGAAGGAGGGCCAGGCCCTGGTTCTGCCGCTGGTCCTCTTTCTGGGTTACGGCGCCCTGCGTCTGGGCAGCTCGTTTTTCAATGAAATGCGCGATGCGGTTTTCGCCCGTGTTCGCTATGGCGCCATGCGCAAGCTGTCCCACCAGGTCCTGCAACATCTGCACCGGCTGTCGTTGCGCTTTCACCTGGAACGGCGCACCGGCAATATTACCAAGGATCTTGAGCGTGGCGCCCAGAGTGTCAGTTCGATTATGAACTACATGGTGTTCAATATTCTGCCGACGGTCGCCGAATTTCTGCTGGTTGCGGTAATTTTGCTCAGTCAGTATGAGCCGCGCTTCACGATCGTGACCTTTCTGACTGTCGCGGTCTATATCGTCTATACCATGCTGGTCAGTGAGTGGCGTATGCATTTTCGCCATCGTATGAATGCGATGGACTCACAGGCCAACGGGCAGGCGGTGGACAGTCTGCTCAATTACGAAACCGTCAAATATTTCAATAATGAGCAGTTCGAGCTGCGTCGTTATCACGACACGCTCGATGAGTGGGAAACAGCCGCGGTCAAAAGCCAGACCTCCATGTCGCTGCTCAACTTCGGCCAGGGAGCGATCATCGCCGTCGGCCTGACCTTCATCATGATCTATGCCGCCCATGGCGTGGTCAATGGTGAGATGAGCCTGGGGGATCTGGTGCTGGTGAATACCCTGATGCTGCAGATGTTCATGCCGTTGAGTTTTCTCGGCATTATTTATCGCATGCTCAAATATACCCTGGCGGATATGGACCTGGTGCTCAAGCTCCTCAATCGGGAAGAAGAGATCCGTGATGCAGAGGATGCCGTGCCATTGCAGGTCAGCCACGGGGAGGTGCGTTTCGAACAGGTCTCCTTCGCGTACAGTCCGGACCGCCCCATACTCCGGGATGTAACGTTCAGCATCCGGCCCGGCCAGAAGGTGGCCGTGGTGGGTCATTCGGGGGCGGGTAAATCGACGCTGGCCCGTCTGCTGTTCCGGTTTTATGATGTCAGTGCCGGACGGGTTCTGATCGATGGTCAGGATATCCGCAACGTCACCCAGCAGAGCCTGCGCGGCACGATCGGCATCGTGCCGCAGGATACGGTGCTGTTTAATGAAAGTATTTTCTACAATATCCAGTACGCGCATCCCGGTGCCAGTCGCGAAGAGGTTGAACAGGCGGCCCGCATGGCCCACATCCACGACTTTATCGTCAATCTGCCCCAGGGCTATGACACCCTGGTGGGCGAGCGGGGCCTGAAGCTGTCCGGCGGCGAGAAACAGCGTGTTGCCATTGCCCGGGTGATTCTCAAAAATCCGGCGATTCTGGTGTTTGACGAGGCCACGTCCTCACTCGACAGCCAGTCGGAGCAGGCGATTCTCAAGGCCTTGCACGAGGTTGCCGAGCAGCATACCACGCTGGTGGTGGCGCATCGGCTGTCGACCATTGTCGATGCCGACGAGATTCTGGTGATGGAGGCCGGGCAGATCCTGGAGCGGGGCACCCACGCCACGCTGCTGGCCCGCGACGGCGTTTATCGCCAGATGTGGCGCCTGCAGCAAAAAGAGGAACAGCAGGCAATACCCACTCCGCCGCTGCCCGGAACCTAAAAACCGGCATCTGGAGGGGTCTTATGCCGCTGGGTTGAAACGCCGGTTCGCGCTATAATTTGAGGAGAGACGTGAGGAGCTATTGCCATGCAGGATCTGAAAACCGCCATTGAATCCGCCGCCGAATCGAGCTGCGGCGGCGCCGAGCCATTTGCCCTGCAGGTGGTGGATGACAGTATGGAGCCGGAGTTCAAGCGCCGCTGCATCATCGTGGTCGATCCGACCGGGGTGGCACGCCACGGCACCTATGTCATCGCCCTGATCGAAAATGGCTATATCTTTCGCCAGCTGGTCATCGAAAACGATGAGTACTACCTCCAGCCATTGAACGAAGCCTACATGCACGAAAAAAGAAAAATCGACTTCAACGCCATCCAGGGCGTTGTCGTCCAGCAGGCCGGACCTAACGGCCGCCGCAAGGACCGCAAGCGCTACGAGGACTAGATAGGTTAGTGGAAGTAACGCAAAGGCGCAGAGAACGCAAAGAAAATATTAACCACGAAGGCACCAAGACACGAAGAAAAGATTATTATAAGGCAAAGTTCGTTACAAATTTTCAAGTGTTGACTGATTATCACTACATATAAACAAGTTTTTTGCGGAGCTTGTTATCACAGCCTTTAGTCGATAAATGCTCTGTAGAAATAATGACTGGTTCCACAATTCATATTAATTTTCCTTTGCGCCCTTAGCGTGTTTGCGTTAATTTCCTTTCTGGAAAAAAGTATATCTTATTTTTTGCTCATCTGTTCCGGGCGTACCTTGCTGGTGAAGAAGTCGATGACGGTGTCTTCGTCCACTTCGTTACCGTTGGTGTCGTAGAAGGGCTGTTCGTAGTCACTCCAGCCGCGCAGGCCGGTTTTTAATGAGAACACGTTTTTGTAGCCGAGTTGTTGCATCACTTCGGCGGCGAAGATGCTGCGATTACCGGAGCGGCAAACGACGACGACATCCTGATCGCGTGCCTCGACCAGTTCGGGGACGGTCTCTTCATAATCGTATTCGCAGGCGGTTTCGAGAATGCCGCGCGGGACGTTGATCGAACCCGGGATGTGCATGGCCTCGTATTCGTAGGGCTCACGCACGTCGACAATCAGGGTGTCGGGGTTTTCCTGAAGCTGTTCTTCCAGGTCCCAGGGGAACATCTCATTCACATGTTTGGCGCTCTCGGCGACCAGTTCGGTAAATTTTTTCATCGTTACAGCCTTGCTGATTGAATAAAACAGAGTCTGTTAAAGCTATTTACAGGGTAAACCACCGAATCCACTGAGCACACCGAAGACAACCAATAAAGAAAATCTGGTTTGTTGCATACATTCGCCTTCGGTGGTTTCAGTGTATTCGGTGTCATCAGTGGTTAATTTGATTTGTCGAATAACGTGTCGGCGCTCGACAAACAGCCCGGTTATTCGGGGCTGGCGCGGGACAGGCCGTGTTCGACGGCCATCACGGCAGCCTCGACCCGGGAGTGAACATCCAGCTTGCGCAGGATTGCCTTGACGTGAAGTTTGACGGTGCCGTCGGAGATCCCGAGGTTGCGCGCAATCGCCTTGTTGCTCTGACCCTCGGCCAGCAGTCCGAGGATTTCTGTTTCACGCGGTGTCAGTTCGTCAAACGGGCTGACATTGGCGGTTTCCTCATCATTATGGCTGCCCTGAACGGCCTTGGCGAGAATCGGCGCCAGATCGGGGGCGACCACGGTTTTGCCGTTGTTCACGATATCGCGCAGGGCGAGAACCAGATCGTCCGGTTCCATGTCCTTGAGCAGATAACCCTGGGCGCCTTCACGCAGGGATTCGAGCAAATCGCCTTCGTCACTGCTGGTGGTGAGCATGACGATGGGCAGATTCTCATTGTTCTGACGCAACAGTTTCAACACGCTGAGACCGTCGATCCCCGGCATGCGCATGTCCAGCAGGACGACGTCGGGTTCAAGATCCTTGACCAGTCTCAGGCAGTCCTGGCCGGAGCCGACCGAGGCGACGATTTCAATGCCGCGACTTGCCAGCAAGCCTTCCAGTCCGACCCGGAACAGGGTGTGATCATCAATTAACAGTACGCGCAGCCCCATACTCAACCTTGTTGTTGTACCGGTACTTCGACGGTCTGGACTTCGGGATAACGGAAGCGCAGCAGTACCCGTGTGCCTTCATGTGGCTCGCTTTCAATGCGGACCGTGCCGCCAATCCGTTTGGCCCGTTCATCCATGATGCTCAAACCCAGGTGATCGCCGGAGGTTCGATCCGAGGAGGGCTGAATGTTCATGCCCACGCCGTCGTCTTCGATCAGGATACGGCAATCGCCGTTGACATCGCTGCGCATGATAACACGGACAGTGTGGGCCTGGCTGTGTTTGCGGATATTATTCAGGGCTTCCTGGATGATACGCAGAGCCTGTACCTCGACACTGGCCGGCAGGTACAGGACGTTCCATTCTTTTTGCAGGTAGATGGAAATCTCGCTCTGGTTCCGGAAGCGGTCGACCAGGTGTTCCACGGCCGGGACCAGACCACGTTTGTCGATCGGCGCCCGGAAATGGGTGATCAGTTCGCGCAGTTCGGCATAGGCTTCGTCGAGGTTGTTTTCGATTTTCTCCAGTTCATACCACACCGAGGGCTCCTCGCCCTGGCGAATCGTCTCATCCAGAACCCGGACCTGGAAGCGCAGACTGGCCAGTGTCTGGGCCAGCGAGTCATGCAGTTCGTGGGCGAGACGGGTGCGTTCTTCCATAATGGAGAGTCGTTGCGCCTCGTCCTCGGAGCGTGCCTTGTCGATGGCCATACCCAGATGCCGTCCGATACTGGTGAGCAGATCCTCGATATCCTCGGGTTCGGCGAAGTCTTCCTGACTGACAAACAGGTTATACACGCCGAGTGTCTTGCCCCGGTATTGCAGGGGAACGACGATCATGCCGATATCGTCGGCGTCGAAGAAACTGCGCCCGATGATCTTGTCGCACTTGCGAAGATCGGTCTGAAACAGCACCTTGCCTTCACTGAAGGAACTGCCGCACAGGCACTGTTCCGAGGGAATCAGCTGTTCGCGTTTGATCAGATCATCATCGAGGCCGATACTGGAAACCAGTCGCATCTGGTTGTTGTTATCCACCAGACGTACCACGGCGGCACGTGCTTTCACCACATCCTTGAGTGTATGCAGGAAGCGGGTCAGCAGATCATCGAGATCGCGGGAGATATTGATGCTGGCCGCGACGTCATAAATGATCTCCAGCGAGTGGGTTTTACGTTCGATATGTTTGGTCTGCTTGCGCACCTGGCTCTGCATATCCAGCGAGAGAACTTCCAGCTCATCGGCCAGGGTATTGAAGTCGGCAAACAGCCCTTTGAACTCATTGGGCGCGTCGGCGGGCAGACGGGCGGAGAGGTTCCCCTCACGCAATTGTCCCGCCCAGTGGCGCAGCTGGGTGAGCGGGCGCAGCAGGGTCCGCTGTACCAGAATAATGAGTATGCCGATCAATCCCAGACCGCCGAACAACAGCGCCAGAATGATCGCGACCAGGGTGGAGCCGGCATGGTTGGTGTAGAGCAGCCAGGCACTGGCAATGCCCAGCACGATCAGGATGGCACCGATGCCGAATATGGCGCCACATAGCCGGCTGCGCCAGATGCCTTCGCGCGGCGGCAATTCGGCGCCGCTCAGCGCGTTGTCGTCGACATGGGGCGCCGATTCGCTCTGTTCGGCGTTGGCGGATGGGCTATGCATGGCCATAGTATACGGCAGACCTCACGGACAGGACTACGCTTCTGCGGCGAGTCAATCGCCGCAAAATCAGACAGCTGACCGGGTTAAAAGTAATGGGCTCCGTCCCCTTCCTCCTTGGGCGGGACATAGTCCGGATCATTGGGGTTGAGGAAAATGAAATTGTGCTGACCCGGTTCCAGTTCGACAAAGTCCAGCGTGGCGCCTTTTAACAGTTCCACACTGTCCGGGGGGACCATCAGGGAAACGCCTTCTGATGTGTAGGTTACATCGTTGTCATCCTGCTGGTCGGCAAATCCCATGGCGTACTGGATCGAGCCGTTTTCGTCGCGTTTTGCGGCAATGCGCAGGGGCATACCTTCCATCTGGTTCTGCTTGGCCGACTGCTTGATTTGCTCCGCGGCTTTGGGCGTCACCGTAATCATAAAAACTCCTTTATTTCGCTCTGGTCATTCATGGCGGATGTCGTCAGGGCGAGCAGGGTTCAATATCCTACTCAATTAGTCAATTATACCGCAATTCCGTTCGCCTTGTGGTGTCGGATCAGGGCGACAAACCGACGGGCCCAGTGATGGTAATCCGTATCCCGCAAATGGGCATAGCAGGCCAGCAGGTTCTTGTAGACCAGCCCGTCGTGCTGGCCGTCGATACCGGTGCCCCGCAGTACCTGGTAGGCAAAGCGCCGGGGGCCGGTCAGATTCTCCAGGCCCGAGTAGTGGAATTCGTGGGCGGGGAATTCGCCCCTGGCGGGGCGCTCGTCCGCTGGCCAGGGGCTGTCCGCCGTCTCACGCAGGCGGACATAGCCCCGGCCCTGCGGGCGAGGGTGCATCACGACATCGGCCTGGATGGCGCCAACCATGGGCCGGGTCTGCTCCTGCCAGGTGATTTGGCGGCACAGGTACATGAGCCCGCCACACTCGGCATAGGTCGGCAGACCGGCCTCGATGGCCGCGTGAATGGCCTCACGCAGCGGCTGGTTGGCGGCCAGCTCGGCCAGTCGGGATTCGGGGAATCCGCCGCCGATAAACAGTCCATCAACCGGCGGCAGCTGCCGGTCGTGCAGGGTGTCGAACGGGACCAGCTCGGCGCCGGCCGCCTGCAGAGCCTCGATGTCGCCCGGATAATAAAAGCCGAAGGCTTCGTCACGGGCAATGCCGATACGCACATCCCGGGGCGGGCTGACGGCCGGGCTTACCGCGTCGCTGCTCGCCAGGGCCGGCGCCTGGCGGGCGATGTCCTGCAGCCGGTCCAGATCCACCTGGTCGGCAATCCGCTGGCCGATGGCGTCGATCTTGGCCCGGGCCTCGCGGTTCTCGTTGCTGGGGATCAGTCCCAGGTGACGTTCGGTAATTGCCAGACTGGCCTCGTGATGCACCGCGCCCACGACCGGGACGTCGGTATAATGTTCGACCACTGCGCGCAGCTTGGCCTCGTGCCGATCGCCCCGGATCTGATTGAAGATGACCCCGGCAATATTCAGTTCGGGATCGAAGGCCTGGTAGCCCAGAATCAGCGGCGCAATGCCGCGGGTCATGCCCTGTACATCGATGACCAGAATCACCGGGGTCGAAGTGAGCCGGGCCAGTGCCGCATTGCTGTTGCTGCCTTCGATATCCAGGCCGTCATACAACCCTTTGTTGCCCTCGATCAGCGCCAGATCGGCGTCAGAGGCCTGCTGATGGAGTGTCCGCAGGATCTCGGCGTGCGGCATGGTATAGAAATCGAGATTATGACAGGGGCGTCCCGCCGCCTGGCCCAGCCACATGGGGTCGATATAATCCGGCCCCTTTTTGAACGGCTGTACCACCGAACCCTGTTGCCGGAACGCCGCGCACAGCCCGATCGTCAGGGTCGTCTTGCCCGAGGATTTGTGTGCAGCGGAGATCAGCAGACGGTTCATGATTTGAAAGGGACTGTCTTTTGCCGGGTTGATTGTCAGTGAGCACGGTATGAGTAGTAAACCACTGAACACACCGAAGACACTGAATTTACTGAGTTATCAACATAATACATGTTCGGTGTTTTCGGCGATTTCGGTGTCATCGGTGATCAATTCCCGTACCGGTAAAAATAAGGGGGACGCAGTCGTAACCGGGTCCCCCTTAGATATTGGTATTGATGAGTGAAAAATCAATCAGGCACTGTGGTGCGGATCGACATCCTCGTCGGCCAGACTGGTGGGCATAAAACGCAGGATCTTGACCGCCAGGGCGACCATGATCAGGGCCACAGCGACGCCAGCGAGTCCCAGCAGAACCTCCCAGATGCTCGGTGCATATTCTGCCACCTGACCATCGAAGAAGCCGCTTTCAATCACTTCCTTGCCCGGGAAAATTTCCAGCGGGTAGGCCTGACCACCGATGATCAGCACATATAGCTGGATCATACCGCCGATGATCACCAGTAAGGCGCCCAGGCCAACCAGTGTGCGGTTTTTTCCGGTGCTCGGGTGATAGAACAACACCAGCGGGAGCAGGGAGCCGATCACGATCTGGCCAATCCAGAACAGCTGGGTGTAAATGCCACCATCGCGCAGAATGAAGGCTTCAATCCCGTGATGCTCGGTCGCGTACAGATTGGTCAAATGGTAGGCCAGCACAAAATAGAGTACACCGGCGACAAACACGCCCAGCAAGTTTTTCAGACGCTGTAAAATGGCGTCGCCCAGCGGACGGCCGGTCCACTTATAGGATGCCATCAGAACCAGCAGGAAAATCGCCAGACCAAAAGAGAAGGACATGGCGATGAACAGCGGTGCCATGATCGCAGCATCGTAGCCCTGGCGGGCAACCAGGAAACCAAAGATTGAGCCGGTACCGGTGGTCAGGATCAGGCGCCAGAGGAAGGCGACGACACCGACCGGTTTGCTGTACTTGTTCATGCTCTGCTGCATCATCATCCACAGGTAAACAGCAACAATCGCGAAGAAGCCGTTATAGAGAATGATGTTCCAGGCAAAGATCGATTTGAAGTTGTAGTAAGTCATGGCCACGATCAGTCGATCGGGACGACCCAGATCGAGTACCAGGATCATCAATCCGCCGGCGAGCAGGGCAATGGCCAGCAGTCCTGAGAGTCTGGCAAGTGGCTTGTACGCCGTTTTATTAAATACGGATGAGATTGACGCGACGTTGAGCGCGCCGGAGGCCGCGACGATCAAAAAGATCGCAAAGATGTGCGGCGTTCCCCAGACAACGGCGTTATTCATGCCGGTGACATAATGGCCCTCATGTTCCATGACATACCAGGCACCCAGTCCGACCAGAATGATGGCGCCGAGGATACCGAGAAGGGCAAGATAGCCGAAGCTTCGGCCTTCAATTTCCATGAACTGTACGTTTTTCATTTCGACTGACAACCTGGTTGGTATATTTGTTATAGACCCTGATAGCGAACGCCGGTGTTCAGGCCAAGATCAGCGCGTAATTCCTCACCGCCGTATTCTTTCAGCTGACGGGAAATTTCACTGTTCGGATCTTTCAGATCACCGAAGTACATGGCGTTGTGATTGTCGGCATTACAGGCTTCGACACAGGCGGGCGTGCCGTCCTTGTCGACCCGGTGTACACACATGGTGCAGGATTCAACAGTCCCTTTGCCGCGCGGTGCAACGACTTTCTGGTCTTCCAGATCTTCGTGGACAAAAGAACGGGCCTTGTAGGGGCATGCCATCATGCAATAACGGCAGCCGATACAAATGTGCTTGTCGACCAGTACGATGCCGTCGGCACGTTTCATTGAAGCGCCGGTCGGGCAGACATCGACACAGGGGGGATTCTCGCAATGCTGGCACATCAGGGGGAGGGACTGGACATGCCCGCTCTGTTTGTCCTTGATGGTTACCTTGCGAATCCACTGGGCTTTCTGGTGCGGGGAAGACTTATCTTCACTGGCATCAGCCCGGCCCCAGCCGTTTTCATCCATGCAGGCGGTGACACAACTGTCGCAACCTTTGGCGCATTTGTTGGTGTCGATCAGGATACCCCAGCGCTGTTCACTGGTGGCAGCCTGGTCCGCCGGGCGGGCATGAACCTGGCGCAGGAAAACACCCGGTGCGACCGCCATACCGGCCGCAGCGGCGGCTTTACTGAAAAAATGCCGGCGCGACAGGTCTGCGTTATAAGTCTTGTTGCTCATTATTGTTGATCTCCTTCAGTCAATACCTGCAAGGTTTCGACGGAGAGTTTCTTCCCTTTCAGGGCAATCTTGCCGTGATGCGGATTATTGCCGGTGTTAAAGGTATGCTGATAGTCAGTTTCTTCAGGCGTGTCCCGGTGACAGCTGAAGCAGTCAACACTGACCGAGGCATAATTGTGGCAACTGCTGCAAAAATGCTCATCCTCACCAAAGCTGGCGAATTGGCCGTCTTCATCGGGAGTCACATGACAGTTGATACATTCCGCCAGGCTGAACTTCTGGGTGCGGATGCCTTCGCGCAAGGTATCGTCACGCTTATGCATGAGATCACTCATATGGTTTTTGCGCATGTAATCTGTAGGCGCAACACAACCATATTCTTCCGTTGCCTTTTCTTTGGCTTTGGGAATTTCAGGGGTTGGAGCATCCCCTGCCTGCACAGTAAAGGGCAGGGCGATAAGCCCTGCCATTATTGTTGTTTGTATCAACTGTCGTAGTGACACCGTTACTACCTCTATTCGTTGTTATTCACCCATTGCCATATCGATGTAGCCGGTCGGGCAAACATCGGCGCAGATGTGACAACCGATACAACGCGCGTAATCGGTGGCAACATAGCGGCCCATAGTGTGCTGGTTCTTCGGCACACGATAGACGGCGTCCTGCGGGCAGTAGATGACACAGTTATCACACTCGAAGCACATGCCGCAGCTCATGCAGCGATCGGCTTCTTCACGGGCCTGCTCATCAGACAGCCCCTTCATACGCTCCTGGAAGTGACCCAGTACATCGTCTGCAGAAGGTACATCTTCCTGACGCTTGAGGCGCGGGGTGTAGCTGAAGTGGCCAAGGAACAGCTCATCTGCCGGAATGATTTCGTGGGCGGAGCGGTCTTCATAGTTATGCACGGCCCAGTCGGCATTGTTGGTGCCCCATTCTGAAGCGTGAGTGTACTCTTTCGGTTCCAGACCGGTTTCACGCAGCTTGTTCAGCAGGTTGAAGTGGTGCTTGTCGACCTTGGGACGCTTGCCCAGGTTCTCGGCCTTCAGATAGTGATCGATACTTTCGACCGCAATTGAGGCCTGACCGATGGCAGTGGTCAGCAGGTGCGGGCGAACGATATCGCCGGCAACAAAGTGACCCGGTTTGCCCGGTACCTGGTAGTGCTGATCCGCGTCGATAAAGCCACGGTCGTTGCCCAGGTCTTCAAAGCCTTCCAGCTTGCCGCCCTGACCGATGGCGGAAACCAGCAGGTCCAGTTCGATGTCGTACTCAGAACCTTCGACCGGGGTCTTGCCATCGTCTTCCAGCTTCTGCACGCGCAGTGCCTTGGCGCGGCCTTTCTCGTCCAGAATAACTTCAACCGGATTGACGCGATCAACGATATCAACACCTTCACGCAGGGCATCGTTGACTTCGTGTTCGGCCGCAGCCATGTCCTTGACCGGTGAACGGGACAGCAGCATAACCTGGGCGCCCTGGCGGGTCGCGGAAGAGGCAACGTCGTGAGCGGTGTGGCCCAGTACGATGTTCTCCGGACGATCCTTTTCGTTCACTTCGGTGATATGACCCAGACGGCGGGCAACGGAGGCCACGTCGATGGAGGTATCACCACCGCCGACAACGACAACCTTTTCGGAAACCAGCTGCAGACGACCGTCGTTGAAGGCTTCCAGGAAGTCGACACCGGTCAGCACGTTCTGCGCCTTGTCAGCACCGGGGATCGGCAGCTTGCGGCCGGTCCAGGTACCCACGGCCCACAGAATGGCGTCGTAGTCTTTTTCCAGCTGGTCAACGGTGACGTCTTTGCCAACCCAGGTATTGAGTTTGACGTCGACACCCATGTCGATGATGCGGTTGATTTCACCGTCCAGTACGTCACGCGGTGTACGATAACCGGGGATACCGTATTTCATCATACCGCCCAGTGTGGCGTGGTTATCAAAGACGGTCGCGCCATAACCTTTGCGGCGCAGCTGATAAGCCGCGGCCAGGCCAGCCGGCCCACCGCCGATGACAGCGACTTTCTTGCCATTGTCTTCTTTGGCGGCTTCAAACTTGTACTTGTTGGACAGGGCGGTATCACCAATGAACTGTTCTACAGCATTGATACCGACATAGTCTTCCACTTCGTTACGGTTACAACCGTCCTGGCACGGAGCGGGGCAGACACGGCCCATGACAGAGGGGAACGGATTGGCATCGGTGGAGCGACGGAAAGCGTATTCCTGCCAGTCCATACCTTCCGGCGGATTTTCGATACCACGAACGATATCCAGCCAGCCGCGGATGTCTTCACCAGACGGGCAGCTACCCTGGCACGGCGGGGTACGATGGACGTAAGTCGGGCACTTGTGCGAAGTGTCCTCTTTAAAGATCTTTTCAGACCAGGAACTCCAGTCTTGGTTATTTTCACCGTCCTTGAACTTGCGGAAGGTTAGCTTGGTGTTCATATCGTCTTGGGAAGTAGCCATGCCTGTTCTCCTATGCGATGTCGGTTAATACCGTCAAATCGTAAAAGTTTAAGCTTCTGATTCAGCTTCAGTGTTTGCATCTTCTTCATCATTGGGCGCATCGCTGAGGATTAGCGCTTCACTGACAAGCTGATGAACACTGACAATGTCAGTCATACCGAACCCGTAGTAGGGTAGGACCTTGGTAAACTGGCTTTTGCAAATCGCGCAGATTGCCGCCACGTTGGTTACACCGTTGTCATCGACAACTCGTTTGTACGCTTCCATACGCGGCTGGGCACCCTTGACCCGCAATTCCATGAGATCGTCGGTCAACAGACCACCGCCACCGCCACAGCAGAAAGTGGCTTCCTTGATGTAGTCGGCGGGCATGTCGACATAGTTGTTACAAACAGCGCGAATAATGGCGCGCGGAATATCGAACTGACCACCCGGTTTGTCACCCATGCGCGAGGCACGTGCCACGTTACAGGAATCGTGGAAGGTGAGGGTCATGTGGTCATTTTCAGACTTGTCGAATTTCAACTTGTTCTTCTGGATCAGATCGTAGGTGAACTCGCAGATATGCTGCGGCACCGGATAATTGGGATCCAGAAAATCGAACGGACCGGCCAGTGTATTCAGGAAGCTGTAGGCAACACGCCAGGCATGGCCGCATTCACCGAATACGATACGCTTGACGCCGAGATCCAGGGCGGCCTTGCGAACCCGCATGGACAGGTCGCGCATGTTTTCGTAACTGCCGATGAACATACCGAAGTTAGCCGCCTCGGAGGCGTAGGAACTCAGCGTCCAGCTGACGCCGGCTTCATGGAAGACCTTGGCATAACCGATCAGGCCGTCCACGTGCGGTTCGGCGAAGAAGTCGGCGGAGGGGGTGACCAGCAGGATTTCCGCGCCTTTTTGATCCAGCGGGAACTTGACCGGCACACCGGTATCTTCCTCGACCTCTTCCTCAAGGCCTTCCAGGGTATCGGCCAGGGCCGGCTCGGGCAGCCCCAGGTTATTACCGACGGTAGCGGCCTTACCGATGATTTCGTTGGAGTACTTCTGTCCGACGCCGATGGAGTCCATGATTTCACGGGCGGCCATGGAGATTTCGGCGGTATCGATGCCGTAGGGGCAGAACACGGAACAACGCCGGCACTGGGAGCACTGATGAAAATAGCTGTACCAGTCGTCGAGGACGTCCTTGGTCAGGTCCTTCGCGCCGACCAGCTTGGGGAAATATTTCCCGGCAAAGGTGCGATAGCGGCGATAGACCTGGCGCAGCAGATCCTGACGGGCGACCGGCATGTTCTTCGGATCGGTGGTACCAAGGTAGTAATGGCACTTGTCGGTGCAGGCACCACACTTGACACAGGAATCCAGATAGACCTGCAATGAGCGGTAACGACCGCGCAGGTCATCGAGTTTTTCCAGCGCCTTTTCTTCCCAGTTTTCCACCAGCTCGCCGGGGAAGCCCAGGGCTTCCTGGAACTGTGCCTTGGCCACATACGGTTTGCTGTGCGCCATCACCCCTTCTTTGAGCTTGGGGATGATCGGGTATTCGTGCAATTCCGGTGTATCGAAGTCTGCCACGTCAGTAATCCTCTAGCGACTTTCCTGTGTATTTATCGGTTGTCGTTATTTTTCGAGTTCAGCAGCCCACGGCGCCAGATGGCGTTTTTCCCGCGGGTTGTCGACCTGGTTACGGCTCGGGCTGAAGAACACACCCGGTGCATGCAGCAGTTTGCTGATTGGGAAGATAATCATCAGCAGGGCAACCAGTGTCAGGTGAATCAATAAAAAGCCGTCACTCGGCAGCGGTTCAATGGTGAAACGCAGCAGGCCAAGGAAAAAGGCTTTAACCATGACAATGTCGGTATGAGCGACAAAGGTCATCATCATGCCGCTGACGCCAATAGCAATCAGCAGCAATAACATAAGATAGTCGGAGGGGGAGGAAATGTAACGCACCCGATCCACGAAAATCCGCCGGGCAAACAGGCCGAGCAGGCCGATTACCATGGCAAAAGAAGCGTATTTACCAAACGGTTGAATCAGATCAACCCAGAACCAGGTGTCTGCCTGGAAATAACGCAGATGCCGAAGCAATACGAGCAATAAGCCCAGATGGAACAACCAGCCGAAAAGCCAGGTCCACTTTGTTGCCTTGAACAGGCTGGTGAACAGTACAACTTCGCGTACCATTCGCATTACAACACCGGAACGACTCACGGGAGCCGGTGTCGTGGGAATCTTTAATGGTGCCGGCGTACGTGCATACAAGGCAATCTTGCGCACCAAACCAACAACCAGCAGCAGGGTTGCCGCATAAAATAATATTGCGTAAGTCACGGACAGCGCCGACATGCTACTGTTCCCTCTACGTTAACTCGTTGTAATTATCGATTTAGATCATCTTGAGTGGAAAAGGAGGGGAGCAGCACTCCCCTCGAATTCCGCAGCGTCAGTGTTTAGACGCAGCCAGTCGGCTTGGGCAGACCGGCATATTTACATGCCTGCTTGCCGGGGCCATACGGGAACAGTTCGTACAGGTACTTGCTGTTACCTTTTTCCTTGCCCAGCTTCTTGCCGATAGCCTTGGTCAGTACACGAACAGCCGGCGCGATCTGGTACTCTTCATAGTATTCGCGCAGAAAGTTGATAACTTCCCAGTGGTTTTCAGTCAGTTCCTGGCCTTCGTCTTTGGCCATATATTCGGCAACTTCCGGAGTCCAGTCAGCCAGGTTAGACAGATAACCTTCTTCGTCGACTTCCAGCTCTTTGCCACCTACGTTGATAGTACCCATCGTTTATCTCCTCGTTAAGATACTCTGTGTGTGGATTTACTCATTAAGTCCATGCGCTGACTTTGTCGTTGTCGACAGTCAGCTGAACGAAACCGCTGTAGTCGACAACCTTGACGCCGTCGATCAGCTTGCTTTCGTCGATGCCTCGGGCTTTGAGGTCAGGGCCCAGAACGTAGAAAGAAACATCTTTCATGGCGCCTGATACCTTGTCAGCATGTGCTGTGCCCTTCATCGCACCATAAACCCCGTCTTCAAACATAATGACGGAGCTACCCTTGAGAGCGTGACTTATAGCGCTATCGAGAGAGTTACGCTCATAAGGTGATTTATTTACAGTGTGTAAAATCGGCATTTTTCCCACCTTATACTTAGAAGCTCAAAACGACGTCGGAATCGTCAATGATTTTGGCGAGTTCATCGGCAGAAACCACCTTGATGGAGTCTTTTTCCGCCCAGTCGTCGTCTTCGTCTTCATATTTCAAATCGAGAAGATCGTCGACGGTCAAACCACGTGCGTCGAGCGATTCTTTTTCGACATAAATCTTCTGAACGTCATAATCGCCCAGGGCCGAGTAGGTCGGCGAGAAATTCTTGATGCCGAGCTCGGAGGTATCCTGACCTTTCATGATCTGGTAAACGCCATCGTCTACGAATGCCAGTGATACATCCTGTTCGAATGCGGCACCGATCAGTACGACTTCCAGGGATTCCCAGGCATAGACCGTACCGTAAGGCGCCCGACGGTTCAGATATAGAAAATTCTTAATATCAGACATGAGGCACCCCTAATCAGTCGCCAAATACAACCAGACGATCCGCCTGAATACAGCCTTCAACCAGCTGTCCCAGACCGGAGATACGGAAACCGGGGGCAATGTTATTGCCATCCTTACCGTTTCGCTCCTGTTCGCCTTCGTCAACAATGCCACGACGTTGTGCGGCAGCAACACAAACCACCAGGTCCAGATCGTTCTTGCTGGCCAGATCAGACCAGGTGTTCACGATGTGCAGGTCGTCCTGCGGCGGTGTAGTGTAACGTGTCGAGTTGTTAACACCGTCATGATAGAAAAATACACGAAAGACCTCATGACCCGCATCCAACGCGGCCCTGACAAAATTCAGGGCCGACGTGGAAGCTTCATGATTGTAAGGGCCTTCGTTAACCTGAATAACATACTTCATCTGATTAACGTCCCCTTGGTTTAGAAGCGGATGTGGGTTGAAGCGTTCAGACTGTTACGGGCACCACGCCAGTTATCGATGTGGTACTTGGTGAACGGCAGACCGGTAACTTCGAAGAAACGCGGCCAACCGATACGGTCGATCCAGTCGTTGATACGCTCCCAGTCTTTTGCACCTTCTTTGTATTCCTTGAGAATGCGCTTGACGATGGCAGTTGCTTCAGGCCAACGCGGCGGATTGTTCGGAATACCGGAAGCAACCAGCTTCTGGAAGGTCGGCTTGCTACGAGCGTTGGAGTGGTTACCACCAACCCAGATAGCCAGCTTGGTGTGTTCCGGATCGTTGATCTGCATCGGCGGGCAGGGCGGGAAGCAGGCACCACAGCAGATGCATTTCTTCTCGTCGACTTCGAGGGAAGCCTTGCCGTTAACCATGGCAGGACGAATCGCGGCAACCGGGCAACGGGCAACAACCGACGGACGTTCGCACACGTTGGCAACCAGGTCATGGTTGATGCGCGGCGGCTTGGTGTGCTGAACGTTGATGGCGATATCACCCTGGCCGCCACAGTTGATCTGGCAGCAGGAAGTGGTGATATGCACACGGTTCGGCATGTTGCAGTTCTGGAACTCTTCGATGAGCTCGTCCATCATGGCTTTAACAACACCAGAAGCGTCGGTGCCCGGGATGTCGCAGTGCAACCAGCCCTGGGTATGCGAGATCATCGCAACAGAGTTACCGGTACCGCCAACGATGAAGCCGGCGTCGGTCAGGGCAGTGATCAACGGATCAACCTTGGCCGCATCGGAGACCATGTATTCGATGTTACTGCGGATGGTGAAGCGGACATAGCCGTCGCCATACTTCTCGCCGATTTCAGTCAGCTTGCGCAGTGAAAAAACATCCAGAATACGCTGGGTACCGGCCTTGACGGTCCAGATTTCGTCGCCGCTGTGAGCGACGTGGCGCAGAACACCCGGTTTCGGGTGTTCGTGGAATTTCCACAGGCCGAAGTTCTTGCGCATTACCGGATGCATGTACTGGAAGCCGTCAGGACAACCAGATTCAATAGGCTGACGCATATCTTCAAATGACATCATTATCTCCTAATTGAGTTAATCTTTAATCTGTCAACCTTGATGGTTTACGCGGAAGCTTCTTCAGCCTTGCGGGCAAACCATTTTTCGGCTTCCTCGTCCCAACCATCAGTCCGTACATAAGAAGACTGACGCGGGTTATTGACCATATGCGGATCAACGTCGATGCCGATGCCTTCCAGGAAGTTCACCAGACCGATACGTTCGATCATTTCGCCGGTACGCTCATGCTCAAGTGCATTCTCGGCGAAGAAGTCGATGGTTTCCTCGGCGATTTCAACGAGGCGCTCGTAATCTTCTTCGGTTTCCAGCTTCATGAACGGAACGATAACGGTACCCATCAGGTCACCGATCTTCAGAGTACGCTTACCACCGATCAGCAGGGTGATACCGCGGTCGTCGCCGGGAGACAGTGCCTTGTTCATGACGTTCAGGCAGTGCATGCAACGTACGCAGTTGTGGTTGTCCACTTCCAGCGTGTCGTCGTCTTTCAGGCTCAGTGCCTGGGTCGGGCAACGGGTGATAACGTTGTCGATCACGTATTCACGGCCTTTGGCCTTGACGAAGTTCTTGACTTCTTCCTGATCGACTTTCATGTCATCGCGCCAGGTACCGATGATGGCGAAGTCAGCACGCTCGATAGCGTTCACGCAGTCGTTCGGGCAGCCTGAGACCTTGAACTTGAACTTGTAGGGCAGGGCCGGACGATGCACGTCGTCGGTGAAGTTGTTTACCAGCCAGCGCTGAATACCGTGTTCGTTGGCACAGGACTGTTCGCAACGGGCAGAACCGACGCAGGACATGGCGGTACGTACACACGGACCGGCACCGCCGAGGTCCCAGCCGTATTCGTTGATTTCATCGAAGAAATGCTGGGTACCGGCAGTGTTGGTGCCGATGAACATGATGTTACCGGTCTGACCGTGGAAGGTGACCAGGCCTGAACCGTGTTTTTCCCAGCTGTCGCCGAGCTGGTTCAGCATGTCAGTGGTGTAGTAGTTACCTGCCGGCGGTTGAACGCGCAGAGTGTGGAATTCGCGAGAAGCGGGGAAGGCATCGCCAACTTCGGAGAAGCGCGGAATGATACCGCCGCCATAACCGAAGACGGATACAGTACCGCCTTTCCAGTAACCCTTGCGGGTTTCGTAAGAGTGTTCCAGCTGCCCCAGCAGGGAACTGGCCATTTCATTGATTCGTTCATCAGGATGGTCGTCGCGCAGACGCTTAAAGCCGGAAATAAAGCTGGGCCAGGGGCCTTTTTCCAGCTCATCCAGCATCGGAGTGTCATACAGTTTCTTTGCAGCCATGGTGTTCTCCTTAAGGGGTTACCCAAATAAGCCGTTTAACGTTTTACCTTTAAACCCCACCAAGCCGTGGGATTAAACACATCTTTTACAAGTTGGCACGAAGTCTATGCCGCAACTTTTGTGACGAGTATCATACTGATGGGGTGAATTGGTGCCCCCGGGTTATCCCCAATGGGGTATACCTTCAGGCCACTACATGTAGGGGGTCTCGTCCACCCGATACACAAACGTCATTCACTCCGGGACAAAACCGGCTGGTGGCCCGTGGGGGGCGTATTACCAGCTGGGTATTCGTCTGCCTGGCGCGCTATGCTCTAATCGACCTTGCAGTCCGCGCCGTGATCTTCCGATAGCGCTTAAAGCATCACACTATATAGCAGAGGGGTCATCGGTTTGCCGACAAGTTATACCCGACTAAAAAGGTCGGGGATACCCCGTAAAATGTGGGCGTATTCTACTGATGAATGACCAGAATGCAAATCATTAATGCACCGATAAAAAACAAGGCCGCGGCAGTTGCCGCCTATGACCTGAACGATGATCGCGCCTACCGGCAGTGGCGGGATCAGCGTCTGGCCAACTATCCGGTCAGTGCCGCGCAACTGCATGTGCCGCTGGCCGACCCGGCGAACCTGAGCGACAACGAACGGGCTGCGCTCCGCGAGCGGGTACGCCGCTGCAATATGGCGATCTATCAGGCCGATCCGGCGACCGAGCGCGAGGCGATCCGGGCACTGGGTCAGCAACTGGGACTTGAGCGCCTGGACGGCAACCTGTGTGCCGACGAGGACAGCATTACCGCACTGCGGGTCATTCCCGACGGTCGCCAGCAGGGCTATATTCCCTACAGTAACCTGCCGCTGAGCTGGCACACGGACGGATACTATAATAAGGGCGATCAAATGATTCGGGCCATGCTGCTGCATTGTGTGCGTCCGGCCGCCAGCGGGGGCGAGAATGCCCTGCTGGATCACGAAATGGCCTACATCCACTTGAGAGATACCAATCCCGCCTATATCTCTGCGTTGATGGCGGCCGATGCGATGACCATTCCGCCCAATGTGGAGCAGGGG
>JAXHTI010000320.1:0-1585 GCA_034190045.1 Pseudomonadota bacterium
CGGCACGCCAGAACCTGGCCGACGCCAGAGACAACCTGGTCGACGTTCAGCAGCACAGTGAAAACTGGCACCTCATCGCCGGCTGGCTGGGCGGGGCGGTCATTTTTTTCCTGTTGGTCGATGCCATCCGGTTACCCTCACTGGTTCGCCAGCGCAATGAAACAGAGTCGGAACCGCCGGCACCGGGCTTCATGTGTCCGACCGTCGAAGCAGAGCATGACGACAGTCGTGAACCCTGGCTGTTCAACCGGCTGGTGGGTCAGCTCAACGGGATGGTCGGCGAGTTCGTCGCCTACTGGTCGGTCATTGCGGTGCTGGTGTACTACTACGAAGTGATTGCCCGCTACGTCTTCAACTCCCCGACCAACTGGGCACACGAGGGGATGTTTCTGATGTTCGGCATGCAGTACCTGCTGGCCGGCGGGTATGTGTTGCGCGAAGGCGCCCATGTGCGGGTGGACGTGATCTACAATTATTTCTCCAATCGCGGCAAGGCGATGGTCGATCTGTTTACCTCGATCTTCTTCTTTATTTTCGTTCTGAGCCTGCTGGTAACCGGCTGGACCTTCTTTCTCGACTCCTACAAGGTCAGCGAAGTCTCCTTTACCGAATGGGCCATTCCCTACTGGCCGATCAAATTTGCCCTGCCACTGGGCGCCGCCCTGCTGTTGTTGCAGGGCATCGCCCAGCTGTTCAAGGACATTGCCGTGGTGATCAATCCCGACACCATTGAACTGGACACCCAGGTACGACCGGAGGCCTGATCATGGGTTGGGAAATCGACATATTCTGGTTAACCGTGCTGATGTTCGGCTCGTTGATGATCCTGCTGATGCTCGGTCTGCCGCTGGCCTTTGTCACCGGCGGGCTGGCCTGTGTGTTTTTGTTCCTGTTCGGCGATGCGCGCATGTTGAACATCCTCCCCTCGCGCATCTTTCCCCTGATGACCAATTACCAGCTCTCCGCCATTCCGCTATTTATCTTCATGGCCTCGGTGCTGGAGCGGGCCGGGATCATCGAGGAGCTGTACGACATGGTCTACAAGATCCTCGGCGGTCTGCGCGGCGGCCTGGCTGTTTCGACCATTGTCGCCTCCACCCTGCTGGCCGCCATGTGCGGGGTCATCGGTGCCACCGAAGTGACCATGGGTATGATTGCGCTGCCGGCGATGATTCGCCGCCGTTATCACCACACCATTGCCTGCGGGTCGATCCTCGCCGGCGGCACCCTGGGGATTCTGATCCCGCCGTCGATCCTCGCCATCCTGTTCGCCGTGGTGGCCCAGCAATCGGTCGGTGAGCTGTTCATCGGCGCGGTGATACCCGGGCTGATCCTCTCCGGCCTGTACATTCTTTATATTCTGACTGTCACCTGGTTCAAACCCGAGGCCGGCCCGGCCCTGCCGGTCGAGGAACGGGTCGATGCACGCGAGAAGTTTCGCCTGCTGGGCAAGATGCTCGCACCCCTGGTGCTGGTGTTCCTGGTACTGGGAATCATCTTTGCCGGCATCGCCACCCCGGTGGAAGCGGCCGGGGTCGGGACCTTCGGCGCGCTGGTAGTCGCGGCCATTCACCGGCGACTCAAC
>JAXHTI010000321.1:0-1583 GCA_034190045.1 Pseudomonadota bacterium
GATAACTTTCGGTATTGATGACGCCGCTGCGCACCAGGGCCAGTTCGTCATAATAGGAGGTAATGCCTTCGAAGGCCCACAACTGGCGGGTCGGCGTTTCGCGGCTCAGATCGTAGGGCATGAAGATCGCCGGCTTGATCCGTTTCACATTCCACAGGTGAAAGTATTCGTGGCTGCACAGGCCGAGGAAGTTGCGATAGTTGTCGCTGATCGTCTCCTGGCCGGGTAGCGGCAGATCGTTGCGACTGCACAGCAGGCTGGTGGAACTGCGATGTTCGAGCCCGCCGTAGCCTTCGCCGACGGCTGTGACCATAAACAGGTAACGCTCCATCTCCGGCAGCTCGCCAAACATGGCGACATGAGTGGCACAGATTTTTTCCAGATCCCGGCACAGGCGGGGCAGGTCGGCGCGATGTTTCCCGGTGATCGCGATATCGTGCGGCACGCCGGCTACTTCGAAGCTGGCCAGATCGAAACAGCCCATCTCCACCGGGTGATCGATCAATTCATCGTAGTCGGCCGCCTGATAGCTGCCAAACTCGTACAGCGCGGCTTCCTTGCGCGGCAGGGTCGTGGCGACACGCCACTGCTGATAGGTTTCTCCCTCGGGGCGCTGCAGGGTTACCTGGCAGGGTTGATCGGTCTGGCCTTCGACCGCGACAAACACCGTGGTGCCGTTGAAATAGGCATGCGTGTTATCCAGATGGGCCCCGCGGACCGACAGGTCCCAGGCATAGACTTCATATTCTATATAGAGGGGTGTGTCACAGGCTGCGACCTGCCAGGTGGCCTTGTCGAGTTTGACGACCTCCAGCGGATGATCCTGCTCGTCGCTCGCCCGCAGCCAGACGACATTTTTGGCAAAGTCACGAATCATGTAACTGCCGGGAATCCAGCCAGGCATGCTCAGGCGCTGGCCGGCAGGATCCGGTTGTTCGATGGTGCATTGCACACGAAACAGGTGGGCCTCCGGGGAGATCGGATAGACCGTGTAACGGACAGGGGAATCGGGGGTCACAACAACCTCGAACGGATTACGGCTGAGCTTCGATTTTAACAAAAACCCGGTGGCGCTGTTCTTCCTCGCGACGGGTAGAGTGGGTGATGCCGCTCTGGCGGCTGCGCAGCGTTTCCAGACTGCCACCCAGCTCGACCCATTCACCCAGGCGGGTCCGGATCGTGGTCTCCATGCCGCTGAGATTGATCTGTCCGCCACCGGATTCACTGACCGAGGCCCGCTGCGGGCGAATGTACAGCTGGACCTGTTCCCCGTTGAGTTGCGGCCGGATCTGAAAACCGCTGGTCACATTCTGATATCGGATGGAGCGGGTGATGGTGCCGTCCGGATTGGTGGTCTGCTCGGTGATCGGTACCGCCTGGCCGGTGCGAATCGTGGCCCATTGACCTTCCTGTACGCGAATGGTCTGTGCGGCCGGTTCCCGACTGCGGGAACGCGTGCTGTAGACCCGGCTGCCCCCGCTGGCACCCCCCTCAACCTGCTGGCCACTGTCGATCACGATCGTCTGTTCGTCGCCGGACGTCCCCCCGCGTACTTCATCCGAATCGTTGCCGATACGGCCCTG
>JAXHTI010000322.1:0-1581 GCA_034190045.1 Pseudomonadota bacterium
CGCTGCCCTGCAAAGCCAGAATGAGGCAGAAGCTTAAAAACCCCGGTACTTCAATACAAATCGATAATATCGACGTTTCTGATAGATAATGTTCTATATGTGGATAAGGCTTGCCAGTAAAGTCCGCGTGGCGAACCGGGACAAGCGGCAGGGATGGTTCACTATATATTAGTGTGTCAGGCGAAATGCCGCCCGGGAGATTGCCTCGCTTCGCTCGCTGACACAGGCATCCTCAGCTGATTGTTAGCAGAGCGAAACAAATAATCGATTAAAATTCTGCCATAACATATCGAGGTGTTTTCAACCGGCGTAATAGCGGGTATAGCTGGCCGGGTCCATATCGATCACCTCGGCAGTAATCGCCGCCACATCCAGTTGCAGCTCACGCAGCGCTGCGACCACCGCTTCGGACAGCTGTTTTTTCTGCGCTGTACTGCGCCCGGCGTGAATGCGGCAACGGACACACACGAACCCCCGGCCGTCGACGCCAAGCCGATAGGCTGTAACCGGAATCGCCCTTGATTTGATGTTCGCGGTTTCGAACAGGCCGGAGGCCTTCGACACCTCGAATACGGTATCCGCTATGGACTGAGCCTGCGCCTTGTCCAGGCAATCCGCGCTGTATTCAATGATCAGATGCGGCATGCCACTTATCCAGGCGGTCTTCACCCCAGATCTCTTCCAGGCGGCTATCGCGCCCACAGCTGAGGCGGTAAAACTTGTAACGCAAGGGACTCTTTTTGTAGTAGTCCTGGTGATAACTTTCATTGCCCTTGATCGGCCAGAACGTGGAAGCGTCCAGGATGGGCGTGACGACTTTTTTATCCGGAAACTGTTCGACCACTTCCTGTCGCGAGGCTTCGGCCAGGCGGCGTTGTTTGTCATTGGCGACGAAGATGGCGCTCAAATAGGAATGGCCCTTGTCGCAGAACTGCCCCTTGTCATCGAACGGATCAATGTTCACCCAGTAATAATCCAGCAGGTCCTGATAACTGACCACCTCGGGATCATAGATCACCCGCACCGCCTCGTAGTGGCCCTTATGATTACCGTTATAAGTGGGATTGGGGATCTCACCGCCGGTAAAGCCGGAGATCGCCTCGGAGACACCGTCGAGTTTTTCAAAATCGGCTTCCATACACCAGAAACAACCGCCGGCAAACACCGCCTCGGCCTTTTCCGCCATGGCATAAGAGAAGGGAAACAGACTCATCAGAACAAGTAACAGGGATTTGTATGACATAAGGACCTCGGACAGAAAAACGGGGTGTGCGGATTGGCACAAATCACCAGATTCAAACCAGTGTGACACTCCCGCGGCGGATTGGTTCGTAATCGCCCTTCCTGCCTTTGCCTTTTCGTCGATTCATGAGATCGAATGGTGGCTCAGGTCGCCCGGTACTGTTGCCAGAACTGGTATTTCAGTGCCCCGATCCCCATCACCGTCAGCAGCAGCACCGCCAGGGCGCCAAGCACGGGAATCAACTGCACCAGGGCCAGGAAGACAAACGCCCCGACCAGTGCGAGCACTGTGGCGCCTTTGCCTGCCGTCTCTTTTTTGAACAGACGGCGCAGCGCCAC
>JAXHTI010000323.1:0-1568 GCA_034190045.1 Pseudomonadota bacterium
AGCGCGCCAGTGATATTCACATGGAGCCACGGCGGGAGCAGGGACACATCCGTTTTCGTATCGATGGCGTGATGCATCATGTTTACGATATGCCCACGCCGGTGATGACCGCAGTTTCCAGCCGCATCAAGGTGCTGGGACGCATGGACGTGGTGGAAAAACGCCGTCCGCAGGACGGGCGTATCAAGACATTATTACCCGAAGGCGGCGAGATCGAACTGCGTCTGTCGACCATGCCGACCGCCTTCGGTGAAAAACTGGTGCTGCGTATCTTTAACCCGGAAGTCCTGGTCAAGGACTTCGCCGCGCTGGGTTTTTCCGCGAAGGAGATTACCGGGTGGAACCAGATGGTGAACCAGCCGAACGGGATCATTCTGGTGACCGGTCCGACCGGCTCGGGCAAGACCACCACGCTCTATTCCACGCTCAAGCAACTGGCCCAGCCGGAAGTGAATGTCTGCACGGTGGAAGATCCGATCGAAATGGTCGAGCCGGCGTTCAACCAGATGCAGGTACAACATAACATCGGGCTCGATTTTGCCAGCGGAGTACGGACCCTGCTGCGCCAGGATCCCGATATCATCATGGTCGGCGAAATTCGCGACAGGGAAACCGCCGAGATGGCGATCCAGGCGGCCCTGACCGGTCACCTGGTGCTCTCCACCCTGCATACCAACGATTCGGCCTCCGCCGTGACACGTCTGCGCGAGATCGGGGTGCCTTCCTATCTGATCAACGCGACCTTGCTGGGCGTGCTGGCCCAGCGACTGGTGCGGACCCTCTGTCCGCATTGCAAGGCCCCCACCGAGGTGGACCCGGATCTGTGGCAGGCCCTGACCCGGCCTTGGAAAATGAGCGGTGCGCCGAGTTTCTACGGGCCGGTCGGTTGCGACGAATGCCGCAATACCGGCTACATGGGCCGGGTCGGGATTTACGAAATGCTGCGCATGAGTCCCGCCATTCGCAACCAGCTGGGGCCGGAGAGCGATGCGGCGGAGATCCGCCGCACCGCCATCAACGAAGGCATGATCAAATTACGTATCTCCGGCGCCCAGAAAATCGCCCAGGGACTGACTACGATGGAAGAGGTGTTGAACGTGGTTCCGCCGGATAGTGAAACCGGATAGCCGGATATGTCGCGGTCGAGGCCCGCTCCCACAAGAGGCTCTGATGAAAACGCACCTGCTGACTAACCTGTGGAAGCGCCCCACGGGCGCGATAGCGTCAGTACTAGCTCGCAGTATCTAGAAACCAGCCCCCGACCCTGGTCTGTTAAAGACACCGAAGATCATCTCAGGCATGGTTGAGCTTTAATGAATAGCGCCGGATCTGGGTCAGCAGTTCGGCGTGGTTGAATGGCTGGACGATATAATCGTCGGCACCGGCCTGCAGGCCGTCACTGACATGTTCCATGGTATAGTGCTCCGCCAGTAGCAGGACCGGGGTGCTGCGCCAGCCGGGCATGTTGCGCAGGGTTTCCATGAACTGGCACTGACCGTCGCTGACATAGGCGACATCCAGAAAGATGAGTTCGGCCGGTGGCATTTTGGCCAGCAGGCGGGAGGCGA
>JAXHTI010000324.1:0-1568 GCA_034190045.1 Pseudomonadota bacterium
CAAACCCCATTTTTTCCTCGCCCGGCTCGAACGTCACGATCAGTACAACGGTTACAGCCTGTATGTCGCCGATAAGGAGCTGGCCCGGGATCTCACCTCGCCGCCCGCCATGGCCCAGGGCAACAACATCTATATCCGGCGCGAATCCTTAAAGCGCATGTTATGGGAGAAGCTGGAAAGCTGGAACTGGAACCAGCCCGATAACGCCATGGGCAAAGCCCTGGCCTATTACGACTTCAAGTCCGATGTCGATCGCGCCCTGGAAGCGATGACCGACAACGAGCTGGAAACCATTCTGCTGCACGAAATCGGCGAGATCCGCGCCGGGGAACGGCTGGGCCAGAAATGGGAAGAGCTGCTGATTACCCTGCCCTACACCAAAGCCGAACTGATGCTGCGTGCGGTACGCGATCATCTGGCCGACGCCATCAGCACTCTTCCCGCGCTACTCGAAAAAGAGAACGAGCCATCTCTGCATTTTTATTTCGGCAACCTGACCCACATGCGTAAGCACCTGTCGCCGTCATTAATGGACGCCTACCGGCACTGGCAGGAGACCGGCAATCGCAGCCGGCTCGAGGAAATGGCCGATCGCAACGAGGAACACTGGTCACAGCTGACCAAGGAAATCCTCAAAATCGAACCCGATCCCGAGCGCCAGTATGTGGCAGCCATCCAGGATCTGATCGAAAACAACCGACTGTGAAGATATAATTTTGAATGTTGAATTTTGAATTAAGTGCGCACCTGCCATTCAAAATTTAAAATTCAACATTCAACATTACACTGCCTCTTTGCGTTATGATCTTGACCTCTAACTTGCTACAGGATTGACGATGTCCGCCAAGATGGAATTCACTCCGCCGCCGCTGAAAACGATCCGCGAGCTACAGCCCAACAGTTTTATTTTCGAGCAGCAAAATGCGCTGCCGGCTGAACTGTGCCGGGAGATGATCACGCGCTTCGAGCAGCATGCCGAGGAGCAGTATCCGGGGCGGATAGGGCAGACAGTGGATGAGAACAGCGGGATCAAGAAAACCACCGATCTGGTGGTCAGCGGCAAGGAACACTGGAAGGATATCGATCAGGCCCTGTTTCAGTCGCTCAAAACCGCCCTGCTCGAATTTCGCGAAACCTTTCCCTATTTCAAGGGTCCCTTCAAGGACATGGGCTACGGCCTGCAACGCTATCAGCCCGGGGAGTATTACCATTGGCACATCGATGGCGGCAGCCACGACTTTGCCATGCGCCAGCTGGTGGCCCTGTGGTATCTCAACGATGTCGATGCCGGCGGTGAAACCGAATTTTTATATCAAAACCTCAAGGTCAAACCCGAAACCGGGAAGCTCGTGCTGTTCCCGCCTTTCTGGACTCATGAACACCGGGCCTGTGTCCTCGAACAGGGCGTCAAGTATATTGCCACCACCTGGGTCGTGTTTGCCTGACCCCGCTGGCCACCATGCAGATTGTCACACCCCGGACACCGGCGCAGTTTGACGCTTATTATGAACTGCGCTGGCGGGTGCTGCGCGCCCCGTGGCAACAGCCCCGTGGCAGTGAACGCGATG
>JAXHTI010000325.1:0-1554 GCA_034190045.1 Pseudomonadota bacterium
ATCGCCGCCCTGCAGGCCCGCACCGACCATCCTTCCGAACTGGTGCGCGAACATGTGCTGTGGGCATTACAACAACATCAACCCTCCACCATCGAGGATTAAACCACCATGAAACGGTATCTTGCTTTTGTCCTGCTTCCCGCGTTACTGCTGAGCCCGCTGGCCGGCGCCGAACCGGCCTATGTCACCACCCGGGTGCTCTCCTTCGAACTGGCCAACCAGCTGGCTGTCGAGTCGGCCCGGGCCTGTCGCAAACAGGGCTATCAGGTCACCTCCAGCGTGGTCGATCGCAATGGCAAACTGCTCGCCGTGGCGCGCGATCCCCTGGCCGGGACCCACACCATCGACGTCAGCCGGTTAAAAGCCCAGACCGCCGCCAGTTTCCAGACTGCCACGCTCGACATGCAGGAAGGGGAATTCGACAACCTGCGTTTTGCCCCGGAAGTGTTGTTGGTCGGTGGTGGCGTGCCGGTCCGCATCGGTGGCCATTTCTACGGAGCTGTCGGTATCTCCGGCGCACCGGCCAGAAAAATCACCGGTGACGTGGATGATGAGTGTGCCAAGGCCGGCATCGAGGCGATTCGCGAAGCGATCGAGTTTGCCGAATAAAAGAATAAAGACCAACCACCAAGACACCAAGAAAAATTATTCAAGAAGCTGAAACGATCATGCGTTTACCAATGTCACGACAGCGGGCAAGTCTACGTCGCGAGCGGAAGTGGTTTCAATGAATACAGAAATTTACTTGGTGTCTTCGTGTCTTGGTGGTGAAGTCACTTTCGAGGAGTGAAATCAGATCTTGCAGGCAATGTCGGAATAGCGGTTGACCTGGTTGCGGCCATGGCCCTTGCTGTAATACATGGCGCTGTCCGCCTGGTGCAACAGTTCCTCGAGAGCCCGACGGGTTTCCCGCGAATGTGTAGCTTGCAGCGCCGCCACGCCGGCGCTGATCGTGATCCCGAAATTTTTTTCAGCAAAACGGAATGCCAGCCCGGCAATACGCGAGCGGATCCGCTCGGCCAGAGTCATGGCACCGTCCTCCCCCGTCTCCGGCAGGGCCAGGACAAATTCCTCCCCCCCGAAACGGGCAATGATATCCGCCTCGCGTGCTTCATCGCGTAGCAAATCGGCAATCGCGCGCAGCACGTTGTCACCCACACCGTGACCGAAGCGATCATTGACCGCCTTGAAGTTATCCGCATCCAGTACCAGCAAGCAGAACGGTTCGTCATAGCGAATCGCGCGGGCCAGTGCCGACTGGGTTTCGGGAAAGAAAAACCGCCGGTTATGCAGTTCGGTTAACTCGTCGATGACTGACAGGGTCGCGTAACGTTCCTTGAGATGCTCGGCTTCCTCCAGCGCTTCCTGCAGTTGCTGCGTGCGCTCGGCAACCATCTTTTCCATGTCGTGCAACAACCGGTTTTTGATCAGCAGCTGGCCGAGAAAATTGCAAAAAATAATCAGGCTGCGCTCATGCTCCACGGTAAAAAAACCGCTATGCGGGTGGCAGGCGACAAACACCCCCAGCAGCTGCTGGCTGGCCTGGATCGGCAA
>JAXHTI010000326.1:0-1546 GCA_034190045.1 Pseudomonadota bacterium
CAGGCCGCCATTGCGCGCCTGCGCCAGCGCAAACAGCGCCCGGACAAACCGCTGGCGGTGATGTTTCCCGCCAGCGGCGACGATGAGCTGGCGGCGATACGCTCCCAATTGCAGCTCGATGCCGTCGCCGAAGCCTGTTTGCGCACACCGGTACGCCCTGTGGTGCTGTTACCCCGTCTGCCCGGGTGCGCCCTGCCGGCCAACCTGGCCCCGGGGATGAATGAGGTGGGCGTCATGTTGCCCTACAGTCCCCTGCATCATCTTCTGCTGGCCCGCTTTGGCAAACCCCTCGTGGCCACCTCGGCTAACCTTTCGGGGGAGCCGGTACTGACCGGGGCCGATGAGGTCAGACAACGCCTCCCGCACCTCACGGACATTCGCCTGCACCATAACCGGCCTATCGTGCGACCGGCGGATGATCCGGTGATACGTATTATCGATCACCAGCCTCGCCCCCTGCGTCTGGGCCGTGGCAACGCCCCCCTGGAACTGAGCCTGCCGCAACCGTTGTCGCAACCGCTGCTTGCCTGTGGCGGGCATATGAAAAACTGCGTGGCCCTGGCCTGGGAGCAACGAGTCGTGATCTCTCCGCATATCGGCGATCTTGATGCGCCGCGCAGTCAGCAGGTCTACGCCCGCACCATCGCCGATCTGCAGCAACTCTATGCGGTCGAACCCGAGGCCGTGGTCTGTGACAACCATCCCGACTACTTCAGCAGCCGCTGGGCCAGGCGACAGGCATTACCGCTTCACAGCGTGGCCCACCACCACGCCCATGCCGCCATCGTTGCCGGAGAATACCCCGACGAGCCGCGCTGGCTGGTGTTCACCTGGGACGGCGTGGGACTGGGACCGGACGGCACACTGTGGGGCGGCGAAGCCCTGCTGGGCCGGCCCGGTCAATGGCAACAGGCGGCCAGCTGGCAGCCGTTTTATCTTCCCGGCGGGGAGCGCGCCGCACGGGAACCCTGGCGCGCGGCCCTGGCGTTGTGCTGGCAATCGCAAACCATCTGGCCTGATGCCCCCGAGAATACCGCGTTGTTACAGGAAGCCTGGCACAAAGGCCTCAATGCGCCGCAAACCACGGCCGTCGGTCGCCTGTTCGATGCCGCGGCCGCCCTTACCGGTCTTTGTCACAGTGCCAGTTTCGAGGGCCAGGGACCGATGTGGCTGGAACAGGAAGCACTCAAAGGCTCGCATGAAGGGATCGACCTGCCCCTGACGGAACACTCGGGGCTATTACGCAGTGACTGGACCCCGCTGCTGCCGTTATTACTGGATGAGAACCTGTCGATGGCCGATCGGGCCGTGGCCTTTCATCACAGTCTGGCCCGGGCCCTGCTCGCGCAGGCGATCGAATTGCGACAACGCCACGGCGATTTTGCCATCGGCCTGTCCGGCGGCGTGTTTCAAAACCGTTTACTCTGCGAACAGGTCATGCAACAGTGTCAGCAGAGTGGTTTTCGCGTCTATTTGCCGCAACAGGTCCCGATCAACGACGCCGGACTGTGTTACGGTCAGATCATCGAAGCCCGGGCCCGGCTGC
>JAXHTI010000327.1:0-1528 GCA_034190045.1 Pseudomonadota bacterium
GTTGCTGCCCATCATGGAAAGGTCCGGGAAGCTGATCGCAATCCGGAATTCGGCACGCAACGCGTAGGCCTTGTTGCCCTTGACCACGATCTCATAGGGCAGATGTCCCAGGGACTTGGTGTCCTTGAAGTCGATCCGTTCCATGATGTACTTGTCGCCGGCACATTCGGTTGCGCCCGTATTGCCCAGGATGTTGACCCCGAATACAGAGGCTTTCTGACCGGGCAGATCGATGCGATAGACCGGTTTCACCCCGCCCTTGCCGGCGGAAATTGCCGCTTCAACGCCGTTAACGGCATCCTCGTAGGTGTTGTAATCGGCCAGATTCAGGCGGTCATAGAAATACGGCATCAGCCACTTGTACTGGTAATCCCGCAGATCCTCGCCGGTGAGCCCTTTTTTGGAGCCGTAGGTCTGCTGTTTACCCAGTGCGCCTTCCAGCTGCGCGGCAACCGCTACCAGATCCCCGTCCAGTCGATAGGCATGGGCCAGATAGATCGGGTTGGTATACGCAACCTGGACATTATCCCCATCATTGTAGAAGGTGACCCGTTGCGCGGCACCGAATACACCGTACTCGGTCTTGGCAGCCGTCGCCTTGAGCGCATCGCTGGTGATCGCGACAATCGTGGCGTTGTCATACGGCGAATATTCGCCGACGACTTCAAAACCCGCATCCGCCAGCTTCTGTTTGGCGGTACTGACCGCGGTGGCCATGTCCGCGCCCTGGCTGTTGGCCAGTACGTAGGGCTTGATCCTGTCCTCGGCCTGCACAACGCCTGTCGATAACAACAGGGCCAGCAAGCCGGTGAGAGCAAATTTCATCGATTTCATAAATCTCCCATCCATTTTTTAAACATTATTCGGCAAGTTAACCGGCATTGCCTGTCACAAGAACAAAACGTGCCGGTAACGCAAACAATTCAATATTGCTGAAACAGAAAGGGCCATGGATACAAATCCATGGCCCTGTCGACATCCCTGTGACATCAGAGCAGACTCTGACGACTTAGAACTTCCAGGCCCAGCTGGCTTCCACTTCGTACTGGGTCATTTCCAGTTCAATTTGCTGGTTGGGGTCCAATGGGTTCGTCCCTGTCACACTGTTGCTCGGTGAGTACATAGCCGCAAAGTTGAACTCACTATCCGCACCGGTACTCTTGGTGAAACCAAAGGTGAAGTGATCTTCTATCACACCCGGCGCCAGGATATTGAACAGCACTTCGGAGGAAGGAATCGGCTGATCGCCGTGGTTATACCCCACGCGCCATGTCCATTCAGCACTCGTCGCCCACTGATAACCCAGCTTGTAGATAGTAATATCTTCCCAGCCAAAACCAAGGCCATCGCTATCACCCAACAGGCCAGGGGAAGCAAAAGGGTTGGCAACAGAATTGATATCGCTGTACATGATTTCCTGCACGTCGAAGACCAAGGTACTGTCATTACCCATGTCGTAGGAGAGCCCCAGGGTCCAGGTTGCCGGGATATCGAAATCACCCTGCTCGGCATACAGACCGGCATAGTC
>JAXHTI010000328.1:0-1525 GCA_034190045.1 Pseudomonadota bacterium
GGCGCCATTTCCCATCGAAACATTACGCCGATCCTGGTCGACGGACTCAAGCGGCTGGAATATCGCGGCTATGACTCGGCCGGGGTCGCGATGCTGGACGCACAGGCCTGCCTGACCCGGATACGCACCGTTGGCAAGATCGCCAACCTCAAGCAGGAACTGGAAAAAACCCCGGCCGCCGGCAATATCGGCATCGGCCACACCCGCTGGGCGACCCACGGCGAGCCGGCCACGCACAATGCCCATCCCCATATCTGCAAGCAGTCGGTGGCGCTGGTGCATAACGGTATTATCGAAAACTTCGAAGGGCTCAAGCATACCCAGCTGGCCGAGGAATACCTGTTCACCTCCGATACCGATTCCGAGGTGATCGTTCATCAGCTGCACAAACACCTGAATAAAGGCAAGGACCTGTTGCTGGCCGTGCAGGACACCGTGGACGATCTGGAAGGTGCCTATGCCCTGGGTGTGGTCTGCAACAGTGAGCCGGATAAACTGGTGGCGGCACGACGCGGTTCGCCGCTGGTCATCGGCATCGGCGAGCAGGAAAACTTCATTGCCTCCGACATGGCCGCCCTGCTGCCGGTCACCAACCACTTTTATATACTCGAAGAAGGCGACGTGGCGGTGTTAAGCCGCGACGGTGTCGAGATCTACGATCATCAGCGCCAGCCGGTCACCCGTCCCGTGCATGAAAGCAAACTCAGCAGTGACGCGGTCGAGCGCGGCGACTTCGCCCATTACATGCTCAAGGAGATTTACGAGCAGCCCCAGGCCATCGCCGAGACCCTCGAAGGGCGCCTGGGGGAAGACAAAGTCCTGGAAGCGAGCTTCGGTCCGAAATCCGCGGCGATCTTCGAGAAGATTCGTAACATCCAGATCGTCGCCTGCGGCACCAGCTATCACGCCGGCATGATCGCCAAGTACGGTTTCGAGTCGGTCACCAGCCTGCCCTGCAATGTGGAAGTGGCAAGCGAGTTTCGTTATCGCAAGCACGTGGTACAACCGGACACCCTGTTTATCACCATCTCCCAGTCGGGCGAGACCGCCGACACCCTGGCCGCGTTACGGCTGGCCAAAGAACTGGGTTACGAACACACCCTGGCGATCTGTAACGTGCCGGAGAGCTCGCTGGTGCGCGAATCGGAATTGTCATTGATGACCCGCGCCGGCCCGGAGATCGGCGTGGCCTCCACCAAGGCGTTCACCACCCAGCTGGTCGCCATCCTGTTATTGCTGGTTGTTCTCGCGCGGCGCCATGGGCTATCCGAGGAGATCGAGGCCAAGGTGGTGGACCAGTTACGGCATCTGCCGGGCATCATCGAGGAAGTACTCAAGCTCGACGGCGAGATCGAAAAACTGGCCGAAAACTTTGCCGACAAACATCACGCCCTGTTTCTCGGCCGCGGCATGATGTATCCCGTGGCCCTGGAAGGCGCGCTCAAGCTCAAAGAGATCTCCTACATCCATGCCGAAGGCTATCCGGCCGGCGAACTCAAGCACGGCCCGCTGGCCCTGGTCGATG
>JAXHTI010000329.1:0-1514 GCA_034190045.1 Pseudomonadota bacterium
ACATGGTCCAGAACTCCACCATCGAAGACAGCCACCGGGTGGCCAGCGAGGTGCTGGGTAGGCTCAAGCACGTCAATCACCTGCACAAGCGACACGTGGAGCAGGCCGGTTTCCGGGTATTGAAAGCACCGGATGTCCCGTCGATCCTGGTGGAAACCGCGTTTATCTCCAACCCGGGCGAAGAGCGCAAGCTGCGCAGCAGCGCCCATCAGACCGAACTGGCCCGTTCCATGTTCTATGGGGTCAAACGTTACTTTGCCCGCCACGCCCCGGCCGGCACCTTGCTGGCAACCCGCAAGGCGCGTCGGCATGAAATCAGCCGCGGCGACACCCTGACGGGCATCGCCGCCCGCTACCGGGTCAGCGTCTCGGCGATCAAACAGCACAACAACCTCTCCGACAACATGCTGCGCGTCGGTCAGGTGCTGCGGATTCCCGTTATCTGACATTGCACTTTTCAGCGGTTCTGGAAAGTAACGCGGAGTTCGCGGAGGCGCAGAGGCGCGGAGAAAATCTTTATTTATTTTATTGAAAGTAAGTGATTGCGATAAAAACGTAATCTGATATTACCCCAGTCGTTGCAAGCCGTTGCCTGTCTTGGAATGTGTTCGTGGGGCAGTCCGGTTTATAGTTCAATTCTCTACTCTGCGTCTCCGCGCCTCTGCGACCTCCGCGTTTTTAATCAGGTTCTGCAACGAAGCCCGTTCACCTTTTGAGATAACGCGGTTAAGCTATTTGGATGCAACCTGCCCGCCGTTATCAACCCGATGCGATTATCCAGCGCCTGCCCTCGACCCTGGCCAACCAGATTGCGGCCGGGGAGGTGGTGGAGCGGCCGGCGTCGATCGTCAAGGAGCTGGTGGAAAATGCGCTGGATGCCGGCGCCAGTCGGATCGAGGTACAGATTCGTAACGGTGGGCTGGAGCAGATTCAGGTCAGTGATGACGGCTACGGCATTCGGGCCGAGGAGCTGGAGCTGGCGGTCAGCCCGCATGCCACCAGCAAGATTGCCCGGCTGGACGATCTGGAGAACCTGGCCAGTCTCGGTTTTCGTGGCGAGGCGCTGGCCAGCATCGGCTCGGTAGCACGCCTGGTGATCGATTCCCGTTTCAGCGATGCCGGCGAGGCCTGGCGCCTGAGCCTGACCGATCGCGAAACCGGCCCGCAGCTGGCTCCCGTGGCTCATCCGGAGGGCACCACCGTCAGTGTCTCCGAACTCTTTTATAATACCCCGGCGCGACGCCGTTTCCTGCGCACCGAGCGTACCGAATACCGCTATATCGAAGACATGCTCAAACGGCTGGCCCTGAGCCGTTTCGAGGTGGGCTTCAGTCTGCGGCACAACCAGCGCGAGGTTTTTCGCCTGCCGCCGGCGACCACCGCCGCGCAACAGGCCCGGCGGGTCGAGCGGCTGTGTGGCAAGGCGTTTTATGCGCAGGCGTTGCACATCGATTACAGCCTGGACGGGTTGCGCCTGTGGGGCTGGCTGGGACGGCCCGAGGCGGCGCGCAGCC
>JAXHTI010000033.1:0-24997 GCA_034190045.1 Pseudomonadota bacterium
AGACGCAGCACCATCTTGCCCTGGAGCGTGGGATTTCTGCGTAGCTCGCGATTATAGATGCGGTACAGGGCCGACTTGTAACGATCGAAGACGATCTGAATTTCCTCATCGGTCCGTGATGGTCCGGGTCCGTCGCTAAGGGGCCGCTGGGTATCGGCAAGATCAGTTCCGATGGTACTTTCCACCCTGGCAAATTCGATATCCGACAGGCTCTTGCCGCTGCCACCCACGTTTCGACTGATCTTGGCGGTATCGATACCACCACTCCCCTGTTTGGCCTGGGCGGTCACAATCGAACGCTTGGTCCGACTGGTTTTCTGACCCTGATTACTTATCTCGGCCTTGGCTCCCAGCTTGTCATCCGGTGTATCCTCCAGCAAGTCAGAGAAGTTTTCCTTGAAGGCAAGCAAACCGGTACGCTCGACTTTTTTGCGCGCCGCTTTTTTCTCTTCCGGTGTAGCCTTCTCAGGCTTTTGTTCTGCCTGTTTCTGCTGAGTCTGCCTGGGTTTGGTCTCGACCGGCTTGGGTTTGGATTTTTCGATCAACTTGACCAGTCGCTCGGGAACCTCGATCACTTCATCTTCATCCGGTTCGGGCAGGTGATACATCGGTATCAGTATGCCGAAAAGGATGGCGTAAAGGACGCAGGCCAGTAGAATCTTACGATAGCGTCTTTCGTCCTCTCCTTTCTTGGTCCAGGGCATGACCGCAGGTCGAAACGGCAACACCTGCATCTCACGCTCAACGACAAACTCGTCCTGTTTTAACTCTTCCTCTTCCTGCAGTATCTCGATATCCTGTCTGAGCAGCGACACTTCATTGCTCAGGCTATCGATCTGCTTAACAAGATTCTCACGCTGTTTCTGAACTTCACCCAGCTGCCAGTCAAAAATGGCAACGCGGTTTTTCAGATAATCGAGATGCTGACGGGATTGCTCTTCTGAATAGTGATCGCCCCAGAAAATATCCAGCCCGCCAAGCTCGTCCAGCGACTGCAGTTGTTCCCGAATATTCCCCAGCAGTGAATACTTGGCCTGATCATCCGCCATATCCTCCAGGGCTTGATCCACCTGCCGCAATTTGTTCTGCAACTCCTGAATCTGCTCAAGAATCGCATCAATTTGCTGGTTAAGATCAGCTTCCTGTTCAGCTACTGCGGTATTCACCCGGGTTCCCTAACTCTTTGCCGCTTTTTGAATCACAGCCAGAGAAATTTTTTCATATCCGGCACTGGTACAACTTGCCATGACCTTCTTCAACAGTCTGAAGGGGATTGTCTTGTGTGCCAGTATAGTCACCTCACTGGCGTTGACCTGCGGGTTATTTTTAATCCCGATCATATTGGCCTTGGCCTTTTTCAACTGATCGCGAACAACACCGATGGTGGCTGATTTGGATTGCATCGCGTTCTGGTAACTCACCACCGGTTCGCCCTGGACCAGAATGGCTTCCGGTGTCACCATGACTACCACGCTCTCCCGTGGCTTGGCTTCAATCACTGATTCGGGCAGTGTGATTTGCTTCGGTGTGTCCAGCACCTCGCTGGTTGATGAATTGACCAGCAGAAAGAATACCAGGATGGTAAATACATCCATCAGGGACACCAGGTTCAGTCCGGGCATTTTTCGCTTTTGCCGGCGCTCCATGCGATTGAGTCGACGTGAAGACTTCATGGTGCATCTCCGATGGAAATGTCAGGGAATAATGCGACTTTCTCCGGCTCTTCCTGTCCTTCTTTTTTGACTCTGGCCACTCTGAGGGTATCCATGACCTCTACCAGGTGGTCATATTCGATAGAAGGTTCCATCAATATGGTCGCATCAGTCTTGTCCGGATAGGAGCCCTTTACCTTGAGCAAATACTCAGACAGCTTACCCAGTGCATATTCTCCCTCCTCCGTGTTTCGAAAACGCGCGATGGTCCGTCTTCCATCACCGACTTCCAGCGAATCCTTACGTACGATCACCTCAATGCTGACTTCGGTTTTATTGTCCTGGGCCGGACCTGCCGCAGCCGGCATACTCAGCTCATGAATCGTAATCCTGGAGAAGACGGCGGTAATCAGCAAAAACGGTACCAGCACGACCATTAGATTCAAAAAGCTCGTCACATCCAGCTCGGGCGGATTACGATCCCGTCGACGATAGTGGTGTCTTTTCGGCATCGATATTACGCCGCTTTGGCTGTCTGGGACTGACGGGTCGCGAATTCAGAGATGACATTCAGGGTCTTGACCGAGACCATCTCAAGACTGTCGATAATTTCGGTCGTTTTCGAAGTCAACACTGCGTGGAAGATCAACAGTGGAATACCGGCCATCAGGCCAAAGGCCGTGGTATTCATGGCCACCGAGATACTCGCTGAGAGAAGGTCGGCTTTTTCAGCGGGATTGGCATTGGCAACAGCAGTAAAAGCTGCGATCAGCCCCATAATCGTTCCCAACAGACCGAGCAATGTCGAGATATTGGCAAACAGCGCCACGTAGGGCGTGCGTTTTTCCAGTTGTGGTGTAATCTCCATCATGCTCTCTTCCATGGCGATTTCGATATCATCGCGACGCCGCACGGAGCCCTGACGGGCCAGCCCCATATTCAGCATCTGACTGATCGTGGCGCTATCCTCAGAGACCATTTCCCGGGCCTCATCGAACTTGCCCTCGGCGATAACCGGGTGGACCTCGTCCCAGACCTTGCGGTTTTTATTACGCACCCGGGTCAGAACAATATAACGTTCCACTGCGATTGCCAGCCCGACCGCGAATACGATCAGGATGGGATACATGAATGCACCACCGGTCTGAAAAAATGTTATCATTGCGTTTAGAAAATCCATCGGCTATTCCTCATCACTCAACCTAATGTACTGCTTGACTTGTTACGGCCTGTTTGCCGCATCGTAAAAATCCAGTTGCCGCTGAAAAACTTCCTTATCGACCGGCCGCAGGCTCTCATCCATCAGGCCTGAGGTCAGACTGGTTTCGATACCGATCTCCGAGCTTTTCCAGGGCACGATATACAACGATTTGGGCGCTTCCTTGTTACCCACCACCGATATGCCCGAGAGGGTTCGTGCTTCCTCTTCCTGGGCTGTAGTAATGCCCAGTGAAACGAAAAATAGACAGGCAATTACAATCAATTTAGTCATCATTCACCCCTCAACGCGCCTTGCGCGCTTTTAGTTCGGCGATCCAGATTTTCAGCTTTTCATCTTTTGGCAGTGCCTCGGCCAGTTTCTCAAAATGGCGCAGGGCACAATCGAGGTCACCCAGATAAATGTCACACAGAATCGCCAGGTTCTTGCGAACTGGCAAAAAATCGGGATAAATTTCCAGTGTTTTTTCATAGACGGTACGCGCCTGGGCGAATCGTCCTGTCTTGCGATACAGCAGGCCCAGTTCGTTGTTGGCAATAGGATGGGCCGGATCCAGCTCTACCGCACGGCGCAGGTTCTCCTCGGCCCTGTCCATTTCTCCAACCCGCATATAGGCTACCCCAAGATTAACGAACGGGGCTGTTACCCGGTTCTCTGTTTTGACAATCGATTCCAGTAGCTCGATGGCTTGCTCGTATTTTTCCGCCTGGAGCAGCGTCAGAGCCTCCTGGAAGTCCTGTTCGACCGAGGGGTGGATCGCGATAGCATCTTTGGCACCTACCACGATCGAATCCTCACCGGGCTTTGACGGACCCGACGCACAGGCGCTCAATAGCATCAGCAAGCCACACAATAGCAGCCAGGTCCCCTGTCGCGGCCAGTGCTGTCGCGTATGCTGGCTGATATTTATCCCGGCCGGCATAAGCTAGTAGCTCCCCGTCTCGGCTGCAGCGTAATTCCCCCCACCTGAATTGCTATGATCCATCGCCTGGGTACTGGTCGAATTACCACTGTCCACGCTATCCATACCTTCCCTGATGGTGTACGGGCGAATCTGGCTCACGTACGCCAGGCTCTGCTCCGGTTTACCAAACCGGGCCGGTAACAAATTGGCCAGTTTGTCCAGGCTGTTGTCAATCCAGCGATTAAAGACGCCCCGCGAGAGCAACTCGAGATTTTTCTTGTGGATGGTTATCGCCTTCTCTTCAAAGGGAAATATCTGTTCCTCCAGGGCCAACTCGTACTGTTCCTTTTCCAGCGGACTGAGATTATCCGGCCGCTCCGACTCCTTGAGAGCACGGCTGAACAGATAATAAATTTCCGCGATATGATACGTGGCCGCCGCAGTTGCCTCGCCAACGCCATAATCAACCAGCCGGGTATAGGCCGCGATAGCTTCTTTCATCCGGCTTTTTTTGATTTGCAGGTTCTTCTTGAACGGCTTCACAAGCTTGACCTGTTTGAAGCGGGTGAAAGCCGACTCGGTCAGCACCAGTGCCGCCCTGGCTGCCAGATACCTGGTTCTATCGGTCCGTTGTCGGCCGGCATTAGCATCACTGCGTACAATCTGTTGCAATTCCTTGACGTACTTCTCATTCTCACCCCGGTTTTGATAGATCCGGGCGATCTTCTGACGCGTCTCCAGTACCTCTTCCAGCGGCCGCGGAAATAATTTCACGTAACGCCGATAGATGGCCAGAGCACTCGATATATCCTCTGCCTGCTCATACAATTCCGCAGCCTGGTAAAGCGCCTCGCGGCGCAAGGCCGGATCCTTTTCATTTTTTTCGATGCGTTCAAACTCTGCCGCCGCCGAGGCAAACTGACCATCTTCCTTGTAAACCACGGCGAGTTTCTTGGTGACATCAGCGCGCAATTTGTGTCCGGGATAACGCTGGCGGAACTGTTCCAGTACCCTGGCGGCCCGACTCCAGGCTTCCAGATTGATCAGGCTGGTCGCGGCATCGTATTCGGCAGTCGCCCGGATTTTGGCCTGCGGGGCCACCTGGCCCACGCGCAGATAATGCCCGGCCGCCGCTTCGTAATCTTTTTCCAGCAGGGCCAGTTCACCCTGCTTGTAGACCGAAGCCGCCAGATTCTCGACAATTTCACCCCGGCTCTTGGCATCGGCCGTATCATAGTTGAGTACCTTCAGATAGGCCTGTTCTGCCGCCTGAAAACGTTTCAGTTCGAATGCCGAATGCGCCACGACCAGCTGGGCGGAGTAGCGAAGGTTGGACTTGCCATCCGGATAACGCTGCAGCAATTGCTCCCCGGTCTTGATTGCCAGAGAATAATCCCGCATCTCGAACAGGTCATCCGCGGCCCGGGCAAGCACGACAGGCGCCTTGGCGTGTTTGGGATAGCTATCGGTAAATTTCAACGAACTGCGTATCGAGTCGCGCTTGACCTGCTGTTTCCTGGCCGGGGACACAACTTTCAGCTGTTGCCGATAGGCATAGACGGCAGCATAGCCGGCGGCGGCAGATTTCTCATGCTCGGGATACTGATAGGCAGTACGCTCGTACTCCTGCGCGGCGTTGTCGAACTGTTTATTTTGCATATACAGCTCGGCCAGCAGGTAGTTGATACCCGGCGACTTTTCGTTATCCGGAAATGATTTGAGATACGCCCGGTACCAGCGGGCCGCCTCGGCAAAGTTTTCCTGCTTGTCGCGCGCAAAACGACGATCCTGGTACAGGGCATGGAAATGATTGGCCAGGTCAATCAGGTTGGTCTGGAGTGCATCCACGACCTTCTGATATTTATTGATGTCGAAATAGGTCCAGTAAGTCGATTCCAGCCCATAGCGGTTGGCAAACTCTTTTTTGGCTTCGACCACGAGTTTCGGAAATCCGCCTTCTTTGTAGATCTCGATAACCCGTGTATGAAAGTGGGGTGCGTTTTTATGGTACGGATTGAGCTCGACAAACTTGTTATAAGCGGAGGCCGCATCGCTAAAACGCCGTTTGGTCAGATAGTACTCACCCAGGTGACTGTAGATATTCACTTCGTAGGAACGCGAGCCGTTACGACTGAAATAATCGACTACGGCCGGGGCGCCCCCAAGATAAGAAAAACTCAGGCTGATCACCCGAAAAGTATCTTCCACGTGCTTCTTTTCGGTCTTGTTCGCTGTTTGCTCGAAGTCATAGCCATTACCCACCTTGTAATCCAGCAGCTTCATGAAATTATTCAGCGCCTGTTCATAGCGCTCCTGTTTGAAGTAGGCCCAACCCTGTTTATACAACGCCAGTTCATAAAACCCCGAGCTGACACCGAAGACAAGCACCGATTTGTAGGCACTTTCGGCTGAACGGTATTGTTTGCGGGTGAAATAATATTCGGCGCGCCGGAACTGGACTTCATCCATGTGTCGGGAATCGGGATATTTCTCCACGATCCGGTTCAGCACCTGCATGGCCTTTTCGATCTGGCCGGTCTCTTCGTAGGCACGCGACAGCTGGTACAACACCTGATCATTTCGCTCGTACAACGGGTATTTTTTTAATAGCTTCTGGTACAGGGCAATGGCTTGCATGCCGCCGACGGTCTGAAGATCCGAAGCCTGGCCGTTCGGCAGTTGCACCTTTTCTGTCCCGCCTGGCTCTTCCAGCTCGTCGGTGCGGGTGGCCCGTTTCTCAAACTCCGCCAGCGATTCACGGTTTTTTTGCCGCGTGGGATCCGCTTCCTGCGCAACCGGGGCATTGTCATCCTTTTGCTGGCTGATTGGCGGGACCGGCTTTTCGGCGGGCGGCTGGTCGGATGAATCCAGCAGCGCGGAAGAATCAACCACACCGTATTCTTTCTCCAGCTTGAGATCGGCCAGACGGCGGATCGCTTCGGGGGTCAGCGCCGACTCCGGCGTCTCCTGCAGGAATCGCTGGTAGCTTTGCATTGCCTTGTCGAGACTGCCTTCAACCTTCTCTTCGGTGATATCAATCCTGACGTCACGCAGGCTTGCCAGCGTCTTGCTGTTATCAAACCCGGCGCAAGCGCTCAGCCACAATGACAAAGCCAGCAGAGGGAGAAACTTGCGGTTCACTGTTCACCCTCCGACTGCGGTTGATTTTCCGGGCTGGTTTTGTCCGGTACTTGCGGCTTGGGCAGATTCTGTTCCTGGCCGGCCTTGGTGGCTTTATCATAGTTCTCTGCCAGGGCGAAGCGCGCCTTGATCTGATACTCCTCGAGCCGTTTACGTCGCCGGTCCAGCTCGTTGATCGCCATTAGCTCCAGCAAACGTCCCTGTCGAGCCCTGACCCTCTCCAAGCGATCCAGGGTCTGGCCAATACGTGACTGCAGACGCCTGAGTGGGATGTCATACCCTTCGTAACTTTGCCGGGCACCATGGAAGGTGCGCACGAAAGACTGATACCGGTTATCCAGTCGTTCGATATGACTGTCGAGTTGACGCAGGTTTTTATAAGCTTTGGTCAGCCGCTCATCGTATTCGGTATAGATCGGCCACAGGATCACCCCCTTGAGGCGCTGTACCCGCTGCCAGCTCGGTCCGGAAGATTTGCCGCTGCGTTTGATGACGGTTTCAAGCTGCTGGAGCTTCTTCAAATAGCGCCGCTCATTGACGGTTGCCAGAAAATCGGGGTTGCGCGCCACCAGCAGCCGCTGGATCCGCTCGTCCAGCCTGTCCCGTTGTTCGGTGCGCAACTTCATCCGTGAATCCAGTTTGCGAAACTGTTGTTCGATAGCCGGCAGGATAGGTTCATAGTAATCACGTCGGATCCCCACCAGTTGCGTATAGGCATCGATGCTCCCCAGCCATTTTTCCATTCGCTCATGTAACTTGCCCAGTTCGCGATAGTTTTTCAGTGATTCCTGAAAGTCATGCGAGGTCATCAGCTGTAAAATGTAATGGGTTTCCGGCGCATCCGGGAGATTGCGCAGGTGAACCAGCCACGCCTCGTCCTGGTCAGCGCGCTCGTCAACCAGTGCCTGGAGAAACTTGCCTTCACGTATGCTCTTGATCGAATTATCCAGACTCGTCAGTTCGGCCGCGAACCGGTCCAGTGCCTGGCCATAATTGATCGCCGATTTACCATAGACACCCAGCTTGCCATAGGCATAGGGCACCGACAGCATGGCCTCCTGGACATACTCGTTGGTGGGATTGCGTTTGGCCAGGATGCTCCAGGGGACCAGGGCGCGCTCAAAATTCTCCTGCAGGGCATCGGCCCAGCCGGCGCCCAGCAGGGCCCGGTTGGATAAGGGACCATCCAGCCTGACCCGCTCGAGGTAGGTTTTGGCATGCGCCGGCTCGCCCGTATCCAGCAATCGATAGCCCAGTACCAGGTTGGCCTTGTCACGGATCCCCTGGACCGCCGGATCATTACTGCTGATCTGGCCGACCCGATCCAACTGAGCAAACCCCTCTTCCATCCTGTCCGCCTGGATCAACGCCACGCCCAGGTTAAAACCGGCAAACCCCTCCAGACCCGGTTCGCCCTGGACACGCTGCAAAACCTCGATGGCCTCTGTGAAACGACCGGTGGCAATCAGGACCTGACCGCGTAAAAACAACTCCTTGGCGCGAACCGCTTCGGGGATTTCGCCTTCGATACGCTGCAACACGTGCAGGGCATTGACCGGTTGATTCTTCTTGAACAGGATACGGGCCAGGCGATAGGCCGCCTCGTTACGCACCGGCTGACTGACCTTGCCTTCCATGACTGCCTCGATGGCACGCCCGGCGCGGCGGTGCATACGGTAGGCCAGTTCAAAATCACCCACGAAAAATTCGGCCTGGTTCAGGTGATAGTGGAGTGAACCGAGTTCAGGTTCGTCCAGGTTATAGTGTTGTCCCAGCTCCGTATCCAGGCGTACGATGGCATCGAAATAGTTCTCCTGGTAGGCCTGATACATGGCCTCACCAAAATAGAGATCCCGCAATTCCGTTTGCACGTCAGCCTGGGCCGGAGTACCGACCAGCCAGGCAAGACCGAAGAGACTACAAACCAGGGGGCGAAACATGGGCGCTTACCAGTCCTTGAAACCGATACCCTGCTTGCCACGGGCCGGGCCATCGAGCCTGACTTCCACAATCTTCGGACCGACCTCTTTTTTCACCTGATAACTGACCGAGTGACGGAATTTTTCGCCCGCCGGCGACTTACCGGTGATCGTCACTTCCAGGTTATGGGCACCGGTACGGATATTACCGGTATACAGACGTTGCACTCCCCCCTTGCGTAATGCCTCGAGTTCACGAAACGTATACAGATGCTTGGCCACGACCTGATTATCGAGCACCAGCTTGATCCCGTTGAGCACAGTCTTATCCTGGCCGGCCAGCGAAACGAAGAACGCAACATGCGTATTGGAGGGATACAGCAGCTTCTCTTCCAGACGGGAAAGCTCTGCGGCGATACCGATGACATCTTCCTTGATCTCCTGGACCTGCTCATCCAGCCCCTTGATCTGCTCGGTCGTTATCTCTTCGGCATTAATCGAAACCGGCAACAGTAGCGCCAGTAACAATACAAATTTACCCGGTCTTGTCATCATAAAACTCGCCATTGTGAATTTTCGCCGATTTGTGCTCTGCAGCGATCAGTGACCCGGCTGACGGGTCATGGTACGTTTATCCGGCGGGAATTTAGACAGATGCACAGATGCTGCAATCTGGAACTCCAACGCCGACCGTCCGGTACAGGGCTTCCCTTATGGTTCGGCATTTCCCTATGCAAGTTAAGTAGTTAGCATGCATCGCATGGGTATAATTGATCACAGTTTGATAATGTTCGCGTATGAAGATCACACATTTGTGAACCTATCGACATTTACGCCAATGCAGTCTCAAGGATGTGAACTGGTCTACGTTTTATAACCCGGCCGAGCGAGCATAGAGGGCGAGAATCAAACGGGGGCAGGCAGCGTACCGGGGAAGAACAGGCGGGGTAACAGGCCGGATAAAAAGGCCCACTCTCATCAAGCTAATGACCCTTTCCAGCAATGATACCGAAAGTGACACTGCCGGGAGCGACGCGGATTTGGACGCACTTCAGTGCGCCCGCAGGGCGAGGGCCATGGACGACATACAGGGTGTATTACTGTCGCAGGAGGCAGGGATGCCGGGAGCGACTGGCCCGAGTCAGCCGGCACGGGGAAGTGCCGGTTCGACCAGAAAAAAGGCCACACAGTGTTGTCACTGCATGGCCTTGATTCTTTAGATGGTGCCGAAGGCCGGACTCGAACCGGCACGGCTTGCGCCACTACCCCCTCAAGATAGCGTGTCTACCAATTCCACCACTTCGGCAAGATTTTCGTTTTCGGGAAAGAGCCGGGAGGCCCTTGGCTATCATCCGCCCGTTACCGGATTATTCCGATTTGGGCACATCCACGGGCGCACCCTGTTCAGGCTCACCACCCGGGGCCACCGGAACATCACCCGAACGTTCCTGGCTGCTTTCCTGTTGCTGCTGCTGTTCCGCCTGGTCCACCAGGCTCTCGCTCTTGGTGACATCACCGGCGAGTCGAAACAGCGCCAGCGAGAGCAGAAAAAACAGGGTCGCCAGAACAGCCGTGGTACGGGTAAGAAAGTTGGCCGCGCCCTGTGCACCGAACATCGTGCCTGAAGCACCGCCACCGCCACCACCGAAAGCCGCGCCGGCATCGGCGCCCTTGCCCTGCTGCAGCAGCACCAGTACCACCAGCGCTACGGCGACAATGACATGCAGGACCAGAATAATGTTGTACAACATGGTGTCAGAATCTCCCGGACTGTTTCTAACCGGCTGCCTTGCAGATGGTCAGAAAGTCCTCCGCTTTAAGTGACGCGCCGCCAATCAGGCCGCCGTCGATATCGGGTTTGGCGAGCAGCTCGGCCGCGTTACCCGCGTTCATGCTGCCGCCATATTGAATTCGCAGCCCTTCGGCCACGGCCGGATCCTGTTTGGCAATCTCGGCACGTATGTAAGCGTGCACATCCTGGGCCTGCTCCGGGCTGGCGGTCTTGCCGGTGCCGATAGCCCAGACCGGCTCGTAGGCAATCACGCCATCCGCCAGGGCCGCTACACCGGCGTGAGCAATGACCGCGTCGATCTGGCGGGCCACCACCTGCTCGGTGATACCCTGCTCGCGCTCTTCCAGCGTTTCACCGATGCAGAGGATCGGGATCAGGCCGGCCTGACGGGCCACCTCGTACTTCTCGGCGACCAGCTGATCATCTTCGCCGTACAGGGTACGACGCTCGGAATGGCCGACAATGACATACTTGCAGCCGAAATCGAGCAGCATGGCGGCGGAGATCTCGCCGGTAAAGGCCCCCTTGGCCTCGGTGCTCAGGTTCTGGGCGCCCCAAGCGATGGGTGTTCCGTCCAGTTGCTGCTGGACTTCGGCCAGGTAGACATAGGGGACACAGACGGCCACTTCCGCGTTGTTAACCTCACCGATTCCTGCCTTGATGCCGTCCAACAGAGTCTTGTTGTCGGCGCGCGAACCGTTCATTTTCCAGTTGCCGGCGATTAGTGGCTGACGCATGCCCTCTCCCCTTGTTATTCCGGTTTGACCATATAAAAGAGCGCGAAAGCTTACCGTCCAGGGGGCAATAAATCAATGAAAAACCGGGCTATTGGGCCCTGGAAGCCGGTTTTGCCCCGTAACCGTCGCGCTCAGCCGGCGCCGAGTGTCTGCTCCACCACCCCGGCCAGCTCCTGTGCGACACGCAGGACCTGGCCGGCGTCCTGGCCTTCGACCATCACCCGCAGCAGCGGTTCGGTTCCCGACGGGCGCAGCAGTACCCGGCCCCGGGCCGCCAGCTCCGACTCGGCAGCAGCCACGGCCGCCTGTACCTCGGGCGTACCCAGGACATCGACCTTGCGGGCCAGGCGCACGTTGATCAGCTGCTGCGGGTATTTGTCCATCCCGCTGAGCAGGTCGGTCAACGTACGGCCCGACTCCACGACGGCCGCCAGCACCTGCAACGCGGCCACAATGCCATCGCCGGTGCTGGTCTTGTCCAGGCAGATCAAATGGCCGGAACCCTCCCCGCCCAGCTCCCAGCCGTGAGCCTGCAATTGCTCCATCACATAGCGATCCCCGACCCGGGCCCGGACAAAGGGAATCCCGGCGGCCTGCAGGGCGTGCTCCATCCCCAGATTGGTCATCAGGGTGCCCACCACGCCGCCCTGCAGGCGCTGCATACGCTGGCGGTGGAGGGTCATCACATAGAGCAGCTCGTCGCCGTCGATGACGCGCCCCTCGTGGTCCACCATCAATACCCGGTCGCCGTCGCCATCGAAGGCAATGCCCAGATCCGCGCCCTGCAGCTGCACATTTTTCTGCAGCCATTCCAGGTGGGTGGAGCCGCAGCCGTCATTGATATTGAGACCATCGGGATCGTTGCCAATCACCGTCAGGCGGGCCCCCAGTTCGGCAAAGACCTTGGGCGCAATCTGGTAGGTGGCCCCGTTGGCGCAATCAAGCACGATGTGCAGACCGTTGAGATCGAGATGCTCGGGAAAGGTGCTTTTGCAAAACTCGATATAGCGCCCGGCCGCGTCGTCCACCCGGCTGGCCCGGCCGAGTTTGTCCGGGGCGCTGGTGACCAACTCCTGATCGATCATCGCCTCGATCGCCAGCTCCACTTCGTCGGGCAGTTTGGTCCCCTCGGCGGAGAAAAACTTGATGCCATTATCCGGATAGGCATTGTGGGAAGCACTGATGACGATCCCGGCCCGGGCATGCAGGGTACGGGTCAGGTGAGCAATACCGGGGGTCGGCATCGGCCCCAGCAGGCAGACATTCATGCCCGCGGCCGCCAGCCCCGCTTCCAGGGCCGATTCGAAAATATACCCGGAAATCCGGGTGTCCTTGCCGATCAGCACCTTGCCGCCGCCATCACCCAGCACCCGGCCGGCGGCCCAGCCCAGTTTGAGAATGAATTCGGGGGTGATCGGAAACTCGCCGACCCGCCCGCGCACCCCGTCGGTGCCAAAATATTTACGTGACATAAATCCAACGTCCTCTTGCCGCCGAGCCTGGCGGCCAGATTGAAGTTTCACGATTATAAAGCAAACACCCTGGCGATACTCAGGCGTGCAGCACAGCCCGGCACAGGGCCAGGGCATCGACGCTCTCGCGCACGTCATGCACCCGCACGATGGCGGCCCCCAGCCAGCCGGCCAGGGTGGCCAGCGCCAGGCTGCCCGCCAGCCGCTCGTCCACCGGCCGCTCGCCGAGCAGTTTGCCTATCATCGATTTACGTGACACGCCCACCAGGACGGGGTAGCCGGTTTCGACAAACCGCGACAGCTGGCGAAACAGGGTCAGATTATGGTCCACGGTTTTTCCGAAACCGAAGCCGGGATCCAGAATCAGCCTGTCCGGCGCAATTCCGGCCTCCCGACAGGCCTCTATCCGCTGCAGCAAAAACGCCAGTACCTCTTCCACCACGTCGTCATAATGCGGGTTGGCCTGCATGGTGCGCGGCTGCCCCTGCATGTGCATCAGACAGATCGGTATATCCAGTTCGGCCGCCGCTGCCAGTGCGCCGGGTTCCTGCAATGCCCGTACATCGTTAATCAGGCTGGCACCCGCGGCCACCGCGGCGTGCATTACCGCCGGTTTGCTGGTATCCACGGAAATCGGGATCGCGCTGTCGCGTCGGATGGCCTCGATCACGGGAATCACCCGCGCCAGTTCTTCTTCCTCGGAAACCGCCGGCGCTCCCGGGCGGGTCGACTCGCCGCCAATATCGATAATATCGGCGCCCTCATGGATCATCTGCCGGACCCGCTCGACCGCCGCCTGCGGCCGGTTGAAGCGCCCGCCATCCGAAAAAGAATCGGGCGTCATATTCAAAATTCCCATTATCAGGGGTCGATGTTCAGAATCGAAATCCAGCGACATAGCAATCTGTTCCACTTTCTGTGATAACCGGCGGTCTAGAGACGAAGTTCCACCCGCGGCAGTTTTACCGTATCGGCATCATACTCGGGTTTGCACACGACCAGCCGTTTTGGCTCAATTGATGCCTGATTGACGAGATACTGTTTGACATTGTCGGCGCGCTGATTGGCCAGTTGCAATAACTGTTGCCTCTCATCCGGGCCCAGGGACTCCAGCGTCCAGGTCGATTTCGGCTGACTGGCCAGCTCTATCTGTTGCTGCAACAAATCGGCCGGTGTTACATAGCCGCACAGGGTCAGATGGACTTCCGGTCGCTCTTTTAACATCCCGCCCAGTTCATTAAGGTAGGTTAGCTGCTCCTGCGAAATCGCCGCCTCCCCTCCATCGAAGGTAATATCGTTAAACCGTAACTGGTTCAGAAAACCATACAGTTTTTGCGCACCCTTGATCGCCAGCCCGTACTGCCCAAGGCCGGCAATCGCCAGCCCGTAATCGGTATAATATTTATTCACCGCCACAGTCACCGCCCGTGTCACCAGTTGCATATAGGCATCCCGGGTGTCGAACTGCGGATCACTGATATCCCCGCTGATCGGAATCTGCAACGAGATACTCTTGTCTTTCTCGCGCAACAACGCCAGGGCCGCGGTCAGCGGGGAACCGAGCAGGTTAGTCAGTTGCGATACCTGCTCCTCATCGACTTCCAATAAATAAAACTGCTGCAACTCGACATTGGCTACCCCATCGAGCTTGCCGGCGTTAGCCGCCAGTTTCGCATCGCCACTGAGCTGACCGCTTTTGACCTGATGCCCGAGATATTGTTCAAGATAGGCGCCTGCCGGGCGCATATCGATGCCCTGCATTTGCATCTGCAGATCGAAAAACAGTTCATCGCGCAAAGGGTAAACATCGCCTGCCAGCTGCAAACTGCCATGTCGATCGACAAGGCTGTCGAGTTCCAGTCCAACCGCCTGTTCCGGTCGGCGCGAATCAAATTGCGTCGCGGTTAAAGCCAGTTCCTGCAAAGAGAGTGCGAACGGGGTCTTCAAGGTACGATCCACGATGCGTAGCTCACTGCTTTGTTCAACCACGAATTGTTTTATACTCACATGCAGCCCGCCGCTGGCAGCTTGTTTTGCTGGCACCGTGGCCGGGGTGCGCGTCGCTTGTGCTGAGTTCAATGGCTGAAGATGTTCAACCACCTGCCAGTGTCCGTCCTGCTCGCGCACCAGATCCAGTCCCAGGCCCCTCAGGGTGATCGTATCGAGCTCAATTTGTTGTAACTGATTCACCCCGGCCTGATTCAGCGCCAGCCGGTCAAACCCGGCAAAGGGCTCACCAGTCTCGCGAGGCGCGACGAAGTTGGTTAACTGGATATTTTTCAGGTTAATTGAGGCCGGGCTGGCCAGTTGCACTGACTTGACCGCCAGTGCCTGTAGCGATAACAGGGTTCGTTCCCCGGAACCGGTCGTCAGGCTCAGTTGTTCACCCCGCAGCCCGCCTTGTATGCGCAGGCCCAGTTCCGGCAACGGTGTACCGAGGGTTGCCGTATCCAGGAGTGTCTTTCCCTGCCAGTCCAGCTTCTGCATCGTCAGCCAGGTTTTGCCCGACGGCCCGTCCGGCTTGAGTGCAAGCTGGCGGCCTGTGACATTACCAAGCTCAACCTGTTGCAGTCCGGCAAGGCTGACCTGTTCGAGACCCAGTTCATCAAAGCGGACAAATGCGTTGCCCTGGCGATCTGAAAACGTCAATTTCTCCAGGCGGATATCCTGCAAGGTGATCGACGCCAGGGTCTCAAGTTGCGTGCCGTTGATCTGCAGTTGTTTGAGGGCAAGCCGGGGCGCCTGCCCGGTTTCAGTCACCGCCAGTCCATGGATCGATAAATCGCCTTTGACCTGCAGGGGCAGCTCGGCCAGCGACGACGCAGTAGCCGAGGTCAGACGAGCCTCGCCTTGCCAGGCCAGACGTTCGACGGTGAGGCAGGTCGGGGCCGGCTCCCGCGTTTGACAAATCCGGCTGTCACGCAATGTCACTTCAGCCAGTCCCGGCAGCCAGGTACCGGTATGGATCGGCTCAGCAGGCGATTCGGGATCTTCGCCCGCCGGCGCGGTTTCGCTGTACCTCACATCCAGGCCTTCGAGGGTGATACTGACCAGGGCCGGCTCCCGTCGGATCAGGGCCGACCAGTGCCATGACAACACAGCCTTCTCAAAAGCCAGTTGCTGACCGGGTCTGCCTGCCCGAAATGCTTTGCCGGCCAGGCGTCCTGACCACAGGTTGACTTCGATACCGCCCAGCTTGACCTGATACCCCTGTTGCTCGAGCGTAGAGACAACTGCCCAGCGACCCAGCAGCGGCAACAGGACAACCAGCACTGCCAGTAACACAATCAGCCCCAGCGGCAACCAGAGAAAGCGCCGCAATCGATGGCGTCGTTTTGGCCGTGTCTCAGACATCATGCTCTCACATCAGTCGCGATCGTTCGCATTTGCCGGGAAGCAACGAAAAACGCCCCGTCAAAACGGGGCGTTGTTTCCGTATATCGGCAGAGATGATCAGTGTTCACCCGCCGGTCCGCCAATCTTGCCTTCACCCTTGTCATCACGGGCGGATTTCTTGCCTTCGTCGGGCGATGGCGAATGGGGTGGCTCCTTATCATCCCAGTCCGCGGGCGGCGGCGGTTCATTACCGGACATAATCGCATCGATTTGCCGCTTGTCGATCGTCTCGTATTTGATCAGCGCCTGAGCCATCAGATGCAACTTATCCATGTTCTCATCGAGAATCGTCTTGGCACGCTCATAGTTACGATCGATGATGGCGCGAATTTCCTCATCGATGATATGCGCGGTTTCATCGGAGAGGTTCTTGTGCTGGGTCACGGAGTGACCGAGGAACACCTCGCCTTCGTCCTCGCCATAAGTCATCGGGCCGAGGCGCTCGGACAGCCCCCACTTGGTTACCATGTTGCGGGCGATCTCGGTGGTGCGCTGAATATCGTTGGAAGCCCCGGTGGTCACGTGTTCGTGGCCGAAGATCAGCTCCTCGGCCAGGCGCCCACCGAACAGCGAAGCAATCTGGCTCTGCAGGCGCTCCTTGGTGTAACTGTAGCGATCCTCTTCGGGCAGGAACATGGTCACGCCCAGCGCGCGGCCACGCGGAATAATGCTGACTTTGTAAACCGGATCGTGCGAAGGCACACTCAGGCCCACGATGGCATGGCCAGCCTCGTGATAGGCGGTGAGTTTTTTCTCTTCCTCGTTCATCACCATGGACTTGCGCTCGGCGCCCATCATGATCTTGTCCTTGGCTTTCTCGAACTCTTCCATGCTTACCAGGCGCTTGTTGCCACGGGCGGCAAACAGCGCCGCCTCGTTGACCAGGTTGGCCAGATCGGCCCCCGAGAAACCGGGGGTGCCACGCGCAATCACCATGGGCTCGACATCATCGCCCACCGGCACCTTGCGCATATGCACCTTGAGAATCTGTTCACGGCCGCGCATGTCGGGCAGCGGGACCACCACCTGGCGGTCGAAACGGCCGGGACGCAGCAAGGCCGGGTCGAGCACGTCGGGGCGATTGGTCGCCGCGATGACGATCACGCCCTCGTTGCCTTCAAAGCCGTCCATTTCCACCAGCAGCTGGTTGAGGGTCTGCTCGCGCTCGTCATGACCGCCGCCCAGGCCGGCTCCGCGATGGCGACCGACCGCATCGATTTCGTCGATGAAGATAATACACGGCGCCTGCTTCTTGGCCTGCTCGAACATGTCGCGCACGCGCGAGGCACCGACACCGACGAACATTTCCACGAAGTCAGAACCGGAGATGGTAAAGAACGGCACCTTGGCCTCGCCGGCGATGGCTTTGGCCAGCAGGGTCTTGCCGGTACCGGGCGGGCCAACCATCAGCACGCCGCGTGGAATATTGCCGCCCAGCTTCTGGAACTTGCCCGGATCGCGCAGGAATTCGACCAGCTCCTGCACTTCATCCTTGGCTTCGTCGCAACCGGCCACGTCATTGAACTTGATATTGACCTGGTCCTCGCCCAGCATGCGGGCCTTGCTCTTGCCGAACGACAGGGCACCGCGACCGCCGCCGCCACCCTGCATCTGGCGCATGAAGAAGATCCACAGACCGATGATCAGCAGGAACGGGAACCAGGAGATGAAGATCTGGGTCCAGATGGACTGCTCCGGCGGCTTGGCCTTGATGGTCACGTTATGCTGCATCAGGTCGCCGATCATGGCACTGTTGTCGGTCTCGGGACTGTAGGTTTTGAACATTTCCCCGCCCTGGGTACGGCCGGTAATGTTGCGCCCCTGGATGGTGACATCCAGCACCTGGCCGCTTTTCACATCCTGCATGAATTGCGAATAGGGCTTTTCAGTCGCGGGAGTGGTCGTGCTCAGATTCTGGAACACCGACATGAGGATGATCGCCACGATCACCCACAACAGAATATTCTTGGTCAAGTCGTTCAATGGTCTACCTCATGGCCTGCCATCACAGGCGTTTGCTGTCGTGCAAAATACACTACTACACATTGTAGCCCCTCGCCAGCAGATAAATCTCGGGAGAACGGGCCCGTGAAGCCTTCGGTTTTCGGACAATCAATTTCGCAAAATGTTGCCGGATTTCGCGTTTAAATTCATCCAGGCCCTCACCGGTAAATGCCTTGATCAACATATCCCCGCCTGGTTTGAGGACTTTTTGCGCCAGTTCCAGGCTCAGCTCGGCCAGATACATGGCGCGCGGCTGATCAACAGCCTTCATACCACTCATATTGGGGGCCATATCCGACATTACAAGGTCGACCGGCCGCCCGTCGAGCACCCCCAGCAGGCGCTCGTAGACCGCTTCTTCGTGAAAATCTCCCTCGATGAACTCCACCCCGGCAATCGCATCCATGGGCAGCAGATCCAGCGCAATCACCCGCCCCTTGCTCCCCACCTGGCGGGCGGCATATTCTGACCAGCCCCCGGGCGCCGCGCCCAGATCCACCACTGTCATACCGGGTTTGAGCAGCCGATCCCGCTCGTCGATTTCGATCAGCTTGTAGATGGCACGACTGCGCCAGCCCTCCTGCTGTGCCTTTTTCACATAGGGATCATCAAAGTGCTCGGTGAGCCATTTTTTGCTGGTTTTGGATCGGGCCATAGGAATTCCAGTCGTCAGTTAGCAGTTGGCAGTCGTCAGTGGGGGGATGAATTGGTACAATTTACGGCCTTCACCATCTGGATTCTCACTTTCATGTCCCTGACCAGCAGCCAGAAAAAATTCTTGCGCCAGCGCGCCCATCATCTCAAGCCGGTCGTCATCGTCGGGCAGCATGGGCTGGGTGAAAACGTACTAGGCGAAATCGACAACGCGCTGGCCCACCACGAGCTGATCAAGGTGCGGGTCAATGCGGCGGATCGCGAAGAGCGCCAGCAGCTGATTGAACAGATCAGCGAACACAGCCAGGCCGAACAGGTGCAGCTGATCGGCCATGTCGCGGTGTTCTACCGCCCGGCCGACGAACCCAAAATTCAGCTGCCGCGCTGATTATCCGGCTCCAGCCCGAAGATCACCAGGGCCAGACCCGCCAGGCTGTTGAACAGAAACAGGCTCGAAGAGAGGCCGTGCAACATGCCAAAACGTTGTTGCGCGGCACTGCCTTCATCCAGTCCCTGTGCCTTGAGTTCGGCCATCATCGGCTGCAACACAAACTCGCCAACCACAATCACCAGCAACATGGCCAGCAGAATCCAGCGACGCCACTGCCGCCAGCCACTGGGCCAGTGCTTTTGAGAATGCGTCAGTAGCAGCAAACCGGCACAGACCAGGCCGACATAACTCATGGCGCTGAACATCCGGCCCGCCAGCATCCCGGCCAGCACCCGGTCCTCCAGAACCGAGAATAACATCGGTGCCACCAGATACCCGGTAATCCACATCCCCCCGACCCACAGGGTCAGGGCGATGCGTTCAGGAATCGCGTAGTTCATTGCTTTCAGGTTTCCATTAGATGAGTCACTGTAAATAACGCGGAGGACGCAAAGGCGCAAAGGACGCAGAGGTAAATAATTCGTTAGTGGCCCAGATCTATGCTATAGCTTTGGATCAAGCGGTAGCAGTTCCAACAATATCACCCAGCGTTGAGGTGTCTCATAAACCAGGTGATTCCGCATCCCCCCTGCGCGACTCTGCGATTTTATAAATTAATTCCTTTGCGTTCTTTGCGCCTTTGCGACCTTTGCGTTCCCTCCCAGCGCCCAACTAGACGTATTTAACAGACACGATTTCATAGTCGCGATTGCCGCCCGGCGCCTGGACGGTGACTTCGTCGCCTTCCTGTTTGCCGATCAGGGCGCGGGCGATCGGGGAGGTGATGGAGATCAGGTTCTGCTTGATATCCGCTTCCTGCTCGCCGACGATCTGATAGGTCACTTCCTTGTCCCCTTCGATGTCGTACAACTCTACCGTGGCGCCGAACACCACCTTGCCGCCGGCGTTTTTGCCCACGGCCTGAACGTCGATGATTTCGGAGTTGGACAGGGCCGCTTCGATCTCCTTGATCCGGCCTTCGATGAAACTCTGCTGCTCACGCGCGGCATGGTACTCGGCGTTTTCTTTCAGATCACCGTGTTCGCGGGCTGTGGCAATCGCCTCGATCACTTTCGGGCGCTGCACACTCTTGAGATCCTTGAGTTCGACCCGCAGCTTGTCAGCCCCGGCGGCGGTCATCGGTTGACGACTCATGCACTCATCTCCTGATGCAGATCCTGCAAACAATGTACTTTGATGTTGTCCAGATTACGCAAGGCCTCACAGGTTGCCAGCGCGCCGGCTACTGTGGTGGTGTAGCCCACCTTGTGGTTCAACGCCTGGCGCCGGATTTCGTAGGAATCGGCGATCGCCTGCTTGCCTTCGGTGGTATTCACGATAAAGTTGATTTCGTCGTTCTTGATCATATCGACGATATCGGGGCGACCTTCGTTGACCTTGTTGACCCGCTGGTTGGGAACACCGGCTTCGTTCAATACCTCCGACGTGCCACTGGTGGCCACCAGGTTGAAGCCAAGCTCGACCAGATCCCGGGCGACCTCGACTACCGCGCTCTTGTCGACATCGCGGACACTGACAAAGGCGGTACCGGCGGCCGGAAGGGCCACGCCGGCACCCAGCTGGGCGCGGCCGAAGGCCTCACCGAAACTGCGCCCCACGCCCATCACCTCGCCGGTGGATTTCATCTCGGGCCCCAGCAGGGGATCCACGCCCGGGAACTTGATGAACGGGAACACCGCTTCCTTGACCGAATAATAGGGCGGAATGCGCTCGCTCGTGATGCCCTGTTCCGCCAGACTCGTGCCGGCCATGCAGCGCGCGGCGATCTTGGCCAGCGGCAGCCCGACGGTCTTGGAGACAAACGGCACCGTGCGCGAGGCGCGCGGATTGACCTCAATAACGAAGATCTTGTCACCCTGCACGGCAAGCTGGGCGTTCATCAGGCCGATGACCTTCAGCTCGATGGCCATGGCCTTGACCTGCTCGCGAATCCGATCCTGGATCTCGGCGCTCAGGCTGTATGGCGGCAGGGAACAGGCCGAATCACCGGAGTGAACGCCGGCCTGCTCGATATGTTGCATGATGCCGCCGATCACCACGGTTTCGCCGTCACACACGGCATCCACATCCACCTCGATGGCATCGTCCAGGAAACGGTCCAGCAGCACCGGGGCGTCGGGATAGACCTCGACCGCCGTGCGCATATAGCGATCCAGATCCTCGGGCTGGTAAACGATCTCCATGGCCCGCCCACCGAGCACATAGGACGGCCGAACTACCAGCGGGTAACCGATCTCCTCGGCCAGTTTCATGGCCTCCTCTTCGCTACGCGCTGTGCGGTTGGGCGGCTGTTGCAGATTGAGCTTGTCGATCATCGCCTGGAAGCGTTCCCGGTCCTCGGCCAGATCGATGGAATCGGGCGAAGTGCCGATGATCGGTGCACCGGCCTCTTCCAGATCCCGGGCCAGCTTGAGCGGAGTCTGGCCGCCGTACTGCACGATGATCCCGGTGGGCTTCTCGACTTCGATCAACGCCAGCACATCTTCCAGGGTCAACGGTTCGAAATAGAGTCGATCGGAGGTGTCATAATCGGTCGAGACCGTCTCCGGGTTACAGTTGACCATGATGGTCTCGTAACCGTCCTCGCGCATCGCCAGCGCGGCATGCACGCAGCAATAGTCGAACTCGATGCCCTGGCCGATGCGGTTGGGCCCGCCCCCGAGCACCATGATCTTTTTTCGATCGGAAACGTCGGCCTCGCATTCCTCCTCGTAGGTGGAATACATGTAGGCGGTATTGGTCGCAAATTCAGCCGCGCAGGTATCGACCCGTTTATAGACCGGCCGAACCTCCAGCTCATAACGATGCTGGCGCAGTACCTTCTCGCTGACTCCGACCAGTTTGGCCAGGCGGGTATCGGCAAAGCCCTTGCGTTTGAGCTCGCGCATACGATCGGCGGTCAGGCCTTTCATACCGCCCTCGCGAACCTGCTCTTCGAGTTGAATCAGCTCTTCGATCTGCACCAGGAACCAGGGATCGATCGCGGTCATCTCGTGCACTTCATCCACGCTGATACCGGCCCGAAAGGCATCACCCAGGTACCAGATACGCTCCGGTCCGGTATTTTTCAGCTCGGCCCGGATCTTCTCCAGCGCATCGTCGTCGTTGAGATCGACCATTTCATTGAAGCCGTCGGCCCCGGTCTCCAGACCACGCAGCGCTTTTTGCAGCGATTCCTGCTGGGTACGGCCGATGGCCATCACCTCGCCCACCGATTTCATCTGGGTAGTAAGCCGGGCTTCGGCCTGGGGGAATTTCTCGAAAGTAAACCGCGGGATCTTGGTGACCACGTAGTCGATACTCGGTTCAAACGACGCGGGCGTGGCACCGCCGGTGATCTCGTTCTGCAGTTCATCGAGGGTATAACCCACCGCCAGCTTGGCGGCCACCTTGGCGATCGGAAAGCCGGTGGCCTTGGACGCCAGCGCCGAGGAGCGCGAGACGCGGGGATTCATCTCGATGATGATCATGCGACCATCGTCGGGGTTGATGGCAAACTGCACATTGGAGCCGCCGGTATCCACCCCGATCTCGCGCAGTACCGCCAGCGAGGCGTCACGCATGATCTGGTATTCCTTATCGGTCAGGGTCTGGGCCGGAGCCACGGTGATCGAGTCACCGGTATGCACGCCCATGGGATCGAGGTTTTCGATAGAGCAGATAATGATGCAGTTGTCTTTGTGATCCCGCACTACTTCCATTTCATACTCTTTCCAGCCCAGCGCCGACTCTTCGATCAACAGTTCGTTGGTCGGTGACAGCTCCAGGCCGCGCTCGCAGATCTCGACAAACTCTTCCTTGTTGTAGGCGATGCCGCCCCCGCTGCCGCCCATGGTAAACGAGGGACGAATGATGGCCGGGAAGCCGATCTTCTTCTGCACCTCGTTGGCCTCCTCCATGCTGTAGGCCACTTCCGAATGGGGCAACTCGAGTCCGATCTCGCGCATCGCCTTGCGAAAGCGATCCCGATCCTCGGCCTTGTCGATAGCATCCATGGAGGCGCCGATCAGTTCCACGCCGTATTCTTCCAGCACCCCTTCACGATCCAGATCCAGGGCACAGTTTAGCGCGGTCTGGCCGCCCATGGTCGGTAACAGGGCATCGGGACGTTCGCTGGCAATGATATTACGCACGGTGGTCCATTCCACCGGTTCGATATAGATGCGGTCGGCCATTTCCGGGTCGGTCATGATCGTGGCGGGATTGGAGTTGACCAGGATGACGCGATACCCCTCTTCCTTCAGCGCTTTGCAGGCCTGCGCGCCGGAGTAGTCAAACTCGCAGGCCTGACCGATGACAATCGGGCCGGCGCCGACGATGAGGATGCTTTTGATATCAGTTCTTTTGGGCATAGTGGTTAACCATTCTCTTCACGATTGCCTATGCGATCCGATGCCGGAGGGCACCAATCCCGATAGTTATGTGGTGATCAGCTCTTGTGTTGCTCAATCAGTTCGATAAAGCGATCAAACAGGGGAGATAGATCGTGCGGCCCCGGGCTGGCTTCGGGGTGCCCCTGAAAACTGAACGCCGGGCGGTCGGTGCAGGCCACACCCTGTAGCGTGCCGTCGAACAGCGAGCGGTGTGTCGCCGTGACGTTATCCGGCAGAGAATCTTCGTCGATGGCAAAACCATGGTTCTGGCTGGTGATCATCACCTGCTTGCTCTGCAGATCCTGGACCGGATGGTTGGCACCATGGTGACCGAACTTCATCTTGACGCTTTTGGCACCACTGGCCAGCCCCAGCAGCTGATGGCCGAGACAGATACCGAACATCGGTACCCCGCTCTCAAGTATCTTCTTAATCGCATCGATGGCGTAATCGCAGGGCTCCGGATCCCCCGGCCCGTTGGAGAGAAAGACCCCGTCCGGGTCCATGGCCAGCACTTCCTCGGCCGGGGTCGTCGCCGGCACCACCGTCACCCGGCAGCCACGATTGACCAGCAGGCGCAGGATGTTGCGCTTGACGCCGTAATCATAGGCCACTACCCGGTGTGGCAGCGCCTCTTCGACCATAGCGGGGACATTGGGATACCCCTCGCCGGGATTCCAGACACCTTCCAGCCAGTCATAGGCCGTCTCGGTACTGACCACTTTGGCCAGATCCATGCCCTTGAGTCCCGGGAATTCACGGGCTGCCTTGAGCGCCTCTTTCTCGTCAATATTGTTGCCGGCCATGATGCAGCCGTTCTGGGCACCCTTTTCGCGCAGGATACGGGTCAGCTTGCGGGTGTCGATGTTGGCGATCCCGACCACGTTGTTGCGCTGCAGATAATTGTCCAGGGTTTCCTGGCTCCGCCAGTTACTGGCGGTCAGCGGCAGGTCGCGAATGATCAGGCCTTCGGCGAAAACGGACCGGGATTCTTCGTCCTCATGATTGGCGCCGACGTTGCCAATGTGCGGATAGGTCAGAGTAACGAGCTGTTTGGCGTAGGAGGGGTCGGTCAGAATCTCCTGATAACCGGTCATGGCCGTATTGAACACCACCTCGCCCACGGTCTGACCATCTATGCCGATAGACTCACCGTGAAAAATGGTACCGTCTTCCAACGCCAGCAGTGCCGGTTTTTTCAAGAGTCCTCCCTTGCGCGGGGCGCCTGCAAAAAGCGGGAGATACCAATCTGGAGTCTCCCGCTATGCAAAATTTCGATTCAA
>JAXHTI010000330.1:0-1511 GCA_034190045.1 Pseudomonadota bacterium
ATGGCATCGACACCATGACCTCCATCGCGTTTCCCGGTTCGGGGCGCATCAACCTGGAACTGGATCCCGATGCGAGCAACCGGGAGCGAATTGTCAGCGATGTGCAACTGGCGGTGGATCGGGCCACGTTGCCCGGCGACATGCCCGAGGAGCCCGTGGTGCTGGAAGTGGACGGCAAGATGATTCCGATCATTCAGCTGGCGATCTCCGCGCCACGCGACGAGGTGGCGCTGAAACGGCTGGTGGATGACATGGAAGACGACCTGCTGAATATCGAAGGCATCGCGCGGGTCCAGATTCAGGGTGATCGGCGGGCCGAGTTGCGGGTGGTAGCTCGCCCCGACAAGTTACGCGAGCATCGCATCTCTATCGGTGAGCTGGCCGAGGTACTGGAGAACTGGAACGTCAATGCGCCGGGCGGGGACCTGGATACACCACAGGGCCAGCGGGCCATTCGCATTGTCGGCGAATATCAGCGTACGCAGGATATCAGTGAGCTGGTGCTGCGCGCCAACGAGCGGGGTGAGGGCATTCGACTGGGTGATATCGCCGAAGTAACCGAGTCACTGGAAGAGGCCGAGGTCTATTACGATGTCAGCGGTACACCGGCACTGAATGTGATCGTGATGAAAAAGGCCGAGGCCGACATCATTGAAGCGGTGGAACGGATCAATGCCTATCTGGAGAAAGTGCCGCAGCGCTATGGTGACGATATCCGGATCGAAAGCTTCCAGGACTTCTCCTATTTTGCCAAGGTGCGCCTGGGTGTACTGACCAACAATGCCCAGGTAGGGCTGATCCTGGTCTTTCTCTCACTGATTATGTTCTTGCGCCCCTCGGTGGCGCTGACCACCACCTGGGGGATCCCGATCGTCTTTCTGACCGGCCTGTACGTTCTGTACCTGTCCGGTATCACGCTCAACCTGGTTTCCATGCTCGGTTTTATCATGGTCCTGGGGATGCTGGTGGATGATGCGATCATCATCGGCGAGAACATCACCTACCACATGGAGCGGGGACTGTCGCCCAACGAGGCGGCGGTCACCGGCGCCCGAGAGTTGATCGGTCCGGTGACGGCCACCATTTTGACGACCGTCACGGCGTTTATGCCCATGCTGTTCATGAGCGGCATCATCGGCAAGTTTATCGTCGCCATCCCGACCGTGGTCATTGCGTTGCTGGTTTTCTCCTGGCTGGAGTCGTTTTTAATTTTGCCCAGCCACGTGGCCCATGTGACCAACAGTAAAAAACATCCCGCCGAACGGCGCTGGCTGGTGAGACTGGAAAATGCCTATGCCTGGACCCTGGACAAGGCGATCCGGCGGCACTGGATCACCTTGCTGATCTCTGTTGTGGCCCTGGCGCTGAGCCTGTTTGCCGCTATGAATGTACTCAAGTTCCAGCTGTTTCCCCCGGTGGACGTGGACGAATACATCGTGCGGGTGACGGCACCGGCCGGCACCAGTCTGGAAGATATGCGCGAGCAGATGCGCACGATCGATGAAATTGTG
>JAXHTI010000331.1:0-1510 GCA_034190045.1 Pseudomonadota bacterium
CCGGCCACAGCGAGGTGCGCATGGCGGCCATTTCCGCCGAGATGGGATTGGCCAGCATCAGCGCCGTCCCCTGCGGATCCAGCTGCTGCTGGAGCTTCGGGTCAACAAAACTGTAGGTCACTGCCTCCTGGTAACCCAGATCCACCAGCAGGCGCTTGTAATCGGCCGGCTTGAGGCGGGTTTCCGGCCGCGCGCCCATCGCCAGGGTAATCTGCGGCCGGCTGGCCGGCAGATTGTCATAGCCGTAAATCCGCCCCAGCTCCTCGATCAGGTCCACCTCCAGGTTGATATCAAAGCGGAACGACGGCGGCGTGACTTCCCAGATTATCTCGACCGAAGAGGTTTTTTGATCCCCTCTCCCTACCCCCCTCCCTGAGGGAGGGGGAACGGGTTGACTCGCTTTACGCTCTTTTCCCTCCCCTTCAAGGGGAGGGTTAGGGAGGGGTGATACATTCATGCCAAGCCGCTTGAGAATATCCTCCACCGAGTCCGCCGGAATATCCGCCCCGAGCACCCGGGCAACCCGGGCATTTCGCAGCCTCACCGGCGCTCTGACCGGCAATTGATCGGCCTGCTGGACATGTACCACCGGTCCTGCCTCGCCGCCACAAATGGCCTGTAACAACGCCGTTGCGCGCTCCAGCGCCGGCACCTGCAACTGTGGATCCACGCCCCGCTCGAAGCGGTGCGAGGAGTCGGTGTGCAGCCCGTAACCCCGCGCCTTGCCGGCGATGGCCTGCGGGGCGAACCAGGCGCTCTCCAGGAAAATATCGACCGTCCCCTCGCCCACGGCGGAGGCGGCACCGCCCATGATGCCGGCCAGCGCCACCGGCGCCGTCTCATCGGCGATCACCAGCGTTTCGCTATCCAGTTCGATCGTCTGCTCATCCAGCAGGATCAGGCATTCGCCGGCATGGGCATAGCGAACGTGGATGCCGCCCTGTAATTTGCCCAGATCGAAGGCATGCATCGGCTGCCCCAGCTCCAGCAGCACGTAGTTGGTCACATCCACCACCGGCCCCAGGCTGCGCAGGCCGCTGCGCCGCAGCCGCTCGGCCAGCCACAGGGGCGTCTCGGCGCCAGGATCGATCCCGCGCAATACCCGCCCGGCATATTGCGGACAGGCGCCGGCGGCACCCAGATTAACGCTCAGGCGATCGTCGACTGCCGTGGCACAGGCCTTGATATCAGGCCCGGCCACGGACAATTTATTCAGCACACCCACTTCCCGGGCGATCCCGGCCAGGCTCAGGCAATCCCCCCGGTTCGGCGTCAGCCCCAGCTCGATACTGGCATCGTCCAGCAGCAGATAATCACGGATCGACTCACCCACCGGGGCCTCGCCCGGCAGTTCCATCAGCCCTTCGGCACTATCCGCCAGCCCCAGTTCTTTCTCGGAGCAGAGCATGCCGTGGGACGGCACACCGCGCAGTTTGGATTTTTTGATTTTCAGATCGCCGGGCAGCTTCGCTCCGACCAGCGCCGTCGGCGCCTTCAGCCCCTCGCGCAC
>JAXHTI010000034.1:0-19501 GCA_034190045.1 Pseudomonadota bacterium
AGTCAACAGGCGGCAGAGTGTTTACAGCGATACGGCACAACTTCGTGTACCGATCTCACCGGCTTTGGTCTGATAGGTCATTTGATCGAAATGACCCGGGCATCGGAAGTTGACGCCACTCTGTACATGGATGCCCTGCCTTTACTGGATGGCGCCCTGCAAACCGTTGAGGCAGGTATCCTGTCATCCCTTCAACCGCAAAACTTGCGTCTGCGGCGTGCCATTGATGATGTGGAGCGGGCTGCACGCCATCCGGCATATCCATTGCTATACGATCCACAAACCGCCGGCGGCCTGCTTGCCGGTATCCCCCGGGATCGGGTCAATGCCTGTATTGAAGAGCTGCACCAGATGGGTTATCCGGCTGCAGTCATCATCGGACAGGTTGAGCCTCGTTCGGACAGGGAATCCCCGATTCGGATCCAGTAACCTACCGATTGCAAATCCCTCATGGTAAACCTGCGGTTTTTCCACTCGTCTATAGTCTGAGCAAAAGTCTGAGCAAAGAACATGCCCTGAAGAGTCATTCCGGAAAATTGCACCAGGTGATAAATAATGTCATAGCGTGTTGTTGCCTCTTTGTCTTCCATTGAGAATTCTCAATTTTCTGCTGACCCGCATAAACGACATGGTCATTCAGGGTTTAAAGCATCCATGTTAAACATTATGTTTCTTGGCAAGGTAGAAGATTAAGACTGTGCAAAGGAGGGACTATGTTTCTGGAGAAAATCAAATCACCCGGGTTAGCGCACCTGTCCTATATTATCGGTGCCGACGGCCAGGCAGCGGTGATCGATCCGCGCCGGGACATCGAGATCTATGAAGAGATTGCTGCGGCGAATAACGCCCGCATTACCTGTGTATTTGAAACTCATCGCAACGAGGATCTGGTCTCCGGGGCGGGTCTGCTGGCCGGGCGCACCGGAGCGACGGTGTATCACGGTCCCAACGCGGCTGGTGACGTACGCTATGCCCAAACCGCGCGCGATGGCACGACGGTGCAGCTGGGCGATCTGCGTCTGAAGGTCATGGAAACACCCGGTCATACGGACGACAGTATTTCCATCGCGGCGTATGACGATGCCAACGGCAAAGACGCCGTCGCGGTCTTCACCGGCGACGCGCTGTTTATCGGCGATGTCGGACGGACCGACTTTTATCCGGAGCGGGCCGAGGAAGTCGCCGGACTGCTATATGACAGCCTGCAGCGGATTCTCGAACTGGGCGATCAGGCGATCCTGCTGCCGGCCCACGGCGCCGGTTCGGTATGCGGCAGTGGCATGGCGGATCGCGACTTTTCCACGCTCGGCCATGAGCGGCAGAACAATCCCCGTCTGCAGATCCGCGACCGGGATGAGTTCATCAGGGTGAAGGTGGCCGAGCATCACTATCAGCCGCCGTACTTCAGGCTCATGGAGAAGCTTAACCTCAGCGGTACCGAACCCATGCATCCACAACCGGTCGCGCTGGGTATCGATAATGTCAAGGGGCTGGGTGATCAGGTGGTCCGGGTTGATGTACGCAGCACCGAAGCCTATGCCTCGGCGCACCTGCCGGGCTCATTGTGCGTACCCGCTGACATGATCCCGGCCTTCGCCGGCTGGTTTCTTGAAGCGGAACAGCGACTGGTCCTGATCGCCGAGGACGCCGATCAGGCCTGGCAGGCTGCCCGTCATCTGGGCCGTATCGGCTTTGATCGGGTCGAAGGTTATCTGGCCGGAATCATGGACTGGGTTACCGCCGGCGAGCCATTCTCTTCCATCGAGTTTGCCGATACGGCGACCGTGGAACAGCGGCTAAACAGGAAACCGGCTGACTGGCAGTTACTGGATGTGCGTGGTGTCGAAGAAGTCGAGGCGCAACGCATGCCAGAGGCAGTACACACCTATGTGGGTGAACTGCCAGGGAAATTGCACGAACTGGATAGCAACAAATCCTGGACGGTCATGTGTGCCAGCGGTCAGCGCGCCGCCATTGCGGCCAGCGTGCTGGAAAGTAACGGGTACAACAACGTGGATGTGTACCTGGGGTCCATGACGGCATGGCAGCAGCAAAAAAAGGCGGCATGAAAACGTCGCTTTAACGGGTGAAGCTGTCGGGGCTGGTCAGATTGAAGACGTTTTTCAATCTGGCCAGCCTTTTTTCTATTTATTTCCTGAACGTGACCACCACGCGGCCAGCACCGATCCCGACAGGTTATGCCAGATGCTGAATAGTGCCCCCGGCAGGGCCACCAGTGCGCCGAGGGCCGGGAAGTATTTCAGTGCCAGCGCCACGGCAAGCCCGGAATTCTGCATGCCGACTTCGATGGCGAGCGTGCGGGCGGTTACGCTGTTATAGCGCAACAGCCGGGCAAACAGGTACCCCCCGGCCAGGCCAACAGCATTGTGAAGGATCACGGCGAGCAACAGCAGTGGACCGGTTTGTAACAGGCGCCCGGTGTTCAGGGCGACGATGATAGCAATGATCAAGATAATGGCTGCCACCGACAGCCACGGAAAGACCACCCGAACTTTACTAACATGCCGGCCCGCCAGGGTATTGATAGCGGCGCCAGCCAGTACCGGCACGGCGATGATCTGCAGGACATTCAGTAACATGTCGACGACCGGTACGGGCACCTGCTGGCCGACATAGAGCCAGGTCAGTAGCGGGGTAAGCAGCACGGCCACCAGCGTTGAGCCGAGGGTCAGGCTGATGGACAGTGCCACATTGCCGCGGGCCAGGTAGCAGATCACGTTCGAAGCCGTGCCGCCGGGACTGGCGCCGACCAGGACCAGGCCGACGATCAGCGCACTCTCCAGGTGCAGGCCGTGGCCAATAAGCCAGGCAGCCAGCGGCATGATAATAAATTGCAACGCCACGCCCAGCCCGATTAACGCCGGTTGTTGCCAGACCCGGATGAAGTCACGCAGAGTCAGCGTCATACCCATGCCGAACATGATGATCATCAACAGTGGAATGATCCCGGCTTTCAACGGGGTGAACAATGCCGGTTGCCACAGGGCAAGGGCACAAAGCAGCAGGGCCCAGACGGGAAACAGGCGAATCACAAAAGCAGCCATGGTGTTGTTATTCTGGCCAGGGTTCGACGAGATTGTATACCATTGTCATCGCGATCCTCGAACAGGAGTTGTCATGCAGTACTATCGTGTGGGCAAAGCGGTGCGCAATACTCTGCTTTCGCTGCCGAGCGATATCCGCGAGTGGGTCGTAGTCGGCGCCGACCACGACACGATGCTCAGGCAGGGGTTTCAGCCACTGGATGTTAATGCCGGACTGTACCGCGATCCAAATTTGTATGAGCCCTATCAGCTGGCCCGGCGCGAAGTTCGCGATGGCGGTACGACGATCCTTGAAATCAGCGAGCGGGCCGACCTGGAATCGGAACTGGCAATTCGCGATCTGACTCTCCATGCCATGGCGCTGGATGAGCAGGATCACCTGATCGATCCCTTCGAGGGGGAAGATGATCTACAAAACGGTATGTTACGCCATGTCACCCCCCACTTCGCCCGTCATCCCGAGTACCTGCTGAACATTGCCGTGGAAGCGGCCTGCCTGGTGAAGTGGGGCTTTCATATCGCACACGGGACCTACGGGTTGCTCAAGCGCATGGTGGGAGACGGGATTGTGCAACAGCTGCCCGCCTCGTCATGGGCCGAAGCAATCCGTGCAACGCTTGTCGAGGGGGCAACGCCTTCAGAATGTTTCCGGGTCTGGCAACGCTGCGGCGCCCTGGCGGCGATCAGTCCGCCACTCGAACACCTGTATGGCGAGCAACAGGCGCACCAGTCGGATCAGCAAACCCCCTGGGCCATGGCCTGGCTGGATGAGGCCGTCCGCGCTGGGCGCGATAAAGAACAGATCCTTGCTGACTGGCGCAGCCAGCTTGGCAGTGAAGCTCAAACCATTTACCGACAGCTGGGGTTGCAGAAGTCCTGGTAGGCCGGACATAGCAAGGCGATGTCCGGCAAGTCATTGAGGATGACCGATACCGCTTTGTTATATCGGGCCTACCAGAACTTGGGATCTGGTTACTATTTCGTCCGGGACGCCATTTCCTGGATCATGTGATCAATATCCAGAAACTGCATCAGCTCGTGCTTTTTGGCCAGGGTGTCCTGGTAGCCGAGATCGATCAATCGCCGGGTATAGGCGCGTTCGAACAGCAGATAACTGACCAGATCCGAACCGTCCGAGCGGTAGGCGCCAATACTACGCAGCAGCAGGCGCATGCTGCGGGGCAGCTGGTCGATGTATTCCTCGGCCAGATCGCCGATATCCTGGCTGGGCGAGATCACCAGGGTGTCGACATGGCGCAGGGGGAAGCCGTGTTTGTCGCGTTGTTTTTGCGGAATCAAACCGACGGTGTCGTTAATCCGTTCCAGTCGTTCGATATCGGCATCGAGCGAGTCGAGGAAAATACTGTCCAGCACATGCCCGGCAATCTGTCCGATGGTGGGTGGGCGACTCTCGCGGGTACGTTGCGGTTCCTGGTTTTCCATGTGGTTGCCGATGATCATCACCTTGTCGGCGCCCAGGTGCAGCGCAGGACTGACCGGTGCCATCTGGCGCATGGAGCCGTCGCCGAAGTATTCCCGGTTGATTTTCTGCGGGGGGAACACAAACGGGATGGCCGAGGAGGCCATCAGGTGGTCGATGTCAATCTCGGTGCGAACGCCGATACGCCGGAAGCGGTTCCAGGATTCGAGTTCGGGCTGCCCATGGAAGAAGGAGACCGACTGGTGTGAGGTATAGCCGGACGCGGTGACGCTCAGCGCGTGCAGATAGCCCTTGTCGATGGAGTGCTGGATATCTTCCGTGCGTATGTATTGTTCGAGCAGACGTTGCAGCGGAGAGCGATCCAGCAGCGAGAGGGCGCGACTGTGCTGGCTCATGCCCAGCGACATCAGGGCCATTAACCAGTTGAAACTGGTGCGCAGAATACCCAGGGCATCGGTGCGAAAGACCTGCTCGGCATGAAAGTTGGACCAGATGATCGAAATACGCTGCACTGACTTGCGAAAGTCGTAAGCATGAGTGGCCAGTGCGCAGGCATTGATGGCGCCGGCCGAGGTACCGCAAAGAATCTGGAACGGACTGCTGGCCCGACGGGGCAGAATGTCGGCGACAGCCTTGAGTACGCCGACCTGATAGGCGGCACGGGCACCACCGCCGGTCATAATCAAACCGGTTTTGGGTTTATCGGACTGCATGGGTGCTGCCTGTCGGGTTATTGGTGTTATACAATCAGGCTCTCCTGCTCACATTTAATAGAATAGCCAGAGATTTTCATGCCGCCAACCGGTTCGTCTGTTATTTCCTCAATCCTTATCACGGGGGCGGTCGTTCGCACCGGTGTGCCATGAACAGTATGTTGTATCGCCAGAGCCTGGTTCTGGGCAGTCTGTTTATTCTTCTGTCCGAGTTCATGTTCGCCTCAATGGGGGCGGCGGTCAAGGCGGTCTCCGCCGACATGCCCAACGAGATGATCGTTTTCATGCGCAACCTGTTCGGGGCGCTGGTGCTGTTGCCGCTGCTGTGGCGTTACGGGTGGCGCCATTTGCAAACCCGTATCTGGTATTTGCATGTGATGCGTGCCGGCTTCGGCGTGGGGGCCATGTACTGTTTTTTCTACGCCCTGGCCAACATGCCTCTGGCCAGTGGCATGTTACTGAAGATGACCTCGCCATTGTTTATTCCACTGGTGGCCATTGTCTGGCTGGGCGAGGGGATTACCCGGCGTGCCTTGCTGGCCGTCGTGATCGGCTTTATCGGTGTCATTCTGGTATTACAGCCGCAGAGCGGGTTTCAGGCAGTGGCATTGATCGGGCTGCTGGGCGGTGCACTGGCGGCGGTTGCCAAGGTAACCGTGCGGCGGCTGGGGCGCAGTGAGCCTACCACCCGTATTGTATTCTACTTTGCCCTGGTCGCCACCCTGGTATCGGCCGTGCCGTTGAGCTGGAGCTGGCAAACACCGGATGCGGACAGCTGGTTATTACTGCTGCTGATTGGCATAGTGGGCACTCTGGGGCAGCTGCTGCTGACCCGGGGCTACAGTATCGCGCCGCCCTCACAGGTAGGCGCCTTTACCTATACCTCGGTCATATTCGCAGCGTTGTTCGGCTATCTGTTCTGGGACGAGATGGTCGATTACCTGTTTGTGGTCGGCGCACTCATCATTGCTGCAGCCGGTATACTGGTCTTGCAGGAGCGCCAGAACGTGAGTCTGAAAAGAGCCCGCTTTGATAACGAGCCATTGTGATCCGGATCACTGGACAATTTGCAGGAGAAACATGATGACAGACAGGCAACTGTGGTTGTTACGCCATGCCAGGGCAGAGGCCGGTGACAGTATGATGGAGGACGCGGATCGTCCCCTGAGTCATGCGGGGCGACAGCAGGCAGACCGGCTGGGTGAGTGGATGTACGAACAGGGCTGGCGGCCCGGGCTGATTGTCAGCTCTCCGGCCGTACGCGCCCGGCAGACCACCGAGCTGGTTTGTGAGCGACTGGAATTCGATTTGAACCACGTTCATTACGACCCCGGACTGTATCTGGCCTCGCGGGGCGATCTGCGACGGATTATTAAAGCGATGCGGGTACCCCACGGGCCACTCATGCTGGTCGGGCACAACCCCGGGCTGGAAGAACTGCTGATCGAGTTATGCGGTGAACCGTTACCCCGCACGGACAAGGGCAAATTGTTAACCACGGCCAACCTCGCACGAATCACGGTCGCAGATAGCGGTGCGCTCGATGAGGGGGATGGCCAATTGATCGACCTGACCCGGGCCGATGAACTGAGGTGAGATGGGACAACAGACGCAGGTCTGCGAGTTGTGCGGGCGACAGGAGACCGCTTTGACCAAACATCATTTGATCCCGCGCACCCGCCATCGCAACAAACGGGTAAAAAAACTGTTCAGCCGCGAGGAAATGACCGGCCGGGTACTGTGGCTCTGTCGCCCCTGCCATCATCACCTGCACCGGGTGCTGGACGAAAAGCAACTGGCCCTGGAGTACAATACCCGCGAGAAATTACTCGCCCATCCCGAAATCAAACAATTTGTCGACTGGTTGGCCGACAAACCCCCCGGCTTCAAACCGCGTTCGTCCCGTTAACTTCGATTACGGGGCAGAAGATATCAATACCATGAACTCTGCAACGGCACAGTAGTATCACTGAATACACTGAAAATACATAATGCGCGCTCTGTTTCGGTGGCTTCAGTGTTTTCGGTGGTTAACAATTTCCTGCATCACCTCTCGCTTTGGCGAATGGCCTGTTTGAACTGGGGGTATAACGTTGGTATTTCGCAAAGCGCCTGCTAAAACTACTTCAGGACCTGCCGTTATAAACAGGTAAGCGTCAACCACGCCGGGGATGCTCGCAGAAATTGCGGTCAGGATAAGATTAGCGCTCGAGTGTGGCGGTGCCACGACGGGAGGGGTGATGAATTCAACCGAGTTGATGTGCGCGCCGGGGCTGGAACCGGCCGAGCCGTTGTATGCCCGGGTGCCGATCCGGGATGAGACCGGGCAATATCTCAGTGATTTTATGATGATCATCCCCGGATTGCGCAAACGCAGCGTCCCTATCCGTCAGGAAATCATCAGTCGCATCGATCATGTTCTGCAGTTGTATCAACGTACTGTGGTGTTTGCCGATCTGAACCTGAAAACTAACGTGCTGTGGGTGTCGGTCAAACCGGTACCGGGAATCTGCCTGGAATTACCGGCCGTGATCAAGTTTCATGTCCCCGAGGCCCTGCTGGTCAGCCATCGTGTACCGGGCTGAGGTGTTAATAATTTGTTGAATGAATAACCCCGCATTTGTCAGGGTAGGGGGCAGGCCTTCATAATAGCGGCCAAATTGATAATCAATGGAGAAGGTCATGGCAGAAGCTCTGAATGCTGACGCACTCGATACACTGTTTCGCAAGGCTCGCAGCCATAACGGCTGGCAGGACCGGCCGGTCAGCGACGAGCTGTTGCAGCAGTTATACGACCTGATGAAATGGGGGCCGACCAGCGCCAATGCCTGTCCCGCCCGTTTTGTGTTCGTCAAATCCGACGAAGCCAAGGCCCGGATGAAACCGGCGCTGGCCGAAGGCAATGTGGAAAAATCGATGACCGCACCGGTAGTGGCAATTATCGGTATGGATCTGGAGTTCTACGAGAAACTGCCCAAGCTGTTCCCGCATACCGATGCTAAATCCTGGTTCGAGGGCAAGCCCCAGAAGATACAGGACAGCGCGCATCGCGATGCCTCGCTGCAGGGTGCTTATCTGATGCTGGCGGCGCGTAGCCTGGGTCTCGATTGCGGACCGATGTCCGGTTTCGATAATGCCAAGATGGATGAGGCGTTTTTCCCCGATGGTAAGGTCAAGTCGATCTTTATCTGTGCCATGGGCTATGGCGATGAATCGAAACTCTTTCCGCGCGGTCCGCGGCTCGATTTTGACGAAGCCTGTTCTATCGAATAAAACACTGTTTCATCAGTGTAATAAAAACGGCCACCCCGGGGTGGCCGTTTTTTTGAGCATTCGAAAAATTTAGTGGGATGGCCGGAGCATTTGCCTGTAGCGAACGATGCCACAGCGACGTAAATAGATATGCAGAACCTGTTCTGCCTCGCGGTAGGTTCCGTACGGGCCGAAGGTGATTCGCTCGCGTGTGTGAAAGAACCATTGCTGGCCGTTGAAATAAAAGCGGCAGCTGCGCGGTGGAATCAGCCCGTTTTCGGTATGACGTTGTGGAGCACTATTATCGGAGTTTGATTTTGTTGGGTGATCATCCAGATCATCAGTTTGCATCTTCGTCATCCTGATTATGCGGTACAAGTTCTCCCGCCTTGGCCTTGTTAACGAACGCCACGGCCTCCTGTTTATCGATAAACGGCCCGCCGAGTCCTTCCCGGGCCAGGGCATACCAGCCCTGGCCCATGACATGAAAATAACGGTCGTTGTTGACACGATCATGTCGGCCGGAACGCGGTGTTCCTCCCCCCATAGTTCTGACGAATCCCATTTGTGCTCCTCTTTTGTCATCCACAAACGGGTTTCAGGATAGGCGGGTGGGGGCCCGGTGTCTGTCAGACCAGGCTGAAAGTCATGTAGGTCCGGGCGGATTAAACCTGTAGGAAAAGCCTGACAAATTGTCAGTCATGGCTGATCGACAGTGTGTATCGCTGTCCGCAGTGGGCGCGGTGATTATTTGCCCTTGATATAGCGTGCGTCGTCGAAGGTCTCGATCCATTCGGGGCGCATGGCCACCAGGATGCTGGTGAACATACCCGTGATAAACGCCTCGGGGAACATCATCAGTGGCAGATAGGGAAAGTAATCATAGGTCAGCTGGCCGGGACTGTAGGCACCGGCGATCAACAGCAGGGCGGCGGCCAGACTGGCGGCGCCGGCCATGGCCAGCGCCGCCCCGAAAAAGCCGTTGATGAAAATATAGATGAAGACATGGTGTGGCAGCCTGGATTCGGCCAGGCGCAGAATTGTTGTGCTGATCAGAATCGGGGTCAGGCCCATCACCAGTACATTGAGCGGATAGGTTTGCCAGTCGCTGCTGCCGTTATATATAAGCCCCAGCAACACCAGGCTGATCACGATCAGGGCCCGCTGCCAGCCGAACATGAGGGTCATCAGGGTGGCGCCGAGATAATGGTATTCCAGGCCCGGCAAACGGGTGGTGGTGATCTGCCACAACAGGATCAGGGCAACACTGCTGCCGAGAAAAACATGGGCCTTGTGCGGTTGCTGCAGATACTCGCGCCAGTGGACCTGGCGAATGGCGATCAGCAAAATCACGGCGTAGAAGATCCCGGCAAGCCATAACCAGCTTTGCGGTACCATGTCGGCCGGGTAATTCACCAGTCAAACTCCACGATCTGGCCGTTGTCAAAATGCAGCCGGAGCATTGTCTGATCGTCCAGCTTGTTGAGCAGGGCGCTGAGCGCGCGCAGGGTCTCTTCATGTACTACCAGCAGCAGGGTTGTTTCGGGTTGTTCCTGCAGCCAGTCAAGAAAGCGGCCGATACGTTGTTTGTGTTCGAGCAACGACTCCCCGCCGGGTGGCCGGGTATTCAGCGGGTCGCTGCCGGTGGCGGCAAAATAGTCGGCTACCGGATGGCCGTCAAAACCCGAGCGAATATCGTTGAGATCGGGGTGGGCGCTGATCGGGACCTGATGATAGCGGTTGATGATTTCAGCGCTCTGGCGGGTACGGGGCAGCTCGGAAGTAATGATATGCTGCAGTGGTACGTCACGCAGTCTCTCGGCGGCAGCCTCGATCTGGGCAGTTCCGGTGTCGGTCAGATGCACATCGCGGCCCGGGTCATCATTACACAGACCGAGATCATTGAAATTGGTGCGACCATGGCGCATGGCGTATAGAGGCATGGGATTCACCGTGGCAACGACATTAGCGCATATAATAACATAGCCGTCGTGGTTCGTGACTGCGAGCGGCAGACCGGTGAGTCAACGAGGAGGTTCCTTGAGCAAGCCCAATACCCTGATTGTTCGCCCCGACGGCCCCCTGCAATTCGAAGGCGATATTACGCTCGAGGATAGCGAGGGAAACCGCCTGCATCGGGGGGATGATGCCTGGCTGTGCCGCTGCGGCCAGTCACAGGCTAAACCGTTTTGCGACGGGGCCCACAAGCGCTGTGGTTTCAGCGACCCCGCGCGGTTTGATGATGAACGCGGTGAAGAACCCGGGGCCGACAGCGGCCCATTGCTGCTGACTCTCAAAACCGATGCGATGCTGATAGCCCGGGGGCCGTTGACGATTCGGAGCATGGATGGGACATCCAGTACGACCCGCAACCGGGCGGCACTGTGCCGTTGTGGCCAATCACAGAACAAACCGTTCTGTGACGCGAGCCACAAACAGTGCGGCTTTCGCGGCTGAAGCAGGCTATAGCGTTAACAGACAGACCAACCCGGGAGAGAGTTTGATGGTTACATCGATTATTCTGATTAATGTCGAGCGCACCAGGATCAACGAGGTGGCCGAGCAGCTGGCGGCGATGGAAGAGTTTACCGAAGTCTATTCGGTCAGTGGCAATTACGATCTGGTGGCGATTGCCCGGGTCGCGGATAACGAAGCCCTGTCACAGCTGGTGACGGCCAAGATGGTACAGATTGCGCCGATTGAGCATACCGAAACCATGCTCGCATTCCAGGCCTTTTCCCGGCACGACCTCGAAGCGCTATTCGCTATCGGTTCCTGAGTCCGGCCAGGGAAGGACATGCACCCCCCGGATAGCCGGCAAAGCGTCCGGCAAATGCTGGAAGGCATGATCACCCTCCTCAAACAGCCGGATATCGGCACAGTTGTCATAACGTTGGGCGGCCAGCCGATAATCGAGCAGTTCATCACCCTTGTCCAGCAACAACAGCGTCGGTGGGGAGGCGATGCAGGGATGCGGCATATCCAGTGCCCGCAGTGCATCCAGATGTCGGGCGGTCAACGTATAACGTTCGCCGGTGTAATAATTGACGTTTTCTCCCAGATAGGTTTCCAGCGTCTCCAGGGGCATCAACGCCGGATTGATTAATACCCGTTTGAGCGCGTAACGTTGGCCGAGGTACTGTGCGTAATACCCTCCCAGGGAAGCACCGGCCAGCAACAGGTTCCTGTCCAGGCGCAATGACTCCTCGACCAGGTGTTGTAACATCACGATGGCCCGCGCCGGGTCATAATGATACGTTGGCGTCAGTACCGGTATGTCATCCAGTTGTTCACGCAAGTACTGACCCTTGGCCGAGGCCCCGCTACTGTTGAAACCGTGCAGATAAATGATCATAAGTTGACGTGATATTGCTGTGTTCGTAGGTTGAATCAAGTTTTGCCGGAATACTACGATACATTAGATAGAGACACCAGTTCAGGAATGCCGCCTGCCCTATGAGTACACCGCGAGAGCGCTATCAGTCGGATCTCGAACGTGAGGGATTTGTCCATGACCCGCTGCAGGCCGCGGCGGTCGAACAGACCCAGCGCCTGTACGAGGAACTGCTGGCGGCGGAACATCGACGTCCCGGGCTGATGGGACGTTTGTTTGGCCGCCAGAGCGAACCGGTACGGGGTCTGTATGTCCGCGGCGGCACCGGGCGCGGCAAGACCTACCTGGTCGACAGCTTTTACGATTGCCTGCCGTTTCGAAACAAGCACCGCGTACACTATCATCGTTTTATGATCGATATTCATGCGCGCCTTCGTGATCTCCCCCGGTCCCCGGATCCGCTGGTTGTTATTGCCAATGAAATTGCCGATCAGCTCAAGGTGCTGTGCCTGGATGAGTTTCATGTGCATGACATTGCCGATGCCATGTTGCTTGGGGGGCTGCTCAAGGCACTTTTTGACAAGGGCGTAACCCTGGTGGCGACGTCCAATATACCGATTGATGAACTGTACAAAAACGGTCTGCAGCGTGAACGTTTTATGTTTGCCATTGAGCTGCTCAAGTGGCATACCTGCGAAGTGGATCTGGAGCAGGGCACCGATTACCGGTTTCGTTTACTGGAAGCCAGTCAGAATTTCTATGTTGCCGATCCCGAAGAGGGTGAAAAACTGATTGCGACTGCGATCGAGCAGATGGCGCCGGATACGCTCAAGCATGATCGCCAGTTGACCGTGAACAAACGGCCGATTGCCTACCGGGCGCTGGCTGACGATGTGGTCTGGTTTGACTTCAATGCCCTGTGTAATACCCCGCGTTCGGCCAATGACTATATCCGGATTGCCCAGCAATTTCACACAGTCTATATAAGTAATATATTTCGTATGAGTGAAGCGCACGATAATGTTGCCAAGCGTTTTGTGCACTTGATCGATGCCCTGTATGATCATAATGTCAAACTGGTCGCCGCGGCTGAAGTATCTCCCGCAGAACTGTATGCAGGCAAGCGCCTCGCCTTCGGTTTCGAACGGGCGGTCAGCCGCATTTCCGAAATGGGCAGCGCGGATTATCTCGCCTTGCCACACCGATTGCGGACCAATCCGCTTACCTGAAGGAGAATCTTATGTGGCAGCGTATCATCCTGTTTCTGGTAGTCGGAACATTCAGCGTGGTTGGCTGCCAGTCGGTGTCGCAACCGGAGCGTCCTCCCTTCGCCGATATCCATCTGCATTACAACTGGGATCAGGACGAGATCTACACCCCGGAACAGGCCCTGGAGGATCTCAAAGAACATAATGTGGTGCTGGCCGTGGTCTCCAGTGTACCGTCCGACTTTGCGCTCAAACTATCGCGGCTGGGCAAGGACTGGATTGTGCCGTTTTATACCCCCTATTACGATGCCGGCAACCGGTTGAACTGGTTTTACGACGAGAAAGTTGTCGACAAGGCCAGGGCGGCGCTGGCCAGTGGCAAGTTTTACGGTCTGGGTGAAATTCACCTGGTCGCCGGTGCCGGACCGCGGCGCGACAACCCTGTCTTTCTCGGACTGCTGGATCTGGCCCGGGAGTACGATGTACCGGTCAACATCCATACCGATTCTTCGCGTTATGAATACATGCTGTCGATCTGCGAGCAACACGCCGATATTACTTTTCAGTGGGCACATGTCGGCGGGATTCTGCAACCGGAGGCGATCACGCCGGTGATGGAAGCCTGCCCCAATGTCTGGGCCGATATGTCGGCACGGGATCCCTGGCACTATGGTGACTTTGTTGTCCGTGGCCAGCCGATTCCGGATGACTGGCGACAGTGGATATTGCGCTTTCAGGATCGCATCATGGTCGGCACCGATCCGGTTTCAGGTGGCCATGAGGTCTATACCTGGCATGAAGCCGACGATGGCTGGAGCCAGTATAGTGCGTTATATGACTATCATCGTGGCTGGATGAGTCAGTTGCCGCCCGAGGTGGAACAAAAGATCCGGCTGACCAATGCCCGGCGCTTTTTTGATTACGCGTTGGAGAAGATCCGGTAGTGGACTATTCGTTCTCGCCCATTGGCGTGGTTCATTCCTGTTTTACCGACAAGTTCGGCGTGCCTCGCCAGCCACAACTGGTGCCGGCGGCCACCGGCACGATTGAATTACTGGCCCCCTATAATCGCGAAGAGGCCGTGCGCGAGCTCGAAGGGTTCTCCCATATCTGGGTAGTGTTTGTTTTTCACGCGGCCAAACGTGACGCGTGGAAACCGACTGTACGTCCACCGCGACTCGGGGGAAACCGGCGGGTCGGGGTTTTCGCCAGTCGCTCCCCGGAACGGCCGAACCCGATCGGTCTGTCCCTGTTGACCCTCGATGGGGGACAGACTGATGAAGGCCGGGTGATACTGCAGGTCAGTAACCTCGATCTGATCGACGGTACGCCGGTGCTGGATATCAAACCCTATATCCCCTATGCCGACAGTGTCCCCGATGCCCGTGCCGGGTTTGCCCCGCAGGCGCCTGACAAACGCTTGCCGGTCAACTTCTCGGAGACTGCCCGGCAGCAACTTCAGGCATTAAGTGCGGACTACCCCGGCCTGGCTGTCCTGATCGAACAGGCATTGCAACAGGACCCCCGTCCGGCCTATCAGGATCGAGCGCCCGACAGCGAGCGGGTATTTGGCATGCAGCTGTATGATCTGGAGATCAAATGGCAGGTAAAAAACGGCATGGTGCAGGTGATAGAGGTAGTCAATACCTGAGTGACTTGTTCCCGCTAAGACGCAAAGAACCGTTCTTTTCTGGTCTGCTTCTTTGCGCCTCTGCGAGAGAGCTTTAGTCTGGCATATCCATCGACTTGCTATACAGTGCGGCTGGATGAGGGTCAGTGTACGACCGGGCCGGGATTTTTTCCCTGCGAGATATCCCGGGGCATGGGCGAGGCGTGGTGCAGGATCATCTTCCAGCCATCGGTGGTTTGCTGGTAAATATTGGTTACAACAAACTGGAAAATATTTTCCGGCTCTTCCTGTGAATGAATATTCTCCACCAGTGTGTGTACGGCGAACTGGTCGGTGGCATGGATTACCCGATCGGATAATTCAATGATGACATCGCCAGTATTTCTGAGGATGGTTTCCCAGCTTTTGAGAATCGCGTGGGTGCCGAGCAGTCGATCCCCCATCGGGTGAATACAGCTGGTATCATTGCCATCCAGCCAGATCTGACGCATTGCTTCCAGGTTCCCGCCACTGAAGGCGGCATAAAAGGCGTTTTCAGCGTCACTTGAGGTGTCAAAATCGCTTGGGCTCATAGGTATTTACCTGATTTATCGGCCAGACAAGTGTAATGAAAAGGATCTGCCGTCGTCTATCGGGTATTGAAGTGCAGGGCTGCATCGGTCGCGGAGCTTGTGGAATAATTGCCAGGTAGATTTTGTCTGATCCGGGGGTGAGAGCCAATAATTCCCTGTGAATGAAAGGGACGTTCTGAATGGCGGAACCGCTTGTTTGCCCGGCTGTCGTATTGTCAACAATGACAGGATTTTATATTTAATCAATAGCAGGTTTATCAGGTTATGTCGTTACATTATTCGGGTTTGTTGCGAGTGGGGTTGTTACTGATTTGTCTGGTCCCCACACTGGCTATCGGTGAAACACCGCTAAAGGATTTTGACGGCGAGCCCCGGACAATCCAGGAGTTTACGGGCAAGGGGCAGTGGACGGTGGTGATGATCTGGGCGTCCGATTGCCATGTCTGTAATCGTGAAATCCACAATTATGTCGACTTCCATTTTGTCCATTCCGATCAGGATGCCCGCATGGTCGGAATCTCCATTGATGGCTGGGCGGGTAAAAAAGACGCGGAAGACTTTATCCGCCGACACAAGGTGGATTTTCCCAATCTGATCGGCAATGCCGACGCCGTCGCCGACTGGTTCATGCAGCAAAGCGGCGCGCGCTGGGTCGGCACGCCGACCTTCCTGCTCTATAACCCCGCCGGAGAACTCAAGGCCCAGCAGGTCGGGGCGGTACCGGTGGAAGTGATCGAGGACTTCATCAGCCAATCCGGCCGGCAGGGCAAGCCCACCGGCTGAACCGGTTGCTCAGGTCCTGAACTGGTTGACCAGTGTTTGCAGCTCATGGGAAAGCCGGGCCAGTTCAGTGCTCGAGACCTGGGTCTGTTGCGCACCCACTGCCGTCTGATTGACCACTTCGTTAATGTTGGTCACGTTGCGGTTGATCTCTTCCGCCACGCTGCTCTGCTCCTCGGCGGCGCTGGCGATCTGCAGGTTCATGTCATTGATCGTGGTCACCGCGCTGGCGATGGTGCGCAGTGATTCGCCTGCCTGACGGGCCTGTTCGACACTTTCCTGGCTCTGTTCGCGACTTGACTGCATGACCTTCGCGGCATTGCGGGCGCCTTCCTGCAATGTCTCGATCATCTGCTGGATTTCCTCGGTGGATTGCTGGGTCCGGCTGGCCAGTGAGCGCACCTCGTCGGCCACGACCGCGAAACCACGGCCCTGTTCACCGGCCCGGGCCGCCTCGATGGCGGCGTTCAGGGCCAGCAAATTGGTCTGTTCGGCGACGCCCTTGATCACATCCAGTACGGTGCCGATGTTTTCACTGTTCTCCTCGAGCTGGTGTACCACCTCGGCGGCGGAAGCCAGTTGACCGGCCAGGTCGTTGATCGAGCGGATGCTCTGTTCGACCACGGCACTGCCATCACGCGCCTCGTTATCCGCCTGTTGCGTGGCGCCGGAGGCTTCGCTGGCGTGGCGGGCCACTTCCTGCACCGTGGCGGTCATCTCGTTAATCGCGGTGGCCACCTGCTCGGTTTCCTGCTGTTGCTGGCGGACCCCGTCATTGGTTTGCTGGGTCACCTGGGACATCTCTTCGGCGGCGGTGGCCAGCTGGGAGGTGGAACCGGCGACCTGTTGCACGGTGAGGCGGACCTTCTCGGCAAACTGGTTGAACGCATCAGACAGACGGGCGACCTCATCCTGGCCATTCACCGGCAGGCGCCGGGTCAGATCCCCTTCGCCCTGGGCGATGTCGGTCATCGCCGCCGCGGCGTTGCGCAGCGGGCGGGAAATCGTGCGACCGATATACAGGGCGAAAGCCAGGGCCACGGCCAGGGCAATGGCGCTGGCCAGCAGAATCAGGTTGCGGGTTTCGGTCAGGGCACTGATGTTGTGGCTGCGATCCATGGCGATCTCGAGCACGCCGACGGGGTTGCCGCTGAAGTCTTTGATGACCCGGCCATACACCGCATAAGGCACATCGTCGTGCGTGGTGTTCACCACCCGGGCCTCACCGTTATAGGCGGCCTGCAGGGCCGATTCGTCCAGCAGGCGGGTTTCGCCCAGCGTGGATCCGAAGGTCTGAAACTCCCCGTCGTTGTTCAGATGCAGCGCGATATCCACGTCATACTTGGCTTTGAATTTATCGAAAAACGGCTGGCCGAAGGACATGCCGAATTCCACCGAGCCGAGATGCTCGCCACGGGCGAACACCGGGCTGATCCCGCGGATGCCGAGGCCGGCGACCCCTTTTTCCAGTCCCTGCACCTGCTGACGCTCCTGATTGACGGCCAGGACCGTTTTACGAAAACCGGACAGGTCGTCCCCGAATTTTTCGGGTTTGTGCGCGCGCAAAAAGGAGGTCGCCGGCGGGCGATGGAAATGGAACTGGCGCACGGCATACTGCTGTTCGAGGGTGTTGAACAGCGGTACGGTGATCCCGGCGAGCGCCTCGCGGTTACCTGCGGCGAAATGCTCCTGCACAGAGGGCAGGGAGGCCAGGGTGACACTCAGCGCCTCGGCCAGCCGGCCTTCCGAGGCCAGCTCGGCGTTGGCGCTTTCATACAGGTTGCGTAATTCATGCTTCTCCGCCTGGCCGACGATGTCATTCACCTGGGTGAACATGACCGGCAGGATCATGGCCAGAACCAGAACCAGGACCAGGATGAAACCGAGCCGCAGGCGGGCTCCGATAGACAGTTTGTTCAACATGGGGGTGCCTCGAGCAAATAACGGTATGGGTAGATGTTCCCGGGTAATCGGACGGGGATTAGCAAACTTGAATATAAAAATGATTCTTATTCGCAAAAACCATGCATCTGGTGGGTTTTTGACCATAAACCGGTGAATGAATTGCCCGGTTCGTGGTCAATTCCGTCTCTCTGCTAAGATGGCTGCCTGTTATAAATAGGGAGTCGACCATGAGTGAAAAAGTCGCGGTGCTGGTCAATGGCCAGGAGACGATAGAATATGACCGCAACAAAGCCCTCAGCGATCTGCAGAATCAGTATCTGGATAAAATGGACAGGGAGATGGACCAGGGCATCGAGCTGGCCGGGCAACGCATCGAGCAACCGGATCAGACCCAGCGCGCCAAGTACGTGGCCAATGCCCTGCTGGAGTCGATTCAAAGCGATAATGAGCCGCGGATTGCCGCGACCTGTTCCTACCTGGCCGAACGCCTGCCTGAATTAAAACAGATCCGCGCCGATCTCAAGGGCGAGAGTTTCAGTATCGACCTGGTCTTCGATCGGCCGCACGAGAACCAGGTGCGCGTGGATTTTGATCCCGGTGCCGGCAAACACGGTTTTCACTGATGCGGCGATAAACTTGTATACTCCAAACAGACCGTGTACATCGGTACTTCGGATAAATATCAAATACGACCCATTAAAAAGAGCGCCTGTTGATGAAGCAGTTATTGATTGAGCTCAAGCCGCTGCGTGTTGTGCTGATCCTGTGTGCGTTGCTGACGGTCATCCTGCAGCCGCAACCGGGAGCCTCACCGGTCTATCATGGCTGGGATGTGGTCCCGACCCTGCTGATTCCGGTGCTGGCCCCGTTGCTGTTTATGTTGCTGATGCTGGATTCCCTGATGACAACCATGTTGCGCAGCCAGAGTAGCGGCGAGGAACACGCACGTTATGGCCGGGTGCGCAATACTGTCCTGATCGCGGGAATCCTGGTGTTGCTGGCCTGGCTGCCCTATTTTATTGCCCTGATGAGTTAACGGAGCCGGACATGGCGCTTTTAGTGCAGAAAACCGATGACAGTGCCGGCATCAAACTGCCGATCGACAAACAGCGGATCACCATCGGCCGCAACAGCGAGAACGACATCAGCCTGGAAGATGAACTGGTCAGCAAGGAACACGCGGTCATCGAAGTCATGGCTGCACCGGATCAAAGCGGCCGTATTGAATTTATGCTTCAGGATCTGGATTCCACCAATCGCACCTTCGTCAACGATCACCCCGTGACGCTGCACAAGTTGCGTCACGGCGACGTAATCCGGATCGGCATCAATCTGTTCAAATTCGTGGATGAAGCCCGCGAGGACACCAAGGAAACCGCCCAGCTCTACAAAACCTGGATCCCCGGCGTGTTCTACACCGGCAAAAAGAAAAAACAGGCAAAGAAAAAAACCTCAAAAAAGAAACGCTGATCTTTGGGGCCGGTGAATCTGACAGAGAAAAGATCTCAACGCAGAGGCCGAAAATAATGTTGAATTTTGAATGATGAGTTTTGAATTGTGGTGAACTGCAACTCAGCACTCAGCACTCAGCACTCAGCACT